>NZ_JBGOOO010000059.1:0-14420 GCF_041439695.1 Vibrio sp. FF266
CTCCAATCGCAATGGACGAAGGTCTACGTTTCGCAATCCGCGAAGGTGGCCGTACTGTTGGTGCTGGTGTTGTAGCTAAAATCTTCGCTTAATAGCATTTAGATTTTTGCACACTCTTCATTAGAAGAACTGCATAAGAAAAGGGAAGCTTCGGCTTCCCTTTTATTTTTCCACGTTCCCACCACTTCTTTTTGCTTTCCCTTAGTATCATCCCCGTTCCTTGTCGTTCTGCTTTTGTCACACAACTTTTCTTCGAATGCTCTGCACAAATATATTCCGATTATTTTTCCAACACCACTTGCATACTAAAATGTGATCTGTATAATGCATCGCACTGGCTAACGCCGGTTTGTGAACCAATGAGCACTGAGGAGTAGGTCTTACCTAGTAATGTATACTCAGCTTATGTTCGCGGTTAATAAAAATAGTAAACCTTGTGTTTACTTCAAAAGTTAACTGACAATGCGTCCTAATCTTGGATGCTACGGTTTCACATAAATCAATCGGCATTCTCTCGTTCTTTCGAGCTTGAGTGGCGATATTGTTTGTGTAATTTTTAATAATTGGAGCTCTGTCTCATGCAGAACCAACGTATTCGTATCCGCCTTAAAGCGTTTGATTACAAGCTAATCGATGCTTCAACTGCGGAAATCGTTGAAACAGCAAAACGTACTGGCGCACAGGTTCGTGGTCCTATTCCACTTCCTACTCGTAAAGAGCGTTTCACTGTTCTTACCTCTCCACACGTCAACAAAGATGCACGTGATCAGTACGAAATTCGTACTCACAAGCGTTTGATCGACATCGTTGAGCCAACAGATAAAACTGTTGATGCTCTAATGCGTCTTGATCTTGCAGCTGGCGTTGATGTTCAAATCAGCCTAGGTTAAGGGAGATAAGAATAATGATTGGTCTAGTCGGACGTAAAGTGGGTATGACCCGCGTATTTACTGAAGAAGGCGTTTCTATCCCAGTAACTGTTGTTGAGGTTGAAGCGAACCGTATTTCTCAAGTTAAAACTCTTGAGACAGACGGCTACGCAGCAATCCAAGTAACTACTGGTGCTAAGAAAGCTAACCGTGTAACTAAACCTGAAGCTGGTCACTTCGCGAAAGCGGGTGTTGAAGCAGGTCGCGGTCTTTGGGAATTCCGTTTAGAAAACGGCGAAGAGTTTGAAGTTGGCGCTGAGCTAAACGTAGAACTTTTCAACGAAATTAAAAAAGTAGACGTTACTGGTACATCTAAAGGTAAAGGCTTCCAAGGCGCTATCAAGCGTTGGAACTTCTCTACTCAAGATATGACTCACGGTAACTCTTTGTCTCACCGCGCACCGGGTTCAATTGGCCAATGTCAAACTCCAGGCCGCGTGTTTAAAGGCAAGAAAATGGCAGGTCACATGGGTGCTGAGCGTGTAACGACTCAAAACCTAGAGATCGTACGTGTTGACGCTGAGCGCAATCTACTCCTTATTAAAGGTGCAGTACCAGGCTCAACAGGCGGTAACGTGATCGTAAAACCTGCTGTTAAAGCATAACGTCTAGGAGTAAGTAATGGAATTGATGGTTAAAGGTGCTGATGCACTAACTGTTTCCGAGACTACTTTCGGACGTGACTTTAACGAAGCTCTAGTACACCAAGTAGTTGTTGCGTATGCAGCAGGTGCTCGTCAAGGTACTCGTGCTCAAAAGACTCGTTCTGAAGTATCAGGCGGCGGTGCTAAGCCATGGCGCCAAAAAGGTACTGGCCGTGCACGTGCTGGTACAATTCGTAGCCCAATCTGGCGTACAGGTGGTGTTACTTTTGCTGCGAAACCACAAGATCACAGCCAAAAAGTTAACAAGAAAATGTACCGCGGTGCTATGAAAAGCATTCTTTCTGAGTTGATTCGTCAAGAGCGTCTAATCGTTGTTGATAACTTCTCTGTAGAAGCACCAAAAACAAAAGAACTTGTAGCTAAGCTTAAAGAGCTTGAGCTAAATGACGTTCTGATTGTGACTGGCGAAGTAGATGAAAATCTATTCTTAGCTGCTCGTAACCTATACAAAGTAGATGCACGTGATGTTGCTGGTGTTGATCCAGTATCACTAATCGCTTTCGACAAGGTTCTGATGACTGCTGATGCAGTTAAGCAAGTTGAGGAGATGCTAGCATGATCACTGAAGAGCGTATCTTAAAAGTTCTACGTGCTCCGCACATCTCTGAAAAAGCAACTATGGCAGCTGAGAAAGCGAACACTATCGTTTTCAAAGTAGCTAAAGATGCAACTAAGAAAGAGATCAAAGCAGCTGTAGAAAAGCTATTTGAAGTTGAAGTTAAGTCTGTAAATACTCTTGTATTAAAGGGTAAGACCAAACGTCAAGGTATGCGTGAAGGCCGTCGTTCAGACGTTAAGAAAGCCTACGTTACTTTGAAAGAAGGTCAAGATCTTGACTTCGTTGGCGGCGCGGAATAACAGGAGTAGTAAAAATGGCTATTGTTAAATGTAAGCCGACTTCCCCTGGTCGTCGTCACGTCGTTAAAGTTGTTAACGCTGACCTGCACAAGGGTAAGCCATACGCACCACTTCTAGAGAAAAACTCTAAGAACGGTGGTCGTAACAACAACGGTCGTATTACAGTACGTCACATCGGTGGTGGTCATAAACACCATTACCGTCTAGTTGACTTCAAACGTACTAAAGATGGCATCCCAGCGAAAGTTGAGCGTCTAGAATACGATCCAAACCGTAGTGCTAACATCGCTCTAGTTCTGTACGCAGACGGTGAGCGTCGTTACATCATTGCACCTAAAGGTGTTAACGCAGGCGACCAGATTCAATCTGGCGTAGATGCTGCAATCAAAGCAGGTAACACTCTGCCGATGCGCAACATCCCAGTAGGTTCTACTGTACACTGTGTTGAACTTAAGCCTGGTAAAGGTGCACAACTAGCTCGTTCGGCTGGTGCTTATGCTCAAATCATCGCTCGCGATGGTGCATACGTAACTATCCGTCTACGTTCTGGTGAAATGCGCAAAGTTCTTTCTGAAGGTCGTGCAACGATCGGTGAAGTTGGTAACTCTGAGCATATGCTACGTGAACTTGGTAAAGCTGGTGCTTCACGCTGGCGCGGCGTACGTCCAACCGTACGTGGTGTAGTAATGAACCCGGTGGATCACCCACATGGTGGTGGTGAAGGCCGCACATCTGGTGGTCGTCACCCAGTATCTCCTTGGGGCGTTCCTACTAAGGGCTTCAAGACTCGTAAGAATAAGCGCACTGACAAGTACATCGTACGTCGTCGCACTAAATAATTTATAAAGAGGAATCGCCATGCCACGTTCTCTCAAGAAAGGTCCTTTTATTGACCTACACTTGCTGAAGAAGGTAGAGAAAGCGGTGGAAAGCGGAGACAAAAAGCCTATTAAGACTTGGTCCCGTCGCTCAATGATCATCCCAACAATGATTGGTTTGACCATCGCTGTCCATAATGGTCGTCAGCACGTCCCAGTTTTCGTTACCGAAGAAATGATCGGTCACAAACTAGGCGAATTTGCACCAACTCGTACTTATCGCGGTCATGCTGCAGATAAGAAAGCTAAGAAGAAATAAGGAGTAGATGATGGAAGCTTTAGCTAAACATAACTTTGCTCGTATTTCTCCACAGAAAGCTCGCTTAGTTGCAGACCAAATTCGCGGTAAGTCGGTAGACCAGGCTCTAGAAATTCTAACTTTCAGCAACAAAAAAGCTGCTGTTTTAGTTAAGAAAGTTCTTGAGTCAGCTATCGCTAACGCGGAACATAACGAAGGTGCAGATATCGACGATCTAAATGTCGCTAAAATCTTCGTAGATGAGGGCCCTATCATGAAGCGTATTATGCCTCGTGCTAAAGGTCGTGCGGATCGTATCTTGAAGCGTTCAAGCCACATCACTATTGTTGTAGCAGATCGCTAAAGACTAGGAGAGTAAGCAATGGGTCAGAAAGTACATCCTAATGGTATTCGTCTTGGCATCGTCAAGCCTTGGAATGCTACATGGTTTGCTAATACCAACGAATTCGCTGACAACCTAGACGGCGACTTCAAGGTACGTCAGTTCCTTACCAAGGAACTACAAAAAGCATCATTATCTCGTATCGTTATCGAGCGTCCAGCTAAGAGCATCCGTGTGACTATTCACACAGCTCGTCCTGGCGTTGTTATCGGTAAGAAAGGTGAAGACGTAGAGAAGCTACGCGCAGCTGTAGCTAAAATCGCAGGTGTACCAGCGCAAATTAACATCGCTGAAGTACGTAAGCCTGAGCTAGATGGTCAGCTTGTAGCTGATAGCATCGCGTCTCAACTAGAGCGTCGTGTTATGTTCCGTCGTGCAATGAAGCGTGCGGTACAAAATGCTATGCGTCTAGGCGCTAAAGGCATCAAAGTACAAGTAGGCGGCCGTCTTGGCGGTGCTGAAATCGCACGTTCAGAGTGGTACCGTGAAGGCCGTGTGCCTCTACACACTCTACGTGCAGACATTGATTACGCAACTTCTTCGGCTCACACTCAATACGGTGTGATCGGCATTAAAGTTTGGATCTTCAAAGGTGAGATTCTAGGCGGTATGCCAGCTGCTAACGCAGTAGAGCCAAAAGGCGATAAGCCTAAGAAGCAGCGTAAAGGCCGTAAGTAAGGAGTCGAACGATGCTACAACCAAAACGTACTAAGTTCCGCAAGGTTATGACTGGTCGTAACCGTGGTCTAGCTAAAGGTACTGAAGTAAGCTTCGGCGAATTCGGTCTTAAAGCTGTTGGCCGTGGTCGCCTGACTGCACGTCAAATCGAAGCGGCACGTCGTGCTATGACACGTCACATTAAGCGTCAAGGTCAAATCTGGATCCGTGTGTTCCCAGACAAACCTATTACTGAAAAGCCTCTTGAAGTTCGTCAAGGTAAAGGTAAAGGTTCAGTTGCGTACTGGGTTGCTCAAATCCAACCAGGCAAAGTTATGTACGAGATGAATGGCGTACCTGAAGAGTTGGCACGTGAAGCGTTCCGCCTAGCGGCACGTAAACTGCCTGTTAAAACTACTTTTGTAACTAAGCAGGTGATGTGATGAAAGCACAAGATCTACGCGAAAAGAACGTTGAAGAGCTTAACGCTGAGCTATTGAATTTGCTACGTGAACAGTTCAACTTGCGCATGCAAGCTGCAACTGGTCAACTACAGCAAACTCATACTCTAAAAGCTGTACGCCGTGACATCGCACGTGTGAAAACTGTTTTGACTGAAAAGGCAGGCGCATAATGAGCGAAACTAACCGCATCCAGCAAGGCCGTGTAGTAAGTGACAAGATGGACAAGTCTATCGTTGTTGCTATTGAGCGTACTGTAAAACACCCAATTTACGGTAAGTTCATCAAACGCACGACTAAAGTACACGCACACGACGAAGACAACACTTGTGGCCTAGGCGACAAAGTTGAAATCGCTGAGTGTCGTCCTCTGTCTAAGACTAAGTCTTGGACATTGGTTAAAGTTCTAGAAAAAGCGAAGATTTAATCTTTGTAATTCTATAACTTATAAGCGGCTCCAAATAATTTTTTGGAGCCGCTTGTTTTTTGTCTACCCAATTTAAAAAAAGGGTGGTACAATTCGCGTCCCTTTTAAAGAGGCAGCCCGACCCGAGAGGGTCTAGTTTTAATATTTAGCGGAGCACTAACAATGATCCAGATGCAAAGTACACTTGACGCAGCAGATAACTCTGGCGCGCGCAAGGTAATGTGTATTAAGGTTCTGGGTGGCTCTCACCGCCGTTATGCACATATCGGTGACGTCATCAAGGTTACAGTGAAGGAAGCGATTCCTCGCGGTAAAGTAAAGAAAGGTGATGTTCTGAAGGCGGTAGTAGTGCGCACCCGTAAAGGCGTTCGTCGCCCAGACGGTTCTGTCATTCGCTTCGACAGTAATGCTTGTGTATTGTTAAATGACACTACTGAGCAACCAGTCGGCACACGTATCTTTGGTCCTGTGACTCGTGAACTTCGTAACGCGAAATTCATGAAGATTGTATCACTTGCACCTGAAGTTCTGTAAGGAGCGGCAACATGGCAGCTAAAATCCGTCGTAATGACGAAGTAATCATTCTTGCTGGTAAAGATAAAGGCAAGAAAGGTAAAGTAACTAAGGTTCTGACAACTGGTAAAGTTGTTGTTGAAGGCATCAATCTTGTTAAAAAACACCAAAAGCCGGTTCCGGCTCTAGGTCAACAAGGTGGCATCGTTGAACAAGAAGCAGCTATTGATGCTTCTAACGTTGCAGTCTTTAACGCGGCTACTGGTAAAGCAGACCGTATCGGTTTCCGTATCGAAGATGGCAAGAAAGTTCGTTTCTTCAAATCTAACGGCGAAACTGTTTCTAACTAATTAGAAGTAATTTGGAGTTCTACTATGGCGAAACTGCATGATTACTACAAGTCGTCTGTAGTCGCTGAGCTTACCAAAGAGTTCAGCTACACAAGCGTCATGCAAGTCCCTAGGATTGAGAAAATCACCCTAAACATGGGCGTTGGTGAAGCAATCAACGATAAGAAACTGCTAGAAAACGCAGCGTCTGATATGGCAACGATCTCTGGTCAAAAGCCTCTTATCACGAAAGCGCGTAAATCTGTAGCTGGTTTCAAAATTCGTGAAGGCTACCCAATTGGTTGTAAAGTAACCTTGCGTGGTGAGCGCATGTGGGAATTTTTAGAGCGTTTAATCTCTATCGCACTTCCACGTGTACGTGATTTCCGTGGTGTTAGCGCTAAGTCTTTTGACGGACGCGGTAACTACAGCATGGGCGTTCGCGAGCAAATCATCTTTCCGGAAATCGACTACGATAAAGTCGATCGTGTCCGCGGTCTTGATATTACTATCACGACATCTGCGGGATCCGATGAGGAAGGCCGAGCTCTGCTGGCTGCCTTTAACTTCCCATTCCGTAAGTAAGGGTAGGGTTACTGTTATGGCTAAACAATCAATGAAAGCACGTGAAGCTAAACGTGCAAAACTAGTAGTTAAGTTCGCTGAAAAGCGTTCTGCGCTAAAAGTTATCATTAGCGATGTAAACGCATCTGAAGAAGATCGTTGGAATGCGGTTCTTAAACTGCAATCTCTTCCACGTGATTCAAGTGCATCACGTCAGCGCAACCGTTGCAACCAAACTGGTCGTCCACACGGTTACCTACGTAAATTCGGTCTAAGCCGTATTAAGGTTCGCGAAGCTTGCATGAAAGGCGAGATTCCGGGTCTTCGTAAGGCTAGCTGGTAATTGCCACTTAATCATTTGGAGTAAATCTTATGAGCATGCAAGATCCGATTTCGGATATGCTGACCCGCGTTCGTAACGGTCAGGCAGCAAATAAAGTTGCTGTAAAAATGCCTTCTTCAAAGCTTAAAGTTGCAATTGCTGCATTACTTAAAGCTGAAGGTTACATCGTAGACTTCGCTGTTGACAGCGAAGCAAAACCTGAGCTAGAAGTTACTCTTAAGTACTTCCAAGCTAAACCTGTAATCGAGCAAATCAAGCGCGTATCACGTCCTGGTCTAAGAGTTTATAAAAATAAAGACTCTTTACCTACAGTGATGGGTGGTCTTGGTATTGCAGTTGTTTCTACTTCCAAGGGTCTGATGTCTGACCGTGCTGCTCGTAAAGCAGGTCTTGGCGGTGAAATCATCTGTTACGTAGCTTAAGGAGTAGATTATGTCTCGTGTTGCTAAAGCACCTGTCGCTATTCCAGCTGGCGTAGAGGTGAAACTAAACGGCCAAGAAGTTACTGTAAAAGGTAGCAAAGGTGAGCTTACTCGCGTTCTTAACAGCGCCGTAGTTATTGCACAGGAAGAAAACAACCTAACTTTCGGTCCGAAAGAAGGTGTTACTAACGCATGGGCACAAGCTGGTACAGCTCGCGCTCTAGTTAATAACATGGTTGTGGGTGTTACTGAGGGCTTCACTAAGAAGCTAACTCTTAAGGGTGTTGGTTACCGTGCTGCTATGAAAGGCAACGCTGTAGGTCTAACTCTTGGTTTTTCTCACCCAGTAGAGCACGCTCTACCTGAAGGTATTAAAGCTGAGTGCCCTAGCCAAACTGAGATCGTTATTACTGGTTGCGATAAGCAAGTAGTAGGTCAAGTTGCGGCTGACATTCGTTCTTACCGTGCTCCTGAGCCTTACAAAGGCAAAGGTGTTCGTTACGCAGATGAAAATGTGCGTACTAAAGAAGCTAAGAAGAAGTAAGGTATCACTATGGATAAGAAAGCATCTCGCATCCGTCGTGCTACACGTGCACGTCGTAAGATTGCAGAACTTGGTGCAACTCGCCTGGTAGTACATCGTACTCCTCGCCATGTTTACGCTCAAGTTATCTCGGCAAACGGCTCTGAGGTTATCGCAGCTGCTTCTACTGTAGAAAAAGCGATCCGTGAGCAAGTTAAGAACACTGGTAACGTCGATGCAGCTAAAGCAGTTGGTAAAGCTGTTGCTGAGCGCGCTCTTGAAAAAGGCGTAGCTTCAGTTGCATTTGACCGTTCTGGTTTCCAATACCACGGTCGAGTAGCGGCGCTAGCAGAATCTGCTCGCGAAGCTGGTCTGAAATTCTAAGGTAGGGTTGGAAGATGGCTAAAGAACAACAACAAGCTAATGATTTGCAAGAAAAGCTGATCGCTGTTAACCGTGTATCTAAGACGGTTAAAGGTGGTCGAATCATGAGCTTCACTGCACTAACAGTAGTTGGTGACGGTAATGGTCGCGTAGGTTTCGGTTACGGCAAAGCTCGTGAAGTACCTGCAGCGATTCAAAAAGCAATGGAAAAAGCGCGTCGTAACATGGTTACTGTTGCGCTTAACGAAGGCACTCTTCACCACCCGGTGAAAGGTCGTCATTCGGGCTCTAAAGTTTACATGCAGCCAGCTGCTGAAGGTACAGGTGTTATTGCCGGTGGTGCAATGCGTGCCGTACTTGAAGTTGCAGGCGTACATAACGTTCTTTCTAAAGCATACGGTTCAACGAACCCAATCAACGTTGTTCGCGCAACGATTGGTGCTCTAGTAGACGTTAAGTCACCAGAAATGGTTGCTGCTAAACGTGGTCTAACTGTTGAATCTATTTCGGAGTAAGCACACGATGGCAACTATTAAAGTAACTCAAACTAAAAGCTCAATTGGTCGCCTACCTAAGCACAAAGCGTGTCTTAAAGGTCTAGGTCTTCGTCGCATCAACCATACAGTAGAACTTGAAGATACTCCGTGCGTACGCGGTATGATCAACAAGGTTTACTACATGGTTAAGATTGAGGAGTAATCAGAATGCGTTTGAATACTCTATCACCGGCTGCTGGCTCTAAACCTTCTAAGAAGCGTGTAGGTCGTGGTATCGGTTCTGGCCTTGGTAAAACAGGTGGCCGCGGTCACAAAGGTCAAAAGTCACGTTCTGGCGGCTCTGTTCGTCCAGGTTTTGAAGGCGGTCAAATGCCTCTAAAACAACGTCTACCTAAATTCGGTTTCACTTCTCGTAAGAGCCTAGTGTCTGCTGAAGTTCGTCTAGCTGAGCTAGCGAAAGTAACAGGTGACGTAGTTGATCTTAACAGCCTTAAAGCTGCTAACGTTATCACTAAGAACATCGAGTTTGTTAAGATCGTTCTTTCTGGTGACCTAAGCAAAGCTGTGACTGTTAAAGGTCTACGCGTGACTAAAGGCGCTAAAGCTGCAATCGAAGCTGCAGGCGGTAAAATCGAGGAATAATCTCGAGGAACGAGGTACAGATGGCTAAGAAACCAGGAAAAGATTTTCGTAGTGCTCAGAGCGGCTTAAGTGAACTAAAGTCGCGCTTATTATTCGTAATTGGTGCACTTTTAGTATTCCGAGCCGGCTCTTTTGTGCCGATCCCTGGTATTGACGCAGCTGTACTTGCCGATTTGTTCGATCAGCAAAAAGGTACCATCGTAGAAATGTTTAACATGTTCTCCGGTGGTGCTCTTGAGCGTGCATCTATATTAGCATTGGGTATCATGCCGTACATTTCGGCATCGATCGTAGTCCAATTGCTAACTGTAGTTCATCCAGCGTTAGCGGAACTCAAAAAAGAGGGTGAAGCAGGCCGTCGTAAGATAAGCCAATATACACGCTACGGCACGCTTGTACTTGCAACATTCCAAGCTATTGGTATCGCAACAGGCTTACCAAACATGGTCGACAATCTGGTTGTTATCAACCAAACCATGTTTACGCTTATTGCTACCGTGAGTTTAGTAACTGGTACCATGTTTTTGATGTGGTTAGGTGAACAAATCACTGAGCGAGGAATCGGTAATGGTATTTCCATTCTGATTTTTGCAGGTATTGTTGCTGGATTGCCTTCTGCAATCGGTCAAACAATCGAGCAAGCGCGTCAAGGTGAATTGCATGTGCTTCTTCTGTTGTTTATCGCGGTATTGTCTTTTGCTGTAATTTACTTCGTAGTTTTCATGGAACGTGGTCAACGTCGTATCGTCGTTAACTATGCGAAGCGTCAACAAGGTCGTAAAGTTTTTGCAGCTCAAAGCTCTCACTTGCCTCTTAAGATTAATATGGCAGGTGTTATTCCAGCGATTTTTGCATCAAGTATTATTTTGTTCCCAGGAACATTAGCACAATGGTTTGGTCAAAATGGTGAAAGCAGCGCGTTCGGTTGGTTAACTGACGTGTCATTAGCTCTTAGCCCAGGTCAACCTTTGTATGTAATGCTTTATGCAGCAGCTATAATCTTCTTCTGTTTCTTCTATACAGCGTTGGTGTTTAACCCGCGTGAAACAGCTGATAATTTGAAGAAGTCTGGTGCATTCGTACCCGGTATCCGCCCAGGTGAGCAGACAGCGAAATATATCGATAAAGTGATGACTAGGCTAACCCTTGCGGGCGCTCTATACATTACTTTTATATGTCTGATTCCTGAATTCATGATGGTCGCGTGGAACGTTCGTTTCTACTTCGGCGGCACATCACTACTAATCGTAGTGGTAGTTATCATGGATTTCATGGCACAGGTACAGACTCATCTGATGTCACAACAGTATGATTCTGTGTTAAAGAAAGCGAATCTGAAAGGTTACGGCCGTTAATTCGGTAGTAATTATTTCGATTCCATTTACGGAGTTTAGCAATGAAAGTTCGTGCTTCCGTTAAAAAAATCTGCCGTAACTGTAAAGTTATCAAGCGTAACGGTGTCGTTCGCGTGATTTGCAGTGAGCCAAAGCATAAGCAACGCCAAGGCTAATCAGCAGAAATTTTTACTTGAAATACTAGGTAGAGTCGAGTATATTCCTCGGCCTACCTTTTGCGTGCAAAAGAAGTAGTATGCCGCAGCGTATCCATAACGGGCTTTGCTGCGGATAATTCTTTTATGAACCCCCTTAGGAGTGAATAATGGCCCGTATAGCCGGCATTAACATTCCTGATCATAAGCATTCTGTAATTGCACTTACTGCAATCTACGGTATTGGCAAAACTCGCTCTCAAGCTATTCTAGCTGAAGTGGGTATTGCTGAAGATGCTAAGATCAGTGAACTAACTGAAGAGCAGATCGATCAACTGCGTGATGGTGTAGCTAAATACACTGTAGAAGGTGATCTACGTCGTGAAGTATCGATGAACATCAAGCGTCTTATGGACCTTGGCTGTTACCGCGGTCTTCGTCATCGTCGCAGTCTACCACTACGTGGACAGCGTACTAAAACCAACGCTCGCACCCGTAAGGGTCCGCGCAAGCCGATCAAGAAATAGTCGGATAAGGTAGAGTACAATGGCAAAACAACCAACTCGCGCGCGTAAGCGCGTACGCAAGCAAGTAGCTGATGGCGTAGCGCACATTCATGCTTCTTTCAACAACACAATCGTAACTATCACTGACCGTCAAGGCAACGCTCTTGCATGGGCTACAGCAGGTGGTTCAGGTTTCCGTGGTTCTCGTAAATCTACTCCGTTCGCAGCACAAGTTGCAGCTGAGCGTTGTGGTGAAATGGCTAAAGAATATGGCCTAAAGAACTTGGAAGTTATGGTTAAGGGTCCAGGTCCAGGTCGCGAATCTACTGTTCGTGCACTGAACGCTGCTGGTTTCCGTATCACTAACATTGTTGATGCGACACCAATCCCTCATAACGGTTGTCGTCCACCTAAGAAACGTCGCGTTTAAGTTTCGTTTCTAGGAATATTGGAGAAAGATCATGGCAAGATATTTGGGTCCTAAGCTGAAGCTTAGCCGTCGCGAAGGTACTGACTTATTCCTTAAGTCTGGTGTCCGTGCGATCGATACCAAGTGTAAAATTGATAACGCACCAGGTGTACACGGCGCTCGTCGCGGTCGTCTATCTGAGTATGGCGTTCAGCTTCGTGAGAAGCAAAAAGTTCGTCGTATTTACGGCGTTCTAGAAAAACAATTCCGCAACTACTACAAAGAAGCTGCACGTCTTAAAGGCAACACAGGTGCAAACCTGCTTCAGCTTCTTGAAGGTCGTCTTGATAACGTAGTTTACCGTATGGGCTTTGGCGCTACTCGTGCTGAATCTCGTCAACTAGTTAGCCACAAGTCTATTCTAGTTAACGGTAAAGTTGTAAACGTTCCTTCTTTCAAAGTAGCGGCAAACGACGTTGTTTCTATCCGCGAGAAAGCTAAACAGCAATCTCGTATTAAAGCGGCTCTAGAAGTTGCTGAACAACGTGAAAAGCCAACTTGGATTGAAGTAGATGCTGGCAAAATGGAAGGTACATTCAAGCGTATGCCTGAGCGTTCTGACCTATCAGCTGACATCAATGAACACTTGATCGTCGAACTTTACTCTAAGTAAGGTTAAAAAAAGAGAGGACACAATGCAGGGTTCTGTAACAGAATTTCTTAAGCCGCGTCTTGTTGACATTGAACAGATCAATACGACACACGCGAAAGTAACTCTTGAGCCATTAGAGCGCGGTTTCGGCCATACTCTAGGTAATGCTCTTCGCCGCATTCTTCTATCTTCTATGCCGGGTTGTGCCGTAACAGAAGTTGAAATCGAAGGTGTGCTACACGAATACAGCACTAAAGAAGGCGTTCAGGAAGATATCCTGGAAATCCTTCTAAACCTTAAAGGTTTAGCTGTACGCGTTGCTGAAGGCAAAGATGAAGTGTTTATTACACTGAACAAATCAGGCTCAGGCCCTGTTGTTGCAGGTGACATCACCCACGATGGTGATGTAGAGATCGCTAACCCTGAGCACGTAATTTGTCACCTAACGGATGACAACGCTGAGATCGCTATGCGTATCAAAGTAGAACGTGGTCGTGGTTACGTTCCAGCTTCAGCTCGTATCCATACTGAAGAAGATGAGCGTCCAATCGGTCGTCTACTTGTTGACGCTACTTACAGCCCGGTCGATAAAATCGCCTATGCTGTTGAAGCGGCACGTGTAGAACAACGTACTGACTTAGACAAGCTTGTTATCGATATGGAAACGAACGGTACTCTAGAACCTGAGGAAGCAATCCGTCGTGCAGCTACTATTTTAGCTGAACAACTGGATGCGTTCGTAGATCTTCGTGATGTACGTGTACCTGAGGAGAAGGAAGAGAAGCCAGAATTCGATCCTATCCTACTACGTCCTGTAGACGATCTTGAACTAACAGTTCGCTCTGCTAACTGTTTGAAAGCAGAAGCGATTCACTACATCGGTGATCTTGTACAGCGCACTGAGGTTGAGCTACTTAAAACGCCAAACCTTGGTAAGAAATCTCTTACAGAGATTAAAGATGTGCTTGCTTCACGTGGTCTTTCTCTAGGCATGCGCCTAGAAAACTGGCCACCAGCGTCAATCGCTGAAGATTAATCGAAAAGTTAGAAGGATTAGGTCATGCGCCATCGTAAAAGTGGTCGTCAACTCAACCGCAACAGCAGTCATCGCAAAGCGATGTTCAGCAACATGGCTAGCTCTCTTGTTCGTCACGAAGTTATTAAAACTACCGTGCCTAAAGCAAAAGAACTACGTCGCGTAATTGAGCCATTGATTACCCTAGCTAAGACAGACAGTGTTGCTAACCGTCGTCTTGCATTTGCTCGCACTCGTGATAACGAAGTTGTGGCAAAACTATTTAATGAACTAGGCCCGCGTTTCGCGGCTCGCCAAGGTGGTTACACTCGCATTCTTAAATGTGGTTTCCGTACTGGTGATAAAGCTCCAATGGCTTACATTGAGCTTGTAGACCGCCCAGCTGCTGAAGAAGCTGCTGAGTAATCTATACTAGATTCTTAATACAAAAGCCGAGCATTAGCTCGGCTTTTTTGTATCTGTAGAATTAGGAGACCGACATAAGAATTGCACCACGATATTTGGCACTTTTCTTTACCTTCTCTGCTCCATTTCTCAATAATATCTCGTATCTCGTATCTCGTATCTCGTATCTCGTATCTCGTATCTCGTATCT
>NZ_JBGOOO010000060.1:0-13282 GCF_041439695.1 Vibrio sp. FF266
TGCTAGATGCTAGATGCTAGATGCTAGATGCTAGATGCTAGATGCTAGATGCTAGTTTGGCTTGTAAATCTTGTTGGACAATCTTAATTGCTTCTAACGCAACCTTTGGGTCGATTTCGTTGCTTTCGAGCAGATAGATCAGGTCGACAGCTAACTTAACTTCTTCTGGGGCGTTATCCAGTGGTGATGATGGGTTATCAGTGTTCATTTCGCTTGGGGTTCTCTAAGTTAATCAGTCTCTCAATATTTTTCATTGAGTCTTCGCAGCGTTCTAATCGTTCTTTTGCTAATTGCCAAGCCTCGTCCGCTTTTTTCTTACTGTGGCGAGGCGCAGAATCAAACGCTAACTTGCGTACTCGTACTAAATCGACCAGTCGCTTTTGCCAATCTTGGTGCTGAGCGAGTTCGTTGTATAGGTCGTTAAGGTTTTTTCCTGACTTACTTTTTCGATCTAACCTTAAATCATGGTTGGCTAGTTCTCTTTGGATTGCAGCTATCTGATTAGTGAGTTTTTCTGTCAGGTAGTTGGCCCGAGAAGCAGTAAGTTGGTTTGTCGCTTGTTCTCGAACAATAGTGTTGTATGTTGCCTGAGTTTCGAGTGCGTAGGGCAGTAAAATAGAAGAGCTGCACTTAAACAAGGTTCTATCGAACAAGGCTTGATGATAAGCCCCTCGAGATTTATCAACCTGCGAGCAATGGCCAATTAAGGTATCAATGACGCTTTTTAATTTAGAGAAATGATTCATTTTACTTACCTTGGGCGACTGGGCTATAAGGTTACAAACCACGCTTCGTAAGCCAGTTTAATCGCAAGGACACTCACAACAGTCACAAAGACAGGTCGTATAAATGTAGCACCAAAGCGAATAGCAGAATGTGCTCCAACAAATGCACCAGCCATCAAACAAAGCCCCATGGTTAAACCTAGAACCCAATCAATATGACCGAGAATCGCAAAGGTCACCAAAGACGTAAAGTTACTGGTAAAGTTCATGGCTTTAGATAGACCAGAAGCAAGTAAGATATTAAGACGATAAAGCGCCATCGAGCTCACAGTCCAAAAAGCGCCGGTTCCTGGGCCTGCAACACCATCATAAAAGCCGAGAATGAATCCTTGGTACTTTTGCTTTCTCTTGAGTACCGGGCACGGTTTAGGAGACACATTATGGCTCACATCTGGAGTCTTATGAAAAATGGTATAGACCGCTGCTGCAAGAATGACTAGCGGTAATACCTTCTCTAACCACTCTGTGCTTATGGCATCAACAGTCAGGGTGCCGATTGTTGCACCTATTAAAGTAGATATGAATGCATTGACCCAACATTCAGGTTTGAACAGCTTCTTGCGATAGTAAGTAAAAGCGGCTGTTGATGAGGCGAATGTTGCGGCCAGCTTATTAGTACCGAGTGCAATGTGTGGTGGTAAACCAAGCGATAGCAAAGCTGGTACAGTTAACATTCCTCCGCCACCGGCGACAGCATCAATAAAGCCTGCAGCAAATGCAACCAAGGCAAGTATGACCAACATGGTTGGCTCAATCATTTCCATAAATAGCTAGTGTTCTCGTTATCGGCTGTTCGGGCAGCCACATGAAGAATCGAGGGATTAGTCATGCTGGGTTGTGAATGCAAGGGCCTAGCGATGGCAGGCCCATAACTACCACGAAGGTAGGAAAATTAGTATTTTATTGTTCTTTTAAAAGGCGGTAGCGAATCGAGTAGGGACTTTCCGTATCGCTTCGTGACTATGCGTCTATCAAGGATCGTGACTTTACCAGAATCTCGTTCTTTACGCAGCAATCTACCCACAGATTGAATAAGCTTTTTACTCGCTTCTGGAACAGTAATCTGCATAAAAGGATTACCGCCACGAGATTCAATATATTCTGAATGTGCCCGCTCTACAGGTGAGGTAGGAACACCAAAAGGAATCTTGGTAATAACAAGGTTTTCAAGCAGCTCGCCAGGCAGATCAAGACCTTCAGAAAAGCTACCCGTTCCAAAAAGAACGCTTGTTTTACCTTGGTCTATGAGCTTTTTATGTTTTTTTAGGATTTCAGTTCGTGAGGTATCCCCCTGAACCTGTAACGCCCACGACTTTTTAACGAAATCTGTTGCCAAAGCCTCGGCCACTTGGTTCATTTGCCAATAAGAAGAGAATAGAATGAGATTGGCTTTGTTGTCTTCTATTACCTTAGGCAAAATTTCAATAAGATATTCGGTAAACTGAGGTGCTTGTGGTTCGTACTTCATTGCAGGTACCACTAATTCAGCTTGGTTCTGATAATCAAACGGCGATGCCAAAGCAAGAAATTGTACGCCATCTTCTGCTTTTTGACTGATACCTGATTGATGACAAAAAAAGCTGAAAGAGTTGAGTGCTCTCATGGTCGCAGATACTAACACTGCACCAACACAACGACTCCAAATCTGTTGGTCCAGTTGCCAACCGACTTCTAATGGTGAGACATTAACAACAAAGTCTCCCTCGCTTTCTTTGCTTAATTCAAGCCAGCGAGCCAAAGGCGCCCCTTTTTCTCTCTTAGGTTCAGCCATTAATCGCCATACTTGAGCAAGGTTTTCTGTTCTTTGTATATAAAAGCCAATTTCTGCAAGCGCAGGCTCTGCAAGCTTTGCTGAAAGCTCTCCGTCTTTAACTCGTTCTGCAATCAAGTCTGCAATTTTTGCTACGGCTTGGCTCGCCTTTTGCGTTAATTGTTTGAGATCTTTCGATTCGCTTTCTAACCATTCAGGTAAGTCACCATGCTCGAAGCGATACAAGCCATCTTCGAAGTGGCTAGCGTCAAACTGTTTGCTCATTTTAGTCAGAGTCGGGATCAGTTGTTGTACTGAGTCTTGCAACTCATTTCTAAATCTATGAACACGTTTCTCGTCTGCTAGCCCCGAAAGCTTAGTGATCGATTGATTCAAACGCTCTAACCAAGAGGCCGCACCTTTTAAGCTTGCGGCAGCAGAGGAGTGATCTCTCGCTACGTGTGGCAAGTGGTGAGCTTCATCAAATATATAGATGCTATTTTCTGGTTCTGGCAGTATCACACCGCCGCCTAGGTCCGCATCAGCCATCACTAAACTGTGATTGGCGATAATCACGTCTGCTTTATCTAGCTCTGAACGCGCTTTTTGGAAAGGGCAGTCTCGGTGCGTAGGCATACTGTTGTTACAGCTGTGCTTATCACTGACAATCATCTGCCAAATCATGTTGTCGATAGGTTTTGGCCACGAATCACGGTCACCATCCCATTTACCTTGGGTGAGGCTGCGGTACATGGTTTGCAGTTGCTCGATGTCTTTCTTTTTTGGTTTGGACTCGAACATGGCCATTTGACCACCATCAACCCCACACGCAGCGGCCAACTTCTCTGTACAACAATAACGCTGCCTTCCTTTCGCTAAGATGAAAGAAAACTCTCTATCAGTAAGTCGTCTATATAGAGGGAGATCTTTATTGACGAGTTGTTCTTGTAGCGCAACGGTCGCTGTTGAAATGACGATTTTACGATTGTTGAGCACGGCGACAGGAATTGTTGCCATTAAATAAGCCAGTGACTTCCCGATCCCGGTACCTGCTTCAGCAACAATCATGCGATTACTTTTGTGGTATTGACCACAAAGTGTCTTCGCTATTTCTGCAACAAGGTAATTTTGAGCACGTCGAGGTACAAAGTTATCCAACTGATCTTGGAGGTTTTGATAACTGGTGCGTATAGAATTTTGAATTTTAGTAGTTAGCATACTGTGACCTACGTAACGGAGCGAGGATAGTAGCACATATCACTAGTCGGTACATTTACCGCAAAATAGCTTGCTTTTGAATCAAAGGTAGATCTCGTTCACAAAAAAAAACTGAACCTTCAGGAACTTAACGATTTTATTTATGTTACGAAATATATATATTAAAAAATCGCACGATGCAGGCGTTAAATTCTGTGAATCACGATTTAAACCTAAATTAGTGGACTATTATACTGAGTTGTTCTTTATTTGGGCTATTATATTTCCCTTTAAATTTAAGGGTAAGTTGCTCGTAAAATGATGAAAAAAAATGTAAACCTATGATTTTTATGTATTTTTGTTTTTTTTAGGTTTGTTTTTAGTTTATTTGACACGCAGGATAATCTTTTGCAATCTAGACCACGAAATTTAGTGGCGGTGATTAACTACCAAAGAGTAGTAATGACCAGTCATAAAAAATAAAAGGGAACCGGGCAAGGATCTCCCATTCTTAGAAAAGGCAGTGGATTTATTATGAAAAAGACTCTATTAGCTCTAGCAGTTATGACAGCAGCTGGTTCTGCAAACGCAGCAATCGAAATTTACAACCAAGACGGCGTTTCTGTTGACCTTAAAGGCGACATCGAAGTTGTATACAGCAACGAGTACAAAAAAGGTTCTTCAATGGAACAAAAAATCGAAGATGCTGACTTCGGTTTTGATATCAAGTACATGGTAAACGAAGAGTGGAAAGTTGGCGCTTACTGGGAATTTAACGGTTCTTCAGACGCAAACGCTACAGCGACTAAAAATGGTGATACATACGTAGCTGCATACCACAACACTCTAGGTTCAATTAAGTTTGGTCGCCTATGTACTGCTGTTGATGATCTAGGTATCGGCAAAGATGAAGCTTACGGCGTTTCTACACTTCTAGACAACACTACTAACGAGTGTGCTGACGAAGCTGTTCGTTACGACTACGACAATGGCGCTCTATACGCGACATTAGGTTACGTACAAGACAAACTAAACGCTGATATCGCAAAAGGTCGTACGCCAGCAGAGACTGAAGGTTCAAACGCTGAGTACTTCGATGCTCGTATGGGTTACCGTTTTGCTGACTTCGACGTTTCTGCATTCGTTGCTGATTACGATACTAGCAAAGCAAAAGGCGATCACCAAGGTTACGGTGCTGAGCTAGTATTCTCTGGTATCGAGAATATTTACCTATCTACAGCATACTACGGTGTAAACTCTGACGCTGCGAACGATGACAACTCAGTAATCGCATTTGCTGCTGGTTACACTATGGGTCTTTGGGGCTTCAACACTGGTTACTCAATCGGTGACCACGATGTAGATCTTAAAGACGAAGATCGTTGGTTCGTTAACTCAACTTACGCAATCGCGCCAAACACTAAAGTGTACGCGGAAGTTGGTGGTATCGATTCAGATGATAAAGCAACATACAAAGCTGATAACGGTCTAGCAATTGGTGTTGAAGCATCATTCTAATGACCTCGTAATCGAGTTTTAGAAAAAAAGCCACCTTAGGGTGGCTTTTTTGTTAGGATAAAGAACACTTTATTAGATTTTAAAGAGAAACATGATGAAGAAAGTATTGTTAGCTTTGGGCTTACTTACAAGCGTTATTGGCAGTGTAAGTGCGGCAACTCTAACGCCTCAGAAAGGCGTATCAATTCTGTACATTAATGGTCAAGCTGCTCAAAATAAAATCAGTGAAAACCAAATTAATGAGGGTTTTAACCAGGTTTTAGTTCGCTTTGATAAAAAATTTGGTAACAGCGGTGTTTATTCTTCGGCACCTTATGTATTGAATTTTGATGTTACTGGTGAAGAGGTTGAAATTAAGGCTCCAAAAGTACGTAGCTATATGGAAGCTGAGAAGATCTTTGAAGCTGTGAATCCATCATGGGTCGTTTTGCAGGATGATGTCGCCATTAAATATCAACAGGATGTCATTGAACGTAAGCCCGGTTTTGCACCGTTTGGCGGTCTAGAGTCTCGACTGGCTGAGCATAATGCAAGTAAGGCAGTCTATTTTAAAGATGGCGTGTTACTTGATAAACCAGCGGAAGCAGTGGTTTTAGCTTCTGTGGTAGACAATACGACAGCACAGACAAGCGGCAAAGCTCAGAAACAAGTGAAACTGGCTGAGACTCAGAATGTTGAGCAATTGCAGGCTTGGTATATCAAAGCTTCTAAGCAAGAACGCAAAGAATTCCGTAAATGGATGATTGACCAAGAGTAATCAATCTTCATCTACAAAAAAGCGAGACTAATAAGAGTCTCGCTTTTGCTATATTAGTACTTTTTCTGTATCAGTAAGAGCTAAATCTCTTTCCATTCACCTGGCTGAAGCTGACCCACGTTCATATTGCCCATTGAGTAGCGGATTAGACGCAGGGTAGGGAAGCCTATGTTTGCCGTCATTCGTCTTACCTGACGGTTACGTCCTTCGATGATGGTAATCGCTAACCATGTTGTTGGTATCGCCGCTCTGAAGCGCACAGGAGGAGTTCTTTCCCAAACCTGAGGTTCTTGCATCACTTCTACTTCTGCAGGCAATGTCATACCATCTTTTAGCTCAACACCTTTTCTCAATTTATCTAAATCTTTCTCAGAAGGCGCACCTTCAACCTGTACCCAGTAAGTCTTGGTCGATTTTGAGTTCGGCTGAGTCAACTTAGCTTGAAAGATGCCATCATTGGTCAAGACCAATAAACCTTCACTATCTCGATCTAAGCGACCAGCAGCATAAACATCTTTTACGGGAATAAAATCCGCTAGCGTTTTTCTACCTTCGCCATCAGTGAACTGGCTGAGAGTATCAAAAGGTTTGTTGAATAGAATCACTTTGCGATCTTCGGGTGCTACCTTAGGCTTTGCGTTGGTAGTTTTGCCTTTATATCGGTGTTTGCTGGAGTGCGGTTTTTTGTGTGAACTGCCAGTGTCATTTTTGCCACTGTGTTGATTCTGTCTATTACCGCTTTGTTTTAATGTGGTACCAGAACGAGCCGGTTTGTCTGAACGAGATGCGCTGCGTGAGCGAGTAGACATGTTAACTACCTTGCAAAAATGTAAACGAAGTGTGCCGAAAAGTTTTCATAGAAACGGAATTGAGCTATCATTTGCGCGCCTAAAAGACACAAAATAGAACAAGTTGATGGACTCTTAAGCCTGATTTGTTTAATTATACCTTCGTGTTTTATTATAACTGGCTCTTTTATTAAAACAATGCACTCACGGATTTGGCTCATGCTGTCATCAAGATTGCATGAAAAATAAGATAGAGTACGACTATCGAGTAAGCAGTTTTCACTCTCAGAGTGGCTTACTGGTCAATTTATAACACTCTCACTGCTTTAAGTGAGCTTGTAAGAACTATAGGGAAATTTCATGCCTACTGAAAAACCAACGATCATCTATACCATTACTGACGAAGCTCCGGCGCTAGCAACTTACTCTCTGCTGCCTATCATTCAATCTTTTACGGCTTCTTCTGGTATTAACGTTGATACTCGCGACATTTCACTTGCAGGGCGCATTATTGCCAACTTCCCTGACTACCTGAACGAAGAGCAACGTATTGGTGATGCATTAGCAGAACTAGGTGAGTTAGCTAAGACACCAGAAGCGAACATCATCAAGCTTCCAAACATCTCTGCATCTGTTCCTCAACTTCAAGCAACAATCAAAGAGCTTCAGTCAAAAGGTTACGCACTTCCTCATTACCCAGAAGAAGCAAACACTGACGAAGAGAAAGCCGTTAAAGCGACTTACGATAAAATCAAAGGCAGTGCTGTAAACCCTGTGTTACGTGAAGGTAACTCGGATCGCCGCGCTCCACTTTCTGTTAAAAACTACGCGAAGAAGAACCCACACTCAATGGGGGCTTGGTCTGCGGATTCTAAGTCGCACGTTTCAAGTATGGACGACAAAGACTTCTTCGGCAGCGAAAAGTCAGTAACAATTGAAGGTGCTACAGAAGTTAGCATTGAATTCGTTGGTAAAGATGGTGCGAAGAAAACTCTGAAGCCCGCTTTTGCATTGCAAGATAAAGAGATCATTGATGCGTCAGTGATGAACAAGGCCGCTTTGGTTGCGTTCTTCGAGAAAGAGATCGCATCAGCTAAAGAGCAAGGTGTACTGCTTTCTCTTCACATGAAAGCGACGATGATGAAAGTATCTGACCCTGTGATCTTTGGTCATGCAGTTAAGGTTTACTACAAAGACGTATTCGCTAAGCACGGTCAACTGTTTGAAGAGCTTGGTGTTGATGTAAACAACGGCATCGGCGATGTCTACGCAAAAATTGCTGCGCTTCCTCAAGAGCAGAAAGAAGCGATTGAAGCTGACCTACAAGCGGTATACGAGACTCAACCACCACTAGCGATGGTTGATTCGGATCGCGGCATTACTAACCTGCACGTTCCAAGCGACATCATTGTTGATGCATCTATGCCTGCAATGCTGCGTTCTTCAGGTCAAATGTGGGATCCAGAAGGTAAGCAAAAAGACACGAAAGCTATGATCCCTGATCGCAGCTACGCAAGCATCTACCAAGCAGTTATTGATTTCTGCAAAGAGAATGGTGCTTTCGATCCAACAACAATGGGTAGTGTACCAAACGTTGGCTTGATGGCTCAAAAAGCGGAAGAGTACGGTTCTCACGATAAGACTTTTATCCTTGAAGCTGCTGGTCAGGTTCAAGTTGTTGACGCTTCAGGCGTTGTGCTTCTAGAGCAAGACGTAGAGGAAGGCGATATCTTCCGTATGTGTCAGGTTAAAGATGCACCAATTCAAGACTGGGTTAAGCTAGCGGTAACTCGTGCTCGTGCTTCGGGTGTTCCTGCAGTATTCTGGCTAGACGCGTCTCGTGCGCATGATGCTCAGCTTATTAAGAAAGTTGACGCTTACCTTCCTGAATATGATACCGATGGTCTTGAAATTAAGATCCTTGCTCCTTTAGAAGCAACTCAGTACTCACTGGTTCGTATCAAAGAAGGCCTAGATACTATTTCGGTTACAGGTAACGTATTACGTGATTACCTAACGGATTTGTTCCCGATTCTAGAGCTTGGTACGTCAGCTAAAATGCTATCGATTGTTCCACTTATGAACGGTGGCGGCCTGTTTGAAACAGGTGCTGGCGGTTCTGCGCCTAAGCATGTTCAACAAGTAGAGAAAGAAAACCACCTGCGTTGGGACTCTCTTGGTGAGTTCTTGGCACTAGCGGCATCTCTAGAGCACCTAAGCGTAGTAACGGGGAATGCTAAGGCACAAGTTCTCGCTGACGCGCTTGATAAAGCGACGGGTGAATTCCTAGATAACAACAAGTCTCCTTCACGTCGAGTGGGTGAGCTTGATAACCGTGGTAGCCACTACTACCTTGCAGCATACTGGGCGAAAGCGCTGGCTGAGCAAACTGCTGATGCTGACCTTGCTGCTGAGTTCGCAGGTGTTGCAACTCAATTGGCTGAAAGTGAAGAAGCTATTGTTGCTGAGCTGAATAACGCTCAAGGTCCAGCTGGCGACTTAGGTGGTTATTACCTACTTGATGATGCATTGGTTTCATCACTAATGCGCCCAAGCTCAACGCTAAACGCATTTATTGACGCATAGTGATTGGACTCATCGTTAGTAAGTCATGAACATGAATTACTAACGAGTTGCTTGGTCTGGCAGTTAAGTCAAAACGAAAGACGCTTTAACGATAACGTTAAAGCGTCTTTTTTTATTCATAATGCTTCCTAGACCTAGCTAAAGGGAACTCTTGGACAAATTGTACTGTGAATAGCTTTTAGCTCTCAGATCGAAAAACCGCCCATTTAAGCCTGTATTACAGGTATGAAATGAGCGGTTTCAATGTTCTGCTTACCTGACAGTCGTTTAATAAGACTGATAGAGGTCTACATGTTTGGCAATCGCCTATTTTACGGCGCTGCCTTCTACAGGAACAACGGAGCTAGCATGGGAGCCTTTAGGTCCACTTTCTACTTCATAATCGACCTGTTGACCTGCCTTTAAGGTTCGATAACCTTCCATTTGTATTGTGGAGTAGTGCGCGAAAATATCGCCATCTTCACCTTCTGGACAAATAAAGCCAAACCCTTTGGCATTGTTAAACCATTTTACTGTACCTGTAGCCATGCTATACATCCCTCATGCATTTTGTTACTAACGTTGTTATATCAAATCAATGTAAGTTCGATTGATATTATTCCTATCAACTAAACAATTTCAGCTGATAGCTTGAATCTCATACATTGCTTACGGAAATTAACGCTACCCTGCGTAATTATTCCTTATTATAAATTTTTAACGCTTATTACTAGGTTTAGAATCGTGTTACGAAGTTGTATCAGAAAAACCTTTTAGCTCCAATGTAGCTAATGATTGAGTACAGTCAATAGCAAATTGGTATAAAAATGATCAATTTTAATAACAAATCACATTCGAGATTGGCTGCATACTATTAACTAAATAGTAACTTAACGACGATCTTATCGTCACCATCAATAGTTGTGGTGTCTTTTTAATCAATCACATATGTTAATCCTGTTAATCGAGATCTTTTATTTGCAGCGATGGAAATGGTGGATTAGGCTCAGTATAGAGGAATATTTTTTGGTACTGTTTCTTGGTGCAGTTTCTTAGTACACCGTAATGCGTGAATGTGGTAAATTTGAGTTAACTAAACATTCACGACTTCCGAAAAATAACCCTTAGCAAAGCTAATATGAGCAGAAACTTTGAATGGGCATCTCCAGGCTCAGATTTACTGGAGAAAGAGAGAACGAAAGTAAAGCCACCGGCAATGTATAACGTTGTATTACATAACGATGACTACACGCCCATGGACTTTGTAATCGAGATCCTAGAGCGATTTTTCTCACTAGATATCGAAAAAGCAACGGAAGTGATGCTCAAGGTTCATTATGAAGGTAAAGCTATTTGCGGCACATACAGTGCTGAAATAGCGGAAACAAAGGTAGCGCAGGTAACGATGTACTCAAAGGAAAATGAGCATCCGCTACTATGTACAATGGAGCAAGTGTAAATTGCTCGAACAACACTGTTGTTCCCTTAGGAGGTACTTATGCTAAATAAAGAATTAGAGACGAGTTTAAATGGCGCATTTTCTCGTGCGCGAGACAAGCGACATGAATTCATGACTGTCGAACACCTCCTACTAGCATTATTAGAAAATGATGCGGCCAAGGAAGCGCTCCAAGCTTGTCAGGCTGATCTCGATGCTCTTCGCAATGAGCTCGATATTTTTATCGACCAAACGACCCCACTCATCCCTGAAAGCGACGAGACTCGTGAAACCCAGCCCACGCTGAGCTTTCAACGAGTACTTCAGCGCGCTGTTTTTCACGTTCAATCTTCAGGTCGCAGCGAAGTAACAGGTGCAAATGTACTTGTGGCTATTTTTAGTGAGCAAGAATCTCACGCGGCATATCTTCTTAAGAAAAACGACATCAGCCGCTTAGACATAGTGAATTTTATTTCACACGGTATTACCAAAGGCAGCAATGAAGGCGATAGCGGTTCATCTCCTGATTCATTTGGTGGTGCAGAGAATGCCGAAGAAGCTAACTCAGAAGATCGTCTAGAAAATTTTGCGACCAACCTTAACGAAGTAGCGAAGCAAGGTAACATTGACCCACTAATCGGTCGTGACAAAGAGCTAGAACGTACCGTTCAAGTTCTGTGTCGTCGTCGTAAGAACAACCCTCTATTAGTGGGAGAGGCGGGTGTGGGTAAAACTGCTATCGCTGAAGGTCTTGCATGGCGCATCGTTGAAGGCCAAGTCCCTGAAATCATTCAGAGCAGCGTGATTTACTCTTTGGATATTGGTTCATTGCTTGCGGGAACGAAATATCGTGGTGACTTTGAGAAGCGCTTTAAAGCGATTCTGAAGCAACTCGAGAAAGAAGAAGACGCTATCCTGTTCATCGATGAGATCCATACCATTATTGGTGCGGGTGCAGCATCGGGTGGTCAGGTGGATGCGGCAAACCTAATTAAACCGCTATTAAGCAGCGGTAAATTACGCTGTATTGGCTCAACCACTTACCAAGAGTACAGCAGTATTTTTGAGAAAGAGCGTGCTTTATCTCGTCGCTTCCAGAAAATCGATATTGTTGAACCATCGCTAGATGATACAACCAAAATTCTGATTGGCTTGAAGCCAAAATACGAAGCTCACCACGAAGTACGTTACACCAATAAAGCGTTACGTGCCGCTGTGGAGTTGTCTGCTAAGTATATTAATGAACGTCACCTTCCAGATAAGGCGATTGACGTTATTGATGAAGCGGGTGCTCGTAGTCGTTTGGCGCCTGCAAGTCGTCGTAAGAAAACGGTAAGCGTGGCTGATATTGAGTCAATGGTTGCGAAAATGGCGCGTATTCCTGAGAAGTCAGTATCGTCTTCAGACAAAGATACGCTGCAGAAACTGGATGACCGCATGAAAATGTTGGTATTCGGACAAGACCCAGCGATCGATGTATTGAGCGAAGCGATCAAGCTGACTCGTGCAGGATTAGGAGCAGACAATAAACCTGTTGGTTCATTCCTATTTGCTGGTCCTACTGGTGTCGGCAAAACCGAGGTGACGGTTCAGCTTTCTAAACTAATGGGTATTGAGCTTCTGCGCTTTGATATGTCTGAGTACGGCGAGCGTCACTCGGTAAGCCGCTTGATCGGTGCGCCTCCTGGTTATGTTGGTTATGATCAAGGTGGTCTGCTAACCGATGCTGTTATCAAGAACCCACACTCTGTTGTGCTACTTGATGAGATCGAGAAGGCACACCCAGATATCTTTAACTTGTTATTACAGGTGATGGACAACGGTACGCTAACCGACAACAACGGTCGCAAAGCAGATTTCCGAAATGTGATCCTAGTGATGACGACCAACGCTGGTGTTGCAGAAACCGAGAAGAAATCGATCGGTTTGATCCAACAAGATCATGCGCCAGACGCAATGAGTGAAATCAAGAAGGTATTTACTCCTGAGTTCCGTAACCGTCTTGATAATATCATCTGGTTCAACAGCCTTGATCCAAGTGTGATCAGTCAAGTTGTTGATAAGTTTATTGTTGAGCTTCAGGTCCAACTGGACGCTCGTGGTGTATCTTTAGAGGTTTCTGAGGATGCTCGTCATTGGTTAGCTGAAAGAGGCTATGACAAGACCATGGGCGCTCGTCCGATGGGACGTGTGATTCAAGAGAAGCTTAAAAAGCCTCTTGCTAATGAGTTGCTGTTCGGAAGTTTGGTTGACGGCGGTACGGTTAAAGTATCTCTGAAAAAAGACGAACTGGATTTCATCTATGTTGGTGCGAAAGAAGAGGTTATGCATTAGGCATACTTCTTAAACACTAACGGCTTATAAAGAGCACTGGGTACAGTTAATTACGATATTAAACGCATGACTTCGGTTGTGCGTTTTTTTATGCTTGCTAGATGCTAGATGCTAGATGCTAGATGCTAGATGCTAGATGCTAGATGCTAG
>NZ_JBGOOO010000061.1:0-13192 GCF_041439695.1 Vibrio sp. FF266
CTTTGAACAACGAAATGTCGCTTAATGTAGTGTCCAGTCCTGCTGGAGCAGATCAGACAGGATACTTCAAACCAAAGAAAGGTGACCGTGGCACTTACGTATGCTCTACAGGGCTAGGCTGCCTTACTGAAGCGGTTGACTGCGAATGTTGTTCTGATGGTCTAGCAGTTAAGAAGTCGAAGCATGGAGAGTGTCTAAGCTGTAAGGCTAAGTTCCTGCTCTGTCCTCGTTGTAAATCACCCAAAATTACGAGACTAGGCAGGTATGGTGTGTATGTAGCTTGTTCTGGTTACAAAGGTGAGGAGAATGAGGGTTCGTGTAGGTACAGGGATAAATTGTCTCCTAAATTAAAAGGAAAAATTGAGGCGAATGTACGCATCCCTTACTCTGGAATTTTGTAGACTAATCATAAAATTATGCGATTATTACTTGTTATAATATGCAACTTATAACTGTAAGATATTATCTGTAGGGGAGTATTGGTGTGACAATTTTAGTCGTAATCGGTAATGGTTTTGATATTCAGAATGGATTACCTACAAGTTATTGGCATTTCCATCAAAACCATCATGACGAGCTAAACGAACATTTTGTCTTTTTTCCTGAGTTTCACGATGATCAAGAGTGGTCTAACTTTGAAGAAAACTTAGGTGTTTTCAACGAGGATGATTTCAGCGAGCAAGCCGTATTTCAACCAAGTTTAGATGAGTTGGCGGACTCTTCAAGTAGCCTGCTATATGGCTATGAAGATGAGATGACTGTAAAAGTAAATGAATTGGTGGATGCAGTAACACATACGTTCAACACTTGGATAAGAGCAATAGACGTAACCACGGCCACGCAATTATTTGAATTTCCTAATGGCTCTAAATTCATTAACTTCAACTATACATCTACGCTCCAAGACATATATACAATTCCTGACGAAGATATACTGCATATTCATGGCAAAGCTAGATTGAACGTCATTTTTGGTCATGGAATCGGGGATGGCAACCAATCTACATCGATGCCTTGGAATGAAGACGAGCCTTGGTTTGATGAGTCCCAAAGAACAGTTGCTTCAGTTACAGATAAGTTTCACAAGCCAGTAGCTGAGATACTTGAAGGGCGTCGCGCTGAGCTAGAAGGTTATGGAGATGTTTCAAAAATTATGGTTATAGGGCATTCAGTTAATGACATCGATCTTCCGTATTTCAAGTGCATCTTGGACGCGTACCCTGGTGCTGTTTGGGAGAATTGGAATTATGGTGATGGTATATCGGACACTAATGATAAGCTGATAGCTATTGGTGTACCACAACATCAGTTGAGTTCATCTGCTTCTAGTGACCTTGTCACGTCTTACCCTATAGCTGTATAGGCGCGTAACAGAGGTTACTTCAATTACTTAGCCAACTCATTGGTGTGTTTGTCCGATGCATAGCTAACGGATGCGGCTAGCTCAGAATGGCTCTTAGGTTCATCATTTATAACATTTTCAGTCATATCTTTTTGACCATGATTACCCAATGCTTCAATATGTGTTTGGTTGACTAAAGATCTAACTTATCAGTGAACTATAAAGTTGGGTTCAGTTAAGGAGTGGTAAGAATGACAATAAACCAGAACAATGTCATTACAAAGATAGAACAGTAGAAGATATTACGCCGCAGCAGTCTAGTTCAAAAGGCAATTAGATTTTAAGTCAATGAAAAGCCTTGGGGAAATAGAGCTAATACAACCTGTCTAGAGGTTTGTTGACGTGGATGTATAAAATCACTAACGTGAATCCAGTGATTGGATTAGTAGATATAAACAATCGACTAAGGAGTCATTTGTGCTTGAAAGCCGTAATTTTAATGGCATCGAAATCTTTCGGCCCAGTAAAGAGCATGAAAAAAGAGTTTATGACAGTATAAAGGAATCAGTATTTAAAAACTTCGATCCTGGAACTTACACCGACAAGAACCAGATAGTAGAAATCGTAAACTTTCTTTACCAAGAATACTACAAAATACTGGATGAGAACCTTCCTAGGGTTGCCCCTAGAGAGTTTGCAGCATTTCTAGCCTCCGAATATGAACGCTACGGAAAGGTTTCAGATATGTATAAGCAAAAAAAACTTTCAGAGAAAGAGCAAGAATTGTGGTTATCTCAAGCAAGTTATGCGAGAAGAGGTATAAAGCATCTATTTGAGCTTCTTTGTCGCTCAAAGATGGATAGCAGCGAAGTCGAGAGAACGCAAGAGAAGCAAGAAGACGCGATTTCAATTGTTTTCATTGCTGCTGAAGAGCTCGTAAGCTTATACATGCGGAGTGAAACTTACCGCAGCTTCTTAGATAGCGTCACGCTAAGACTCGACCCTGCCGAACACATTTATTTTCATGCTGAAGAAGACAGTAGCATAAATCTCGACATCAGAAATTCTGTACTGGATTTTCACAAGTATATCCCTAACCCTATGCTCCACAATGATATCAAGGCTCAAGAGGAAATATTGGGTGAAAGCTTTGTTGAAACGCTAGGCTTGGGCTTTAAAGACACGATTGAGACCATTAAATGGCTCATCGTAACTTATAGCGATGAGAACAATCCTGAACACCTCGGATTTTTTGAGTTGCAGGAGGCGGTTAGTGTCATGATTGACCATTTTAGGCTTACCGAAGAACAGGGCATGCGTATTCTTGAAGGGTTTTGCCTATCCAGTGAGACAATGATTGAACGTGAACTCTACAAGCCTAAACAGGAGTACCGCGCATACAAACGTGCTTTTTTCAAAGACCAATATGAGGGCAAGGAACTTGTGTTCTTTTCCCCTAGAATGGCATTAGAATGCCTAGAACTATTGATATCAGATGTTCCATTTCAAAAACTACCCGTGGAGTGGAAATCAAAAAGTATTAAATCAGCTCTTGATGTGCTGTCCTTTAAAGCTGGTCGCTGGTTTGAAAAAGTAGTGAGACAAAACATAGAAACGCTAGGTATAATCGGCTCATCTTCAGTAAAAGCACTTAGGATTAGTGCCACCGAAAAGCTGAACGTTCCAGCAGAAGTTGGTGAAATCGATTTTATAGGCTTTCATGAAGAGCAAGAGTTACTCGTCATCATCGAAATTAAGCAAGTTGGATTTACGACCGAACCTAGAATGTACCTTGATGATTTATCAAAATTCGTAACTAAACCCAAAAGCTACAGTGAACGATTCAGAAGGAAGTTCAACTGGGCGATTGAAAATGTAGAAAGTATCGAAAAACACTTTTTGCACAATTTTAATGTTGATGCGAAGTTAAATACTGCTGGTTACGCAATGATCACGCTTTACCCTACTACGGCATCAACAAAAATTCAGGATTTCACGTGTATTTCTATTACCGATTTTATGAATCAAAGCCTAGAAAGCACGGCTTGGCCCTTTAGCAAGTCTCCTAATATTGCCTAGTTGGCTTACTCTTACTGTTGTATAAACTGCTCAAACAAACGTTTGAAGTCAGGCTTGGAGTTTAGACTAGTTACTAAAGGCAGCAGGTAGTAGGTATGATTTGATTGCTGCCTTGAATATCCGCGGCTTGAAGTATGCCTACTTTGACTTACTTGATTGGTGTTTTTATCTCGCACTCAATCGAATTAGGTGCCGTGAAGCAATTTTCTTGAGTTTTGTAAAAGAGTAGCCTTAAAGTCGTCACTCGGAACTCCCAACGACGTTGCGAGCTCTGTCGCTGTATCTTTCAATAATGACTTGTGATATTCAGAATTATACGTATTCGCTGAAAAGGGTAAGTCTGTTTCGATTAAGATGCTATCCTTCGGTATGTGAGCGATTAAACTTTGACCTTTTTTGGTTTTGACCATCTTATGATTGAAAGAGAATTTAGCCCCAAGATCTAAAAGTTTGCTTGCTTGTGATAACGATCCTGTAAACCAATGCATTATTGGTGTTAGTGAAGTAGCGTTCATTTCTACTTTTAGGATATTTATCAGTCTAGTTTCTGCTTTAAGACTGTGGATTGAAAGAATTTTCGCTGTTTTGCTTGCTGAGCTTAGATCTAGGATTTTAGATAGGACTTCTTCTTGTAAGTTTAAACTATCTTTGAATGCTGTTGAGCCGTCTAATCCAATTTCACCGACAATAAAAGCGTCATTGATATACTTAGAAAACGAATAGTGGTCTTTATATCTAGCGCTGATTAGCTGAGGGTGCATACCCAGTGCTGGGAGTAGTCCAGATATACGTTGCGACTCTTCTTTATTTTTAGGCCAAGCTAAGGGAGTGGTAGTGACAGCTACTGCTGCCACTTCAGGGGAAAGTTTAAGTGAGCTACTCTCAAAGCCTGGAAGTAGGTCACAGTGACAATGAAAGTCTATATATTTAATCTCATCACTAATCATGTATTTGATACTCATTAATCTAATACGATTTGGTCACAGTTACATCTTTGACTAGACTATAAACTTCGTTCAGACCACGTTCATACATGCCAGCAATTTCATTCCATTCATCATGCACACCAGATAGCGAGCCAGATTTATGTATCTCGGTGTTAGAATTGATTAGCCCATTTTGCAATCGAAATCCTGCATATTGTACAGATAAAATATCTTTTGACTCGGCATATACACTACCTCTTTTGCCGACTTTAATTTTTGCATCTTTAAAGTCTGATATTGCAACATACCTTGACTTGTCGAGAATCGATGCTCTTTGAAAGGAGGCTTTACGGATAAGACATGGGTAACAGTATCCGCAATTACCAAGGCCACCAACCCCTCCTAGCCTTTTGGACTTTAATCCATTCTTATCCCAACGCATTTTTGTGGGTGAAGCACACGATAATGTTTCATGTGCATGATCTATTAATAACTGTTTGTTTTTACAGTTGTCCATCATTTCGCCTTTAGTCATATGGCGGTATGGATTTTCCAATTGAATGTTCAAGCCTAGTCCTTGGAAAATTTCTTTCATTTTACACATGAAGTTAGGATGTACGGTTTTTGTACTATTGGCACCTAGCCTGAGTGGATCTAATGGCACGTTTAAAGCGATAAAGCCATTTTCAGGTACTATGAGCTTACACGTTTTCCCCATATTAGAGGCTAGGTAGGCGGCCATTGATACGAACATAAATGAACGAGACCGTTGGCTATTTTCTGAACTAGCATGTGTACTATCGTTTTTAAATACATTTTTGTCGAAAGCTAAACAACCCTTTACATAGCCTTTAAAGTGCTCAGGGAACTGTTTATTTAATACATCTTCTATAGCGTTTTGATAGTTCTGTGTGCCGTCGGCTGTATAGTGTCCAACAAATAAAGAGTCTGTTTTTTCACTCAATAGGTCAATTGCACCGATAAAGCTATCTAATCCTCCAGATAGAAGTGAAACTGCTTTTACGGGGATTGGTGATTCGGTTTTCTCTAAGCACTCTAATAGGTTGTTTTCATCGCGCATTCGCAATTTTATGTTCCAAAAGTCACCAGTTATGAAGGAAAGCACTTCCTCTATCTTTCCTAGGAGTGGCTCCCATAGGGTAGTATCGTTCACAGGGAAATAGATGTCGAATTCACGAGTCCATCCATCTTGAGAGTGTTTCTTTCTGCTAACCCTTGTGTCGGCAGCATAGACTAGAGTTGATAGATTTAGTAATTCTGAAGCGTGTATGTTTGATTCTACTAGATATTTTTGGGCTTTCTTGACGAATGCACCTATTCCATATTTTGTTTTTGAATGAGTTTTCGGTAAATCGATAGAAACGACCAAACTGTCATTATCAGCTAAGACAACGTTATCTTTGGCATTGATTAAACCAATTACTGAGCATCTTTTCATTATTCACCACCGACTGATTCTAAGATCTCGAAAACATTTGTATATAATTCATCTATTTGATCAATTAACTCTGTGTTCATAATGTCAAAACCATCCGCAAGCAGATTGGTGATGGCATCACTTGCACACCCTTCAATATACCCCCGAAGTTCTTTAAGTGTGCTGTGTAACTGCTCTGGGTTTGCTTTTTCAGCCACTACATTATTACCGATATCATTAATGATTCTTTCGGTGACACTTTTACCTATAAAGCAACTAATACTGGCGCTAATTTGCTCAGGAGTAATTTGGCTTAAATCAGTAATACCCATGGTGGTAGTCATTTCAATCACAGTCTCAATGTATGCAGTTCTGACTACAGCATCAGGGATGTTGCTTGTAGTTACTCCACAGATTTGATCTGAAACACGTAACAGTAATTGATCTGCTGTTTCATTCGGTTTTAATGTGAGATTAAAGTTCTTAGCCGCAGCATCTGCTCCTTGCTTTGCTGCATCTGTTAAGAACGAGAGTAAATTGCCCGCAGCTTTTGTTGAGCCTCCCATTCTTTTTACTGATGATCCCTTTCCACCAGTGTTCTTTACGTAACGACTTATACCTCGCTTCATTGAGTCAGTATCACCCGTTCGGAAATAGCGATTCATATCAGCTCTAGGTACTCTGAATCGTTGTCCAGTTTCTGGCTTTATTTCTGATTTGTTGGGGGTGCCTTGTTGCTGTTGCTGCTCCTCGCCGCCACCTTCAAGCCATGTAGGAACGAGAGGGTTGTTACTATTGGGGCCCTTGTTTGGTGTAGATGTACCCATTATTTATCCTTATTTAATTGCTGCTTAGCGGTTGCGGCAAGGATTGCATTGTCAGCGTCTGACCAATCTTTAAGTAATTCTTTTAGTTCTTTTCGAGCTTCATCATTCAGATCTGCTCGTTCCCAACCTGAAACCGCCCATGTTCCAATGTTACGCTCAGGAATTTCTGCAATACCTCTAAGCAGTTTTAACTGAAGTTCTTTAAAGCATTTACATAAAAGGATTGCTCCAACGTAGTAGTCGGGAGCATTTTGTGGACTAGATGAGCCATGTATTTTTGTAATTAAAAGATCCATTAGCTTTTCGGCATCATCTGCTGAGAGCTGTTCAACAGTACTTTGGGCACTGGAGACTTCTAAAGCACTACCAGAAAGAAGCTTAAGTGAACGTTCAATTAATTCATTACTTTGGGTTAAGCCTATAAATCTTACCTTTTCTCTTGTCAGGAAGAAGTATGGGGCTAGATTTATATCGGATAATGGTGGGTCAATTTTAATCCAGTTAGCAAGCCAAGAATCTTTTTCTGTATCAAATAGAGGTTTCTGGGCTGATAGAAGCTCAGGTGTATCTTCTTCACTATTGAAAATGGGATTTTCTTGAACCTTTAGCGATAGTGGTAAACCTTCATGGTTGCTTAAGCTATCTAACCGAAGTAGTTCATAGGCGTTAGGGTTAAATCTTTCTAACAGCATCAGCTTAATCAGTATATTTTCTTTGATAGAATCTTTATAGCCTGCGCTTTCTGCAACCAAAAGCCTTGTCATAAATGCATTTAAAAAACGCTTTATTTGACGGGGATTCCCTTTCGTTCCTAAGTTTAAGGCTGGGGCGATTTGTGAAGCCATGAAAAACAGCTCTTTATTCTCTTTAGATAAAGTTTTTCCTGTCCAACTTTCAAATTGTTCAGTAGAAATGCTTCTTTTCGCCCAAGGTTCTTTCAAGATCGTTCGAGCATGTTCAAGAACTACATTGAATTCACTGCTATCTTGTTTGCAGATGCTTTCGGATATAAGTAGAGCAAGGTATATCGACGTTTCATTTTCGTTAAGTGCGGGAATCCTGAACGGGACTTGTATCAGTTTTTCGAGGTAGTTTCGTGTATATGCCATTCCTCCTACTTCTTCGGACAAATTAGGGAAATGGCGACGGACAGAGTACTCGATCATTGTTTCATCTGCTGCGATAATAAAAGCAGTATTTGGCATAAATAAAAACAATTTCATCGCTTCTAACGTTGCTATTGCCGTATCAGGTAAGCAACGGTCAAGATCATCCACTAAGATTATCAACCTGTCTATATCAGCAGTTTTGAGTAGCTTTTTATACTCTTGCCTAAACTCAGTTATTTCAGTGACAACTTGCTTGTTGTCAGCATTTTCAATGCATCCTTTAAGTTCCGACAAGCCTTTTGAAAGTTCTTCTTTTCCTAAACTTCCAACTTTGTTAGTTAGCTGATCCACTATTGCTGATAAATCTTGCATTGTGGCTGGTGTAGGTACTCCACTTAATGTGGATACTCCCCAATTAGCTACTGTCTTTGCTGTTTTAAACCAATTAACTCGCTTTAAAAACGAATCTGCTGATGCTTTCAAGCCTTCTACAGACGCTCTGCTTTTTACCAAATCACTCGTGATTTGCTGCATTAATGCTGTTTGAGCATCCTCAAGACCTTGATACAACCAAGAATTAAACCTGACACATACTGTTTTTTCATCATCCTTATAGGACTGTTCAATCATAGATAAAACAGAAGATTTTCCAGCGCCCCAGTCTCCGTGAATACCAATAGAGACAGGCAGTCTATGCTGATCACTCAGTAATGTTATGATTGCTCTGCTTATCGATTGGTAATTTAGAAGGTCTACACTCGATTCGTTGTCTGGCCACAGCAATTTGCATTCCTTACCTAATTGGACTTATTTTCTCGATATGCTACTAGGTGATTTCTTTTTGTTCAATGAGTTAGTCGTGATTTCAAAGCTTATGATGTCAATATGTACTTTAAGCGAATTCAATTTGGTCTTTTGAAAGCTTCTTTCTATGTCTCTAAAACTAAGCAATTGTTATGGGCGATGGAATTTGATCAAAGTCGGCTTGTAGTGTTCAAGAACCTACTAACTGAACTAGAGTTTTATTTATACCGATAAAATAGTTGAAGGAGTTATTTGGCTAACTTTTAGTAATACCAGTAATGTGTCTATAGGATCAGGTAACCTCATTGTATTTTTCAGCTAAGTAAAGAGAGATAGATTGTGGGGCATAGTTACGTCAAGCGCATCCTTAAGAAGTACCTAATCAAGGCTGATTACGAGCCGATAGAATGCCAACGTTGTAAGGTTACTGGTATAGAGAAGTAGATAAAAAGGAGAGTTATTTCTCCCTTACAATTCGAACCCCAGTTGAATTCTCATCCCATTATTGAGTCAAGCGAGCCCCAGATAAGGAAAACACCTTTTGGTTGTCCTTACTTCTGATAATCCGCATTTAAACACAATACTGATCACATATTGATATTTGTCGCTTACCTACATTGAGCAACCAGATGTCTAGAAGCTGATAATCACGGTAGAATAAATAACATCGTCAGGATTAGGCTATGATAATGAATAAAGTAAAACTGTTGTCAACATTCGTGAAAAGTGCGGGGAGCGTCAAAACACCTGCTGAGATAGATATTGATTCTTCAGGTAAGAAAGATAATGAAGACTATCAATCACTACTATCAAGTATCAATAGCCTGTTAGATTTTGACAATTTAATTGTGCTTGCTGGTTCGGGTACATCACTAACGTTTACAGGTATAGCGCCAAGCATGGGGCGACTATGGGAAAGGTGTAAAAAGCAGGAACCAGCTCTGTTTGAAGCTGTTCTGGACGCTGTTGAGTACGATAAGAATCAACCCAAGAGGGATGAAGACACAAACGAGCCATGGGATGATATTGAGCTTTTACTGTCATTATGCGACCAATATATCGCTTTATTTCCAGATGAAAGCAAAACGAGCCAGCTTAAGTCTTTCTTAGAACAATCAAAGAAAACTATTTTAGATGAAACAAACTTTACAGATGTGGTTCGACAAAACGATTGGGCTTCGCATGATAAGTTTATTAGGACGTTAGGACGAAGAAGTCCGAAACAGCAACGATTAAAGCTATTTACAACAAACTATGATCTAGCTTTTGAGCATTCCGCAGCTAATACTGGCTTTGTCGTTGTAGATGGTTTTGAGTTCTCATCTCCAAGCTACTTCAATCCAGCTTGGTATCGTTATGATATTGTTGACCGAGGTGGAGATATAAGAACCGCTAGCGCCTACATTCCCAATGTTTTCCACCTTTACAAGATGCACGGGTCAGTGAATTGGACACGAGAACGAGGTCGAGTGAAAAAAGTCGATTATAAAGCTAACATTGACGAGCCTGTTTTTATCTATCCCAGTAGCTCCAAATATCAAACATCATACGATTCTCCGTATTTGGATATGATGTCATCGTTTTTGAATAACCTTCAGCAACCTAAAACTGCATTGATCTGCTTAGGCTTTGGTTTCAATGATAAACACATAAACAATGCTGTTACGATGGCTCTTAGGACTAATGCTGAGTTTAATGTCCTTGTGGCAACGAAAGATCCTTTCAATGAAAAAGGTTCTTTTAACAAAGAGATCAGAGATTTGCTGATCTCAGCGATCAATCAAGGTGATAGAAGAATTTCCATTATTGATGGCACCTTCGAGCAATTTAGTAACTTGTTGTTAGAGCGTAGAAAAGAAACACCAGAAGAAAAGTTGTTCAAAACTTTCGAATCATTGGCTCAAAACATGGTAATCAGTAAAGGCAAAGATGATGAATTCTAGTGATTGGTTTTCACCCTATGATTCCTGTCGGAGGATTGGTAGTGTTATCAATGTGTCGCCATCAGAAGTTAAAGCCAATCTTTCGGATGCAGGCACAGGAGAGGCCAAATGGCATTTGGGAGAGCGTGTTCCAGCGGGAGAAGTAAACGAATTCATATTTATTGACTGTGGGCAAACAGCAGTTCTAGGTCGTTTAGTTCAAGTATGGTTAGATGGTGCTGAGAGACTGTCTGTCGATGTCATATCCATGGAAAATGGGTTTAACAATCCGATAGGTATCATCCAACTATTAACAAGTATCAATCCATCTACTGGTGAATTGTACAGAGGACTTAAAAGCCATCCTAGGTTGGGTAGTCAAATCTACTCCGCTCACCCACGATTGGTCGCCATGCTGGCCGAAGGCGACTCTGATGAGGGTGAGATCAAGCTTGATATTGCAGAGTTGCCTTACGATTTATCAGCAAACATCACAGTCACTCCTGATAAACTTTTCGCCAGGCATTGCGCGGTTTTAGGGGCTACTGGTGGTGGAAAGAGCTATTCTATTTCCCGATTGATACAGGAAGTACAGAAGCATGGTGGGAAGGCTTTAGTATTAGATCCTACAGGGGAGTATGCTGACTTAGATTGTGTTACTTACTACGTGGGTAGCCATGAAAATGCTAATCAAGATAATACCGTAACCTTTCCACATTGGAAATTGCCAGAATCCGATATTTATGCTTTCTTGCGCCCCTCAGCACAAACCCAAATGCCTAAACTAGCTTCCGCTATCCTCAGTCAAATAATAGTGATTGAGAATTGGAAAAAGCTGAACGCTAAGGGGCTAACCGTAGATGCCAATTATTCTTTAGTAAAAGCAGGAAAAGTAAAGGCTGCATACAACGATGCTGTGAAACAGTTAGAATCTAGTACATCTGTGTGTAGAAGGTGGAGCTTCAAAAATTTAGCAAGTCAAATTGAGCAAGAATGCATCTGGCCTACAGACCGAAATAATGAAAACCTGTTTGGAGGTGCTCATGACGGTGACCTTGGTTATTGCATAAGTTTAATCTCTCGTATTAAAGCATACTCATCTAACCCGCATTTGAGGTGGCTCTTTGATCCCGACAAAGAAAGCACAGATATACCATCAATACTAGAAGTTCTAGCAAGAAGGGAAGAGCAAGGCAAGGTAATAAGGTTAGACTTATCAGCAGTTCCTTTTGAAGCAAATGGTAGAGAGATTTTAGTTAATGCCATTGGTCGGAATTTGATGAATTTAGCAAGGAGTGGAAATATTGATCATAACAATCCGCTCTTAGTTTTCATCGACGAAGCACATCAGTTCTTGAACAAAACAGTTGGTGATGAAACAAGTTCTATTAGGTTAGATGCATTTGGCAATATAGCCAAGGAGGGGCGAAAATACGGCTTGAATGTTGTAATTGCAACACAACGACCGCGTGACATACCTGAAGATGTACTGAGTCAAATTGGATCATTAATTGTCCATCGATTGACCAATTTTCATGATCAAGAAGTAGTAAAAAGAGCTGTAGGTTCTATGGATCAACGCTCTGCTTCTTTTCTACCAACACTTAGCCAAGGTGAAGCATTGCTACTTGGAGTTGATTTCCCATTTCCGATGACTGTTAAAATGAAGAAGCCAAAAATAAAACCTACTTCGAAGAGTGCTGAATACTCAATAGCTTGGAAGCAACAGCGAGAAGTAGTAAGAAGTCCAATCGTCGAATACCTAGATATTCCAAATGATTTGATACAGGATTTCGAGACTTTAGACATAGAGTATCTTGGTGATGAAGGTTCTAGTGGAGAGATGATTTATAGCTATTACTTCGAAGTACCATCTGATACTAGTGAAGAGCTACAAAAGACAATGGGTTGGGTAATCGGCGAATTTATTCGTGATATACCAGAGCACGTTTTAGACAATTAGAGTTTTGTATAGCAAGTTAGATGTGCTAGCTAACTTTGTCCAAAGGTTTGCTGGCTCGCTAGCTAAAAACTGGATGTTGGCAAAAGAACTTAGGGCAGAACCCTAGCGACTTTTTGAAGTATTATAGCTGCGATGGTTAAGTCTGGTGGCAGCATGAAGGAACTAAAAAAAGCTAGCCATCCAAAGATGACTAATAGGGTGGATTTGATTCCAGGTTTTGTAGATTACAACTGTTTTTCCATAGGCGGCACCTCGTTTGTTTGGGTGGTGTCGCTAGGACTCTGCTCCGCAATGCGTACTGCCCTAAATTCTCTCAACGACATTATACACATATTTATTTTCACTACCTGTAGTTATTCAAGGATAGCCAAATTAGAACAGTCACTGATACGACTTATGTTCCAGGCGTGTTGGTTGTCAATGAAGTAGGGCCCTGACGAGCCCATGCACCACTACTTGGCTCTTTTTCCTGCTTTTACGGTTCGTCCCCTTAAGGCCTCAAAGAGCGCCCTAGATCGAGATGCGGTATTAGTTGTCGCATTCTCGGAGAGAGGTGTCAACAAGCTTTCATCGCAGTTAGTGAAACGTGCTAAACAGTCTTGCTCTAACTGGGATTGCTTTTCTTTTTTGTTGTTTCCACCGATAACTCTTCCCATGTCATATTTTTTGTTCATGAACTCGGAGATCTCATCATTTTGGTATTTCTCGACGTTAAAGCTTTTGTAGCGTAAGCGTGTCATGAACACCGCATTCTAATCTTTCAGCACGAAGAATAAGATCAT
>NZ_JBGOOO010000062.1:0-13064 GCF_041439695.1 Vibrio sp. FF266
AGAGCCACGGTTAATGAGTGATTGGTTGTATTGCTTCCAGTTGGTTGTTTTGTAACGAGGCTTAGGCATAGGGCTACGAGAGAGGGTGGAGGTAGCTGATCAGATCGTAGGTTCTTGATTTAGTTACATTGAATTACGCAACAAAGCCTTATCGACCACAGCTCCACCCCAGGCACTGATTCATTTTACCTTTCACTTTTCGATGACTTTGCTCAACTATATTGTTCAGATATTTAATTTGACACACTTCAATCAAGTTGAGTATTTTTCCCATCAGCCAGAGTTGAACATTAACATTATGCAACGCTAACGCGTTGGCACCACTCTTATCGCTAACCACTTTTCCTGGTAAACCATTATAGCAGATTGCCTTGGTAAAGAAGGCGCGAGCCGCTTTCTCATCACGGCGTTTGCAGAGTGAAAAATCAATGAAATGACCGTGCTTCTAACGACTCGAGAGTAATATTTCCACTGACCTTTGACGTTAATGTATGTCTCGTCCATTCGCCACGAAGAAGCGACAGGCTTCTTTATTTCACGGTAGCTCTAGTTTGTAGGAAATATAGTAACGAACGGACTGCAGTATGAGCTCAGAAAGAAAGTGACGGCCAGTAAAGCTAAATGTTAAAGCTGATGAATGTTGAGGGTGATCATAACCTACCACCCTTGTTTGCGATAAACCCCCTAGGAGAGGGCAATGCCAACCTCACTTCAGAAGAAGAGATTTGAGTTCCATAACAAGATCGTTTGCGGGATAATTATCGATTAAAGAACAAAAGTCTTCTTCTAATTGAAGATACTTCAAAGCACGATGTCTCAAATTCTGTCTATCGTCTTCACCAAGCCACTTACTTTGGATAAAGGTACACTTTAATTCCAGCTTTAGGTCATCCATATGCTGTCCTTCTTGCCCAGTTAAAGCTTGATATTCCTCTAGTAAATTTAATGCAACTTTTAACGACATGACTTTCTCCAATATGGCAAAAATAATTCATAATACTTCTATAATCTTGAATGATGGAGTATTTTTCTGGTTATTAAGAATAAACGCTCTATACTCATTATTATAAACCTTAGATAATTTCTATTTTACTCCAATCGATTTTTCAACCATTGGATTGCCTATAACTAACAATAAATAGTTATTTTTAAATTGATTATACATATTTTCTCTAAAGATTTATTTGGACTGTAGAAAATTTTGGCGATCCCAGATCAGGTTGTGAGGATGACATTGCTCCTAAAAATAGTTCTTATCTCAGTGGGATAAGTGGAGTAGTCCTTTACTGAATTAAGGTGAAAATGTTAACCTAATCATATTAATTAAACTCGATGAACTACTCGCAGCTGGAGGAGTTACCACTATAATTTTACGCGTAATTACATCCCTTTAAAATATCCAGACTCCCAATATTTCAGTTTGAATTTTTACATATAGTTAATCGTACTATTTAATCGTCTCAAGTAAAGAAGATAAAGTGTTCTTATATGGGAAATAGTTAGCCTCTTGGATGGTTGGTAGGTTTTCTATAAAGATTGACATATTGCTAATTGTTTTAAAAGTAAAAAAACACAACAAAATTGAAATAATAATTATAATTTTTCTCGAAAAACTCATAGATATAATAATATTAATTTAAGCACCAAAAATAAAAAATTAATTAATCAGATATGATTTTAAGAAAGAGGCCTAAGCCTCTTAATGTTAAAATGCTAACGATTAGCTAACGCTACTTTTACTGCTTCCCCTAAACTAGGGATAGTTGTCAGTTCTGGTACTCGTTGGGCATAAATAACCTTGTTGTTAGTATCCGTTACAATAATACTTCGGCTAAGTAATCCTAACTGTTTAATCTGAGTCCCTGTGTTTAGTCCAAATTGATGGTCTATAGAATCAGAAAGGTACGTCACTCCTTCAATAGAATGTTCTTTAATAAACCGTTGCTGAGCAAAAGGCGTGTCTGCACTAATTGCGTAGAATTCAATATTATAAAGGTCATCGGTATTGTTTTTTATGTATTGAGAAAGCTCAATACCTTGCTGCACACATACTGGGGTGTCGACTGATGTGAGTATATTATATATTTTTATTGACTGACTTTTATTACTTGTATCATATTTTTTTAAATTTGAAGTAATTAATTGAGCTGAGGGCATTAAATCGCCCACCTTTAATGTAGAGCCAATTAAATCAAATTTGGTATTTTGTTCAAGTGTTACCACTTGATTAATCCCAAAACTCTCGCTAGCTTGAGTTGTTTCAAACTGCGCCAAAGTATTTGTTGAATATATAGCAGCTGCAAGAACAAGTAATTTACGCATAATCACACCAAAGCTGCCATTGCTGCTTCATAATTTGGTTCAGTCGTGATTTCTGGAACAAGCTCACTATATTTTACAACACCTTCACTATTAATTACGATAACTGCTCTTGCTGAAAATCCCTTTAGTGCACCTTCATTTAAGTTTACGCCGAAGTTTTCAGTGAAAGAAGGCTCTCTGAAGAAAGAAGCCGTTTTTACATTATCAATTCCTTCTGCACCACAGAAACGATTCATAGCAAAAGGTATATCGGCAGAAATACACAACACAATAGTATTATCTAAATTGGCTGCTTTTTCGTTAAAGTTACGAACACTTGTTGCACAGACAGGAGTGTCGATACTAGGGAAAATATTTAATAGGATATTTTTACCTTTTAAGCTTTCTAAAGTTAGATCATTTAAATCTTTGTCACAAAGCGTAAAGCTAGGAGCTACTTGATTAGGTTTAGGGAGTTGACCAGAAATTGAAACAGGATTTCCTTGAAAAGTAATAGACATAACATTTTCCTCATGATTATTTATTATTTAGCTCGAATTAATTGAGCTGGCGGATAGTAGGGTAAATTTTATAAACAACAAATCCGATGTGTCATTTATTTTTAGTGCTTTTATTCCAATCATCATCAAAATTTAAATCAAACAACCTATAAGCTTCTTTAATTGACGACTCACCGCCCTATCAGGCAGTGCTTCTTATTTCGTTAGCCGTTGTTCGATAGCATCAAGACTTACGCAGTTTCTATAAGCAGAGACGATTGTCCAGCCGCCTTTAATTCTAGAAGGCCTTTATCACGGATATTAAGGGCGTCGTTTAAGTCGGGATCTATGTTCGTAGTGGGCTTTGTTGCGTAATTAAATTTAGAGATAGAGCGAAACCGTTTCGCATGCTTTTTAGTCAACACGACAAGTATCAGGCATGCCTACCCAGTAAGTTTGTTCAACGCTTTTATCATTGCGTAAGTTTCACCCACCTGTGCATTGTAATTTTTTAGACTTAAACGGCCACCAAGCGAATGTTTAATTCGATACATTGCTGTTTCTGAGAGTGAGCGTTTGTTGTAACCATACCGCTCTTTTCAATACTTATTTGAACTGTATAATTTCTGGCAACCCACTGCGAGATTTCGAGGATGACCGCGTTCCCAAAAGGCTGCCTCTTCTCCATTTGTAACCGTCGATAAACTTAGCTCTGCTGCAATGATTTCATGAGTGCTTGCATTGACTGCAATATCCAGCTTTCTCCAGACTACTCTACGCTTACCATTCGTCCCGTGCTTTTTGATTTTCCATTCGCCTTCGCCTTCGCCATAAAAACTAAGGCCAGTAGTATCAATAGTTAAGTGCAGTATCACACCTCTCGTTTTTATCTTAAATGAGATATCAACTTGCTTTGCTCTTCGGCTAATACAAGTGTAGTGCGGACAACTTAACGGAACATGGGCAAGCCTAAATATCGAGTCGATAAACCCTGCAGCGCTCTCAGTGGCGTAGAAAAAACTCGTTTCACCATGAACGCTGTCGTGATAGCTAAATCACTGAACCGACGTGGCCTCCCGCGTTTACTCTGTTTGCTTTGCGACCACCCGCTAACGCTTTTTCATCAATCAAAAGGTCAGAGAACCGCGGTTAATAAGTGATTGCTTGTATTGCTTCCAGTTGGTTATTTTGTAACGAGGTTTAGGCATGGGGCTACGAGGAGTAACGAATGTAACTGAGCAGATCGATCAATTGAATTACACAACAAAGGCATTGTGCCGATAAGTAATAATGGTCAGCTCGATAATCCTGAAGGCTTATCTGCTTGGGAGCAATTTTACGCACTAGTAGCCTAATTGCATCTAAAAATCAGTATGCTCGTACTTGATCATAACTTTGCGACACAACCGATAATTGAGTTTGAATTTCAATCTTTAATTGTTTATTAAAAAGTCAAGGTGTTTTTTGGGCTCCTACAGGCTTAAAGTGGTCAGATTTGATATTTTATCAAATATGAGACAATTCACTTCTTGTTGTGAGTTTTTATGACTCACATCACACTTTGGGGGTATCTATGACTGGCTTACTTTTCTTGATGGTGGTGATTTTATGTTTGGTGTTTTGCATGAAATCATCAAAAAATAAAAAGAAGTTATCTTTTTTTCAACAACGACTGGAACGAGAACAAAAAAAAAATCATTAAAGCATCTTTTTTGTGAAGAAACAGATTTGCCTAATATTAATTACATTCAAAAAAAACTACTTAATAAAAACAATAAAAATCACAGTGTTATGCATGTAATTTGCGTTGGGAGAACTGCAGATTTCTATAAGTTTTTCGATTCTAAAACGAGTAAAATAATCAAATACGAATTACATTGCCATCTTAGTGAAAATCTTTCACCGAGTATCATGGGGTTGTTTGAAGGTAAATATATTATTATTATTTTCGATAGTGATAATCCTGCTCTGGAAAAGGATATAATTGAACAGCAACAAAAAATACAATATTTTCTACCGTCTGAAAAGAAGGTTGATAATAAAAAAATAATGTTAGACTATTCTGTTGCCAGTATGAAAATCCCTAGCCTCGTTCAACCTCTAGATAAAAATAAGCTATTTAGACGAATGGCTTACAGCGTCAATAAATCATGTCAGTGTGTTGATGGTTTATATGTATATAATGTTAATGACTATAATGAAAGTGTCAATAGGCGTCATGTAATTCAAGCTTTGCATAGTGACATTCAACAAGGTGGTGCTCAGTTTGAGCTTTTTTACCAACCCGTTGTTTATAGTATGAGAACATCTAAGGATTATCTCTGGGAGATTCTCCTTAGATGGAAACGTACACAATATGGAGGGCCTGGGTCGTTCATGCCTCTACTGGCAACGGAACCGCATTTACATTATGCATTAACCATGATGATTTTTAATAAATTAATAGAATATTCGATGGCCACTGAAAAAACATTACCGAATTTTAGTATTAATATCAGCCATACTGATCTAAGTATCGTTAGTTTTTATGATGATGTGATGGAATCAACCAAAGGTGCCCCAGGATTAAGATCATCAATTATATTTGAAATGGTTGAATATAGTGAAGGGCTTTCAGGGGGTAATATTAAAGAAAATATCGAACTCCTTAAGAAAGCAGGTTTTCGATTTGCTATAGATGATTTCGGCTGTGGCTATTCTAACTTTAACCTTTTATCAAAAAAGCACTTTGATTTTATCAAACTTGATAAGTCGCTATTAAAAAAATGTCAAAATGATATTGTGGCTAGTGAAACACTTAAGTTTATGGTTAAACTATCAGAGCTTATTGGTGTTACTTTGATTGTCGAGGGGGTGGAAACACCTCTACACTTACGGCTACTTCCTAAAAAGGCGCATGTCTTATTTCAGGGTTTTCATTTTTATAAACCAATGAAGCTAACTAACACTCTTGCTCTCACTTCAGTACCCGTTCCCATTCAATCTGTTCTGAATCATCAAAATTTGGAGTTCACTAAGTAAAGCGGTGAAGACATAATATGGAATTGATAAGGAAGGTTCTTAGAATTCAGACAAAAGAAGAAAAGCGACTAATTTTGAAGGCTAGATTACAGTTTGCAATGACACAGACTGCGGGAAAGGGTTGTGATTGATGTTTTTCTTGTACAGAGTCACCACGCCTGAAGGGGTTGTGTGGCTTTGTTGCGTAAAAGAATAATCCACTTCACGGGGTTTGAAGTCCGATGGAACGAAAACGTACGCTAAGGCCAATCATCAAAACCTGAAGGATTTTCCAGGGGCCTTAGCTGCCCCTTCATCACTTGATCTGCTAACGTAAATGAATAGTGCCCAAGTAGGTTGTGTCGCAAAGTTTTGTAGAAATGAAAAGTACTGATTTTCTGGTGTAGTTCACTTGCCCTTTGACGTTAATGTACGTCTCGTCCATTCGCCACGAAGAAGCGACTGGCTTCTTTATTTTACGTGTCTGGTGCTCAAACAGGGGAGCGTATTTAATGACCCAACGGTTCAATGTTGAGTGGTCAACATGATGCCGCGCTCACCTAACACCTCTTCAGTTTCACGGTAGCTCAGTTTGTAGGAAATATAGTAACGAACGGACTGCAGTATGATCAGAACCTACCACCCTTGTTCGCGACAAACCCCCTAGGAGAGGGCAATGCCAACCTCACTTGAGAAGAAGAGATTTGAGTTCCATAATAAGATCGTTTGCGGGATAATTATCGATTAAAGAACAAAAGTCTTCTTCTAATTGAAGATATTTAAAAGCACGTCTCAAATTCCGTCTATCTTCTTCACCAAGCCACTTACTTTGGATAAAGGTACACTTTAATTCCAGCTTTAGGTCATCCATATGTTGTCCTTCTTGCCCGGTTAAAGCTTGATATTCCTCTTGTCAGCATCAGCAACTTTTTTAATTTTGACTTTAAATCCAACAGGCGACATGGTGAACGCGAACTGTTCGAACACATCTTCAGGAGCTTGCTGAGGCTCTAACGTAAATTCATTAAATAAAGAATGAAACGCCAATTTTATTTCCATAATAGCGAGTGAACGACCCGGACAAAGCCTTGCCCCCCCGCCAAATGGTTGAAGGTTCGAAAATGACGCCCCTTTTTTATTTATCCAACGATTAGGATCGAACGACATTGGATCTTCAAACAAATCGGGATCAAAACCGTTAGCATGCAGTATTACGAAAACAGGCGTGCCTTTTTTTATTTCAAAATCACCAAGATAAGTATCTTTTGTCGGCTCTAGGTAAAGCTGAGGAGCCACAGGTTTAAGGCGCATCGCTTCATACATAATTGCTGTCATGTAGGGAACCCGAGGGATCGGCCACTCTAATACAGAAGCTTCTCCCAGATCAGCCAGTTCACTTTGTAAAGCTTGCTCGCTACCTTGGTTTCCACTCACAAGAAACGCCATCCAAGCAAGAGTGTTTGCTGTGGTATCTTCCCCTGCTAATAACAGAGTAATGGCGTTCGCTAGAATATCTCGATCAGTCAGTGATGTATCCAATTCTTGTTCCAGCAGCATTATTTGAAGCATATTTTCTGGCGACTCTCTAAGTTCAGGACACTCAGCCAAACGCGTGCGCTGCTTATCAATACAAGTCGATACAAAATGACCGATCTCTTCTAAACTTGCATCGAACTGAGTATCTTTCTTGGTTTTGAAAAATCGCCATAAAGGAATAGGAGACTTAGAGCGCTGGCTAATCACAGGAAAGACATGTCGCAAACTTTCTCCGAGAGGAGTGTCTGATTGCTCAATCGAATTAAAGTCTTCACCAAAAGCCAACAATGATGTGACATCTACTGTGTATTTTTTGAATTCGCTAACTAAATCAACGACAGTTTCTGATTCTGATAACTTTTCAAAGTGCTTTCTTAAACGTTCGGTAATCACACTTAACTTAGGGTAAAAATGTTTAAGGTGGCTAGGCTGGAACATAGGTTCAGTCAACTTTCTCTGATGTTTCCAACGATCACCTTCTGCAGAAAAAATACCGTTAAGCCCTGCTTCTTCAAACACACTTTCAATGCTTTTCAAACGGCGAAAGTCATCTGGCCTCGATTTTAAAATCGCCTTAATCTGAGAGGGTTCAGAGAGAACCATTACATCCTTCATTCCCAGTTTCAAACGAAAATAAGCACCATATTCATTCACCCAAGACAGCATCTGTTGATGAACATTGGGTTTCTTCAAATAACTCACATGCCCCAAAAAACCCGATTTAGGAGGCATTGGAAGCTGTTCAATTTTCTGCATTTGTATTTCCTTAACTTGATCTGAATGCTATGAATAGCAGGTGCTGAGAGTGGCCTAGCATGCTTGTTATCGTAATACGAAACTTTTGTTGTGATACAACGCTAGCGCGTGTAAACAATGTGAGTACCGTATTGTGTGAACTAAAGAACTCTTGTCGCTCAGAGCGAGTGACTGCGGTGTCGGTAGATCTTATAGATAGATTGGATACCGATTGGCAGCATAGTAAAGATACCAATAAGCATCACACTTCCATAAATGTCTTTTGAGCTAAAAATTTCGCCATGCAAAGTGGCGACATCAAGGTTGTCTTTGAACAAGAAGCAAAGGATGTATTTTGACATGATGGTAACGTAAATGATTGAGGGCAGGTATAAGTAACCATGGGGCGGGATCTGCTTCAAATGTACTTTATCGTTGTAGCACCATAATGCGAAAGGCAAATAAAAGGTAAATACGCATAAAAACCACCCAAAGAAATTACTTAACGGAACGCCAAAATACACACCAGGATCGGTCCAGACCCACAGCGATTTGATGAGCGAATTCACAGGATCCATAACGACATCCCATGAAACCATTACAAATGAGGCAGTAAGAGAGATGATGATTGCTTTACTTTTCGTTTGTATCGGTTTATCAAACTGATTAAGAAGGATGGTTGATATAAACCAAGAGACATAACCCAAACTGAAGTAGGTCGGCATGATTGCTAATGGGACGTCAAATATTTTAATTCCTAGTCGGTCAGAATAATAATAGTGACCAAAAGGAAATCCACTTGAAATACTAACGCTTTCGTAGAAAACACTGACAACGAAGACTAATAGAAAGAAACATGACATTTTCTTTATACCGCAATAGACACTACCGTGTAATATTGCAAACGGGAACAAAATTAGTGGAGTAAATACGCTCGATATATGTAAGTCGGTATAACCTCGAAGAAATGAATAAACAATATAAATAATGGTGATTGCAAGCAAGAATAAAGGTGCTCTAGGCTTCATATACTACTCTTATTTTTGAAACTAAAAGTCATGATAACGATTAGGCAAGATGAATAATGGTGCTAATCAATTGATATCAAATAGACGGTAATAATAAAGCGGGACAGAATATCATGAAAAGTTTGTTGCCTGGTCTAATCAGTGGCTTTGATGTAATGTGATCTGTACCATTAATACGGTTGTGTCGCAAAGTTATGACGAAGTACAAGTGTACAGATCTTCAGATGCAATTAGGTTGCTAGGGCGTAAAATTGCTCCCAAGCAGATAAGCCTTCAGGATTATCGAGCTGTTCACTTTTAATTATCGACCACAGTTCCACGCCTGCCAGGGTGGAACTGGCTCCCTCATCTGATTTCCCATCAGCCAGAGTTAAACATTGACATTATGTAACGCTAACGCGTTGGCACCACTCTTATCGCTAACCACTTTTCCTAGTAAACCCTTATAGCAGATTGCCTTGGCAAAGAAGGCGCGAGCCGTTTTCTCATCACGGCGTTTGCAGAGTAAAAAATCAATGAAATGACCGTGCTTCTCAACGACTCGATAGTAATATTTCCACTGACCTTTGACGTTAATGTATGTCTCGTCCATTCGCCACGCAGAAGCGACTGGCTTCTTTATTTACGTGCCTGGTGCTCAAGCAGGGGAGCGTATTTAATGATCCAACGGTTCAATGTTGAGTGGTCAACACTGATGCCGTGCTCAGCTAACACCTCTTTAATTTCACGGTAGCTCAGCTTGTAGGAAACACAGTAACGAACGGACTGTAGTCTGATCTCAGAAGGCTTTGTTGCGTAATTAAATTTAGAGATAGAGGCACCCCGTTTCGTATGCTTTTTAGTCAATACGACAAGTTTCAGGCATACCTAACCCCGTAAGCTTGTTCAACGCTTTTATCATCGCGTAAGTTTCTCCCAACTGTACATTGTAATTTTTTAAGCTCAATCGTCCTCCTAGCAACTGTTTAACTCGATACATCGCTGTTTCTGACAGTGAGCGTTTGTGGTATCCATATCACTCTTTCCAATACTTATTTGAGCCGTATAACTTCTGGCAACCCACGGCGAGACTTCTAGGGTGACCACGCTCCCAAAAGGCTGTCCCTTCTCTTGGGGGAATAAGCGCAACGGCTCGCTTAATATTAATAGCAGCGTGACATGCTCTCGTGTCCTAAGCGCCATCACCAGACACCTCTAGGATGCCACGGCATGGTTTGTTTCAGTAAATTCGGAAGCACTTCTCCATCTGTAACCGTCGATAAACTTAGCTCGGCTGCAATAATTTCATGAGTACTTGTATCGACGGCAATATGCAGCTTTCGCCAAACTCTCCGCTTACCATCTGTCCCGTGTTTTTTGACTTTCCATTCACCTTCGCCATAAACCTTAAGGCCAGTCGCATCAATGGCTAGGTGCTGTATTGCTCCTCTCGCTTTTGTCTTAAATGAGACCTCAACCGGCTTAGCTCTATGACTGATGCAAGTGTAAGGCGGACAACTTAATGGAACGTGGGGAAGTCTAAATACCGAGTCGATAAACCCTTGCAGCGCTCTCAGTGGCATAGAAAATACGCGTTTCACCATGAGCGCTGTCGTGATGGCTAAATCACTGAATCGACGTGGCCTCCAGCGCTTATTCTGTGCCCAGCCACTTATCGCTTCTTCATCAATCCAAAATGTCAGAGAGCCATGGTTAATGAGGATTGGATGTATTGCTTCCAGTTGGTTGTTTTATAACGAGGTTTAGGCATAGGGCTACGAGAGGGAGTGAATGTAGCTGAGCAGAGCGTAGGTTCTGGATTTAGTTCCATTGAATTACGCAACAAAGCCGGTTGGCCTGTCACACCTCTAACTAGATTTGCGACAGAACCGTATTTTAGTACTCGTAAGTTTAATAACCTTGAGTTATTACTCTCAAGGGAAAAAATGTCACATATTAAATATATCCGTGTATGACGAGAACATTGAAACTGAGTTGATATTATCCTCAGCTTTTTTCTCTTTCGGAATTAATTTAATTTCTCCTTCATTTACAGTATAACCAAGGCTACTTCCAGTAAATGAATTCTCTAGTTCATCTTTGTCATCTATCCATTTCCATCTTTGTGTTCGCTTTAAACTGCAAGGGCTGACTTTTTTAATGTTACTAGCATCCAAGCACATACCTGGTTGGCTTGTACTCTGATATCGATTAAGTGTATCGAAAATAAATGACTGCTTTAGTTCGGATATATTACAAGTATCAGAATTAACACTGAGGTTTTTATTAACACTTACACATTTATTGTTAAATTTACCCAATTGTAAATTAACCGGCTTTCCGCCAATAAATACAGGATTATCCCAATCAACAGTGAATTTAATATCTTTTTTTACATTTTTAATTTTAAAGTCTTTTTCATTAGGATAATAATATCTTAGGACTTCCCAAGATGGGATTTCTGAATAATAACGATACCCAGTAATTCCAACCGATGAGGATATACTAATGTCTGTTGTCCCTGTGGTCGCAGGTTCAGAATAATAGATTACTTCCATTTTGGGTGTGAAGTTTGCGTACCCTATTGGATTGATTAAGTGTAACCTCCCAAAATAATTTTTTCTGACTGTTACTCCATATGGCGATTCATCTTTTTGTATCGCATGTGGTGAATTATATTGCTCTCTAGACCATTTGAAAGATACATGTTGAGGGCTTTTTGACGATTTCGTTACCGCATAATCAAATGTTTTATATGATAACCACTTGGATTCTGTCCATGACGCGTTGGCATTTAGACTAATTTTGGGTGATGTTTTATCTGCACCAACATCACCTCCAATACCAAATTGAAAAGTTGATACTTCCTTCTTATCATAATTTACATTTAAATTTGTTGCTGGAATGGTTCTTAAAATACTTGTTTTATTATTTGATGCCATCATTTCAAACGTATAGTTTTGTGCTATTGCGGATGACACCCATTCAGATTCAATCCCACCACTTGGCCAAACAATGCCTCTTGAGGCTAAGTACATCGAATATATTTCAGGGTTTAGACTAATCCCTGCGCCAGTGGTTGAATCATCAATGCCAACTCTTACTATTTTAGCATCAGGCGTTGCTGAGCCGATTGTTCCGAACGCAAGGGAGCGTTGCATGTTTATCTTATAAACAAGCGAAATGTTAGCATTTTTACAAAGATGCCGCGATCTATCTCCTAATTGGGTGTTCCAAGTGATATCACATTCAGAATCAGTAATTTGTTTAGTCGCATTATAATATCTAGAAATACTCGGTACCGGTGAGTGTACTACTGGGGTGTTTGATGTTGAACGTTTTTGCCTTTTTGGTGCAGGTTTACTCAAAATTGGGATATTTGTGTCATATCTATCCTTGATCTCTGTAAACATAACGTTATGGTTATGTTCAGTTATTGCAATATAATCAGATTCCAATGAAATACCAAATACCTTTCTAAAGACATGTTTTGCCTTTATTTTTTCTTTATTTCCTTCTATTTCACTAAAATCAACCAGATAACGATAACCATTATTTACAATTAAATCAATTGCATTTTCAATGCCATTTGAATAAATTCCTGATTCTAACCAATACTTTGCATTTATATAAACCAAGTCTGAATTATCAACCATATCACTCATTATATGTATTGATTCACCAACGGGAATGTTTATACCTTCTTGCAGTGTATCGCTAGCTAAAACTGATCTAGATATTAAAACTGATGTTACTAAAATTCCTATTAAATTCAAACGTTTCATAATACTCCTAAATATTTTTTAGTTTTAAAATTAATATGATGGTACTTTGTTGGCACCTTAAATTAATCACTTATAACCTTGATGATTAAGTTTATCATTATACATATAAATTCATAATGGAAAGGTGATTTATGGCTCAATTTATGGGCTTTGTTGCGTAATTCAGTGGAACTAAATCCAGAACCTACGATCTGATCAGC
>NZ_JBGOOO010000063.1:0-12966 GCF_041439695.1 Vibrio sp. FF266
AATTAAATGGCGCTGGCTTTGGTGAATGGTTTCTTCACGAGCGAGCGGATCACATCATTCTGTACACCAACTACGGGTCAGTATTTCCAGCATTGCGATTTGTGACAAAGGGGGAGGGGACGTTTAAGTGCTCAGGGTTTTGTTTTGATGTGCGTTTTGGCGCTTAGGGTGTCACATTAAAATACATTATATGCTGACAGATCCAGGCCGCGATTTGGGTTGTGTGTAGGAATGAGCCAGCGAAGAACCTGTTAGATCGAATCTGACAGAATCGAGCTAGCGCTTTTGCTAAATTAACAATTTATAAATGACCAAAAAAACCTAATGTTAGTATTGACAGGTTTCTCTTGGGATAATATTTTAAAAAAACGAACTGACAGATGAAGTTCTTAAGTTGCCCACTTCGCCTTCTTAGGGAAGCTAGGGCAATTGTAATCAAGGAACGTTGACGTTGTAGTATGCGACATTAGCGAGTTCCTTAAACCTGTTAACACCTGGAACATATGTCTTACGGCGCCTACGTGGTGCAATAGAGTCTGTCTCCGGTCTTGGTGTACTAAACACTAAGAACTATTGCTTATTTATGAGGATAGTATTATGCGTAATGTAGATTTTTCTCCGCTATACCGTCATGCCATTGGTTTTGAACGTCTATTTAACCTAGCGGAGAGTAGCACGAATAAGCCATCTTGTAATGGCTACCCTCCATACAACATCGAGCAGAAAGACGAAAACAACTATCGTATTACGATGGCTGTAGCTGGTTTTTCTGAAGATGCACTAACTCTTACCCAGAACGAAAATATGTTAATCGTTTCCGGTGAAGTTCAGCCTGTAGAAACTAAACCTAATTACCTTTATCAAGGGATCGCAGAGCGTAACTTTGAACGTAAATTCCAGATGGCTGACTACGTAACCGTTAAAGCAGCGAGTATGGGAAATGGTTTGCTGCACGTAGACCTCGTCCGTGAAGTCCCAGAAGCAATGCAACCCCGTCAGATCTCAATCCACAAATAATGACTGGGGAAACAGGATCGGATAAGGTGATTTTAGTATTCGATTTTACTAACCTTGTCTAAAAATATTGCTGTTTATCACCACTAGAGTGCAAGACTTAAACGCTTGTACTCATATAGAAGAATAGAATTACATATTTTGCATTAGAAAAAATAATTTTAATAAGAGAGGTCTTATTATGAGTAAAATTATCGGTATTGACTTAGGGACAACAAATTCATGTGTTGCCGTACTTGACGGCGACAAACCTCGCGTACTAGAAAATACTGAAGGCGAACGCACAACAGCCTCGGTAATCGCATACACTGAAGGTGAGACGCTAGTTGGTCAACCTGCGAAGCGTCAAGCGGTTACTAACCCTCAAAACACCCTATTCGCTATCAAGCGTCTAATCGGTCGTCGTTTTGAAGATGAAGAAGTTCAACGCGATATCGAAATCATGCCTTTCAACATTGTTAAGGCTGACAACGGTGATGCCTGGGTTGAAGCGCAAGGCCAAAAAATGGCTGCTCCTCAAGTATCTGCTGAAGTTCTTAAGAAAATGAAGAAAACAGCTGAAGACTTCCTAGGCGAAGAAGTAACTGGCGCAGTTGTTACTGTTCCTGCTTACTTCAACGATGCTCAGCGTCAAGCAACGAAAGATGCTGGTCGTATCGCAGGCCTAGATGTTAAACGGATCATCAACGAACCAACTGCTGCTGCTCTAGCTTACGGTCTAGACAAGCAAGGTGGTGATCGCACTATCGCTGTATACGACCTTGGTGGTGGTACATTCGATATCTCTATCATCGAAATTGATGAAGTAGAAGGTGAGAAAACTTTCGAAGTTCTTTCAACTAACGGTGATACTCACCTTGGTGGTGAAGATTTCGATAACCGCATGATTAACTACCTAGTAGATGAGTTCAAAAAAGAGCAAGGTATCGACCTTAAAACTGATCCACTAGCAATGCAGCGTGTTAAAGAAGCAGCAGAAAAGGCGAAAATCGAGCTTTCTTCTACTACTCAAACTGACGTAAACCTACCTTACGTTACGGCTGATGCGAATGGCCCTAAGCACATGAACATCAAAGTGACTCGAGCGAAGCTTGAGTCTCTAGTTGAAGACCTAGTTCAACGTTCTCTTGAGCCACTAAAAGTAGCTCTTGCAGATGCTGCCCTATCTGTAGGCGAAATCACTGACGTTATCTTAGTGGGTGGTCAAACTCGTATGCCTATGGTTCAAGCTAAAGTAACTGAATTCTTCGGTAAAGAGCCACGTAAAGATGTGAACCCTGACGAAGCTGTTGCAATGGGTGCTGCTGTTCAAGGTGCAGTGCTAGCTGGTGACGTTAAAGATGTTTTACTACTTGACGTTACTCCTCTCTCTTTCGGTATCGAAACGATGGGCGGGGTAATGGCTAAGCTTATCGAGAAAAACACAACTATCCCGACTAAAGCGGTGCAAGTGTTCTCTACAGCTGAAGACAACCAAAGCGCAGTAACTATCCACGTTCTTCAAGGTGAACGAAAGCAAGCGACTTACAACAAGTCTCTTGGTCAGTTCAACCTAGAAGGTATCCAACCAGCTCCACGTGGCATGCCACAAATCGAAGTAACATTCGACCTAGACGCGGATGGGATCCTGAACGTATCTGCTAAAGATAAAGCAACAGGTAAAGAGCAAAAGATCACGATACAAGCATCAGGTGGTTTGTCTGAGGAAGAGATCGAAGCAATGGTACAAGAGGCAGAAGCTAACAAAGAAACGGACAAGAAGTTCGAAGAGCTAGTCATTGCACGTAACCAAGCTGACCAAATGATTCACGGTACTAAGAAGCAAGTAGAAGAAGCGGGTGAAGCTCTACCTGCAGACGAGAAAGTTAAAATCGAAGCGGTTATCGAAGCTCTAGAATTAGCTAAGTCTGGTGACGAAAAAGAAGTGATCGACGCTAAAGTTCAAGAACTTATGCAAGCAGCTCAAAAGCTAATGGAAATTACTCAACAGAAAGCACAAGCACAGCAAGCTGATGAACAACCTAAGCAGGACGACGATGTTGTTGATGCTGAGTTTGAAGAAATGAAGTAACGCCACTGACGGATAATTGCTTTCGAGCTGTTAAACGTTGAGTTATGTATCATGGAGACGTGAACTTATTGGTATTCAGGGCGTAAGAGGTCACTCATACGCCCTTTTTTGTTTGAATGAGAAATTGAGTGAGTTTTTAGCATGTCAAAACGAGATTATTACAGCGTGCTAGGTGTATCTAAGGGAGCCTCGGAGAAAGAGATTAAAAAAGCCTACAAGAAGTTGGCGGTGAAGTATCACCCCGATAAAAATCCCGGAGATGCGACAGCAGAAGCGAATTTCAAAGAAGTAAAAGATGCTTATGAAATTTTAACAGACAAAGAAAAGCGCATTCAGTATGACCAATTTTGTCATACTGAATCTGAGAATCGTGGTTTTGGTGGTCACAGTGGGTTCGAAGACTTCTTTAGTGATGCCTTCCGCCAACGTGGCGGCGGCTTTGGTGGAGGGTTTGAGGATCTCTTCTCACAAACTCGTGGTGGACACGGGCGCCCACGCGGACAAAAAGGTCAAGATCACCAATATACGCTTACTGTAGACTTTATTGATGTGGTTCAAGGGGCTGAAAAAACGGTCGAATTGCTAATCAATGGTAAACAGAAAAAAATCAAAGTTAAGATCCCTTCGGGTATTAAAGATGGTGAAAAGATACGTTACTCCGGTAAAGGTGGTTTAGGCGTTAATGGTGGTCCTTCGGGGGATTTATTATTCATTATTGCAACCAGACCACATGGGTTTCTAGACCGCGATGGTAATGACATTATTTGTCACACCAAAGTTGATATGGTTACTGCGGCTTTAGGGGGGGAAGTTACGGTGAATGTGTTAGACAGTCGCTTTAAACTCAAAATTCCAGCGGGTACTCAAACAGGGCGCAAATTCAAGATGACGGGGAAAGGCGTGACAAGTCGTAAAGGTGAAGCGGGCGATCTATTGGTGGAGGTTCAAGTTGAAATACCCAAAAATCTAACCGATGCACAACGTGAGTTGTTAGAACAATTTGGAGCAACGCTTTAGTCATTTAAAGTAAAATGAACAAAACCAGCTCTAGAGCCAAAGCCGTATAATGTGGGGTTGTATCGCAAAATTATGATGAAGTATAAGTGTACTGGTTTTTAGATGTAATTAGGCTGCTAGTGCGTAAAATTGCTCCCAAGCAGATAAGCCTTCAGGATTATCGAGCTGTCCGTTTTTAATTATCGACCACAGTTCCACGCCTGCCAGGGTGGAACTGGCTCTCTCATACAAATTCCGGCGCTGTTGCATCGCTCAATCCTCTGGTCTTTTGATAGATCTTAGGCGCAACGATAACTTTGAGGCATCCCCATTGCGGTAAAGCGGTTCAAAACACCACAAGCAATCATCATTTCCATCTTTTGATTGTTAAAACTTCGGCTGTGGAGTTGGTTACCAAATGTTCGTTTATATCGCTGCATTGCCAATTCTCCATGAGCACGTTTTCCATACTCGTGCTTCTTTTGCCAGGCGATTTGACCTTTCGCCGCAATTTCTATCATCGCTCGACTTCGTACTCGATGGTCTCGCTGTTCATCGTAGAGCAAATTTTCCTTGGGTGGAATGACAATATCAGCATCCGGGAAGTGGCTATCTAACGTGTCATATACCGTATTTTCGTCATAGGCCTTATCCGCAAATACTTGTCCTACCGGTACGCTTATTTGGTCACAAATATCTCCGACTACAGCCTCATCCTTCGTGTTCTTGTCTGTCATAACTGCAGCTCTAATGTAGTGGCTGTGATCGGAGCCAATATGCATTTTTCGCCAACTACGCTTACTACTCACTTTGTGTTTTTCTTGATGCCATTCGTCTCTACCAAACCTCTTTAAGCCTGTAGAGTCAATGGTTAGCGCGACGACATCATTATTTTCAATCTGTGTGTTATGTTGCTTTGGGTAGAGTGGCGTTTTGATATTTAGGCCTTGAAGTCTACGAGAAAGTTGGCTGTAGCTAGGGCAAGTTAATGGGAAGTCCAACATGTCAAATAACGAATCAATATAACCTTGAGCTTGACGCAAGGGTAAGCGTAATACCATTCGGATTTCATGACATATCAATATAGCTTCATCAGTATAGTGAGGGCTAGAGCCAGTGCCGTCATAGGTACGGTCTTTATGGTTCCATGTATCTAAGAGCTCTTCGTTTATCCAAATATCGATTCGTCCTCGGTTCATCAATGATTGGTTGTATTCAGGCCAGTTCGTCAGTTTATAGGTTTGCTTTGGAATGTGGTGGCGCTTTGAATTGTTAAACTTGTTTGGCATGGATAAGTAAGCCTCGAGGCGAAAACTGCATTATATCAGTAGAAGCCTCGTGATTATTGTGCTGCTCCGAAATACGAGCGATGCAACAACGCCCCGAACAAGCGTTTTACGCTCATCATCACCTCATGTATCCTGATTCAGTGTTGTGATCCATGCCAAGGTGCACCCAAATCTTTCTTTTGACTTAATCATTGTTGCAATGATTAAGGCTGTTCCCCCGCTTTGTTTTAACAACTGTTCATTAAGGTGTAACTTTATGGACATTACTCACAATCATCTAATAACTGTTCAGTTAGTCTTTATAATTTAAAGTGAACATGTACACTTGTGTATCAATATCTTTAAGTTCACTTTTAGGCCATTTTATGAAAATTGGTTATGCTCGTGTTAGCACCCAAGACCAAACGCTCGATGTTCAACTTGAACAACTTAAACGTCTTGGTTGTGAAAAAATTTACCAAGAGCAAGCGAGCGGTAAATCTTCTGATAGAAAACAGCTTAACCTGTTGCTGGATTTTGCAAGGGAGGGAGATGTTATTCATGTTACCAAAGTCGACCGCATTGCTCGAAATACCATTGATGCTTTGCAAATTGCCGATCAACTAGCGCAAAAGAAAGCGGGTTTGGTGTTTCATGATTTGGGGGATTTAGATATCAATAGCGATGTAGGTCGAGTTATTTATACGACCATATCGGCGTTTGCTGAAATGGAAAGAAAACGAATATTACAGCGTTGTAATGAAGGCAGAGAGCGTGCTCGCTCTGAAGGAAGGCATCTTGGCCGATTTCCTAATAAGACGCTTCATACACGTATTCAAGAGCTTGCAGGCCAAGGAATGAACAAGCATGCGATCAGTAAAGAGTTAGAGTGCAGTAGGACTACGGTCTATAAGGTTCTAGGAAAAAATATCTCTCTTTAGAATCGCGAACAAAGCTGTTCTTTAAATGAGTAAAGAGCTGACTGACGTTGCTTCGCTCTGTCGGCTTCATACTGACTCTACATGCAAGCATATAGCAGCCAGCACGAACCTATCCCTTGATGAAATAAACAAATTTTCAGAATTTTAATTTAATTATTGTTGCAATGATTAAGAGGCAGAGAGAATGAAAAGAGCAAGAATGAGCCAGGTTCAAAAAGAGGTCTTAAGATGTTTGGCCAAGGCGTTCATTAAAGGAGTAAAAGAAGGTAAGTCAACCGTCATCAACCTGGCCGTCAATCAAGTGCTTGGGAGAGATATTCACCCGAACAACTTCCGAGTTTCATGTAAAGCTCTTGAAGAGTGTGGACTGGTTATGCGCAAAAAAGTGGATCTAGATTGGTACATCAATATAACGCCAAAGGGGTTTGATAAGGTACTCACTTGGCTTGATTAAACGATGCTTCTGAAACTCATTTTTGGACGTGCGACATGAGGTCGTATGCAGCGCTGTCCATCGCGTTAAGAATGGACCATCTGTATCACCAGATGAGCCTAGGAGCCTGAATTAAGTAGCGGCTCTGACAATGTAACGAAGACAAGAAACTATCTTGTCGGGAGCTAAATCGCGAGAGAAGGCTCCTCCTGATAACCACATAAATCGGGTGAGTGCTAGGCAGGTAGTATGGTGAACACACGTGAATCCGTTCAAGGTGCGTTATATTACGAAGCAGCGGAAGTGGTTTATACGCTGTAGCCAAAAGGCACTAAGAGTAGGAAAGAGATTGTCCAATGCTCTTTCGTGATCAACACGCTCTTCGCACCATAGCGGGCACCTAACCTACCATCGCGCTGCATACGGAACATGGTAAGCCTGTATCACTCCCTCTGGGAAAGCCTGTGTGGCCGATAGTGATGCAGGTATAGGAGGTTGGAAAAAGCTAAGGCTGCATTGTAACGATGTAGATACAGACTTGTGTCTGGTCACGAAAGTGAGCCCACTTCCAACTGGTCTCTCGTTGCGAGAGAGTTTGAAGAACTTTATTAAGGAAGAAAAGCAAATGATGATTTCGAATGAGATTAGTGCATCTTCTGACAGTGCACAGTGGCAATCCATTAACTGGAAGGCCGTAGAGGCGAACGTCTTAAAGCTTCAAATGCGTATCGCAAAGGCAACTAGAGACGGTAAACACGGCAAAGCTAAAGCATTGCAGTGGATACTGACTCATTCTCGCTCAGCAGAACTTCTTGCTGTTAAGCGGGTTTCTCAAAATAAAGGCAGTAAACGCCTGGAATAGACGGCGTTGTCTGGAACACAGACGCGCGTCGTATGAAAGCAGTAAATCAACTGAGTCGGAAAGCTTATCAAGCTAAACCACTCAAGCGTATCTACATCCCCAAAAAGAACGGTAAGCTCAGGCCTCTGGGTATTCCATGCATGATTGATAGAGCCCAACAAGCTCTCCATCTTCTAGCATTAGAACCTGTGTCCGAAACGCTTGCCGACCCTAATAGTTATGGTTTTAGACCAAATCGCAGCACGGCTGACGCAATCGGCCAGTGTTTCATCTGTTTGAGTCAGAAACGGTCAGCACAATGGGTTCTTGAAGGGGACATCAAAGCCTGTTTCGACAAAATTGGGCATCAATGGCTGATGGATAATGTTGCTGTTGATAAACGTATGTTGAAGCAATGGCTAAAGTCTGGCTTTGTAGACAAAGGGCTGTTTTACGACACCGACGAAGGCACGCCTCAAGGCGGAATTATATCCCCCACCTTGATGTTGATGACGTTATCGGGTCTCGAACAGCGCATTAAATCTACCGCGCTTAAGAAAGGCGCAAGAGCTAACTTTATTGGATATGCCGACGATTTCGTCGTCACCTGCGCTTCAAAGGAAGTGTTGGAGAACGATATCAAACCACTGATTGCTGACTTCTTAGCGGTACGAGGCTTAACGTTATCCGAAGAGAAAACGCACATTACTCACATCAACGACGGTTTTGACTTCCTTGGGTTCAACCATAGGAAGTACAAAGGAAAACTGCTCATCAAACCGAGCAAGGCCAATACGTTGACGTTCCTAAGTAACTTGCGCGGACTCATCAAAAAGCACGTTACCCTACCGGTGAACGACCTTATCAAACTGATTAACCCAAAGCTTAGAGGGTGGTCGAACTATTATCGCCACTGCGTAGCTAAGCAGGTATTCAGTTATGTCGGTCACAAACTATTTCAAGCGTTATGGCATTGGGCTAAAAGGCGACATCCAACAAAATCTAAAACTTGGATCGCCTTGAAATACTTCATCAACCGAAAAGGCCAATGGCAGTTTCACGGTTGGCAGAAGATAAAGGATATGGATTGCCAGTTTAATCTTTTCCAAATAGCTAAAGTGCCGATAGAAAGACATGTGAAGATCCGAAGCGCAGTGACACCTTTCGACCCTCAATACCAAGAATACTTGGGAAAGAGAAAACACAAAAGGCTAGCTCGTAATTCTTGGATTGAACCTGCTCTCACTGCTTTATAAGTTGCTGGGTATCATTTGATGCCTTTGTAGAGGCTTAAGCCTAGTGCAGTGAAAGTTGCACGCTGGGTTCTTAGGGAGACGGCACTTGGTAACAAGTGTCGTCCACCCGACAGAAATCGTTTTGCGGTCAGAGGCAGAATCTACCCTTCGGATAAGTTTTAGTACTGCAAAATGCAGTACTTACGTCCTTTGTTAAGATGCTGCTCTCGAACGGAAATGAACATTTTCTACCACCTTTAGTTTGTTGCACAACGCTTATTGTATGTGGAAATTATGACTACGCATACACAAATGAGCGTTTGATTTTTGTATTGAAGACCTTTTTTGGATTAGCCCAATCAATTACGTCCTGAATCTGGAAACAAGGGTATTCAGATTCAAAGCGATATCATCAAGCTCCTTGGCATTGTCATTCGCACTGTTAGAAATATCCTTAACCACTACAGCATCTTGATGTATTTGATGAATATGACCGTTGATTTCTTCTGCAACTTGATGCTGTTGCTCTGCAGCTGTTGCTATCTGTATATTCATTTGACGAATAACGTCAACCGAACTGGAAATTCCATGAAAGCTACTCTGTACTGCCTGAGTGATTTCTACGGTTTGGCTAGAATTATTGAGACTATGACTCATATGTTGAGTGACTTGTTTGGTTTGAACCTGAAGCCTGTTGACTAACTCATCAATCTCCTGAGTAGAATCTGCGGTCCTCTTCGCGAGCGCGCGAACTTCGTCAGCAACTACAGCGAATCCTCGGCCTTGCTCTCCGGCTCTTGCTGCTTCAATAGCGGCATTCAATGCAAGTAGATTAGTTTGGTCGGCAATATCTCTGATTGTGTCGAGAATCATAGTGATTCCATGAGTATCATTTTCTAGGCTCTTTAGTTCGCTTGAAGACTGAGTTAGCGCTTCTGATAGTAGGTGGACACTTTGAACTGCCAGATCAATATGCTGACGACCTTCATCAACCAGTTTTTGACCAACCGTTGCAGAATCCGCTGCGGCAGCACATGAAGTAGATACTTCGTTGGCAGTCGCAACCATTTCATTGAATGCTGTTGATACTTGCTCCAGAGCTTGGCTTTGACGATCCGATGTTTCAGCCATTTTTCCTGCAATTTCGATCGCTTGCTCTGATGAGTTAAGCATTTGTTTACCAGATTCGGTGATTTGAAGAACAATCAGTTTTATTGCATCAAGGAATTGGTTGAAGTAACTAGCCAGTTTTCCAGTTTCATCTTTGGAATCGATAGAGATTGTCTTCGTGAGATCACCTTCACCTGATGCGATTTCTTTAAGACTGTCAGAAACAATTTGTAGCGGTTTAGCAATTGTGTTCGCGAATAGGGCAGCGACAAATATGAACAGGAGAATAAGCCCAGACACAGTATAGACAATGAGCTCCAGAGTCTCATTACGGGAGCTCATCACTTCATCCTGACTAATGATGCCAACGAACTTCCAGCCTAGCACTTTAGATTCATACACATTAGCCATGTAGCTTTGTCCATCCAGTTCAATATTGACCAGGCCAGATTTTGTATTATTAATTGTGCGATAGCTTCCACTAAGTTCATCGATTTGTTTAAAGCTGTTTTCCGGCTTTCCTGCATCGACCAGGATATTGCCTGAATCTTCGATCATCATTAGATAACCGTTTTCACCAAGCTTGATATTTTTGATGATATCCGTGAGAGTTTTTAGTGAAACGTCGATAGCAATAACACCACCTCTTCGACCATTTTTTGAGTCAAATGTCCTTGTGGTACTTAAGATCACAGCATCATCTGGTTCCCAGTAATAGGCCTGTCCACGAACGATATCTGAAGGCGAGGTGCTAGCAGCTTTATAAAATGGACGGCCCCTAGGATCATAGTTTTCAGGGCTTCCCCCTGTAGGCCATTGTATAAATCCACCATCTTCAGTTCCCATGTAGATATAGGCATATTCAGGATGGGTTTTACCCACCTGATCAAATAGTGAGTAAATAGTCCGTTCCACAGACCCATTTTCTTCCGGAGTCATCTCTGCGCTCGGTTTCCCCATGTAGGTAGTTATGCTGTCATCTGCATGGATCAATTGAGGGCTTTTTGCGAGATAGGTGAGGTTTTCTCCAATATCTTTAAAGTAGATTGAAACCGCATTTTCAACCTGGCGTATTTCGTTGTTACTGCTGGATACAAAATTATCCAAGGCGAGGTTCTTTAGAATATTAGCAACTAAAATAGAGACGATAGTAATAGGGATCAGTATGCCGATGACTTGGGCAATCAATAGTTTCTTCTTTATGTTCATGTGGGCACTTCTAGTTATTTTAAGTTAACCAAATTTAACTTAAAGATGGTAATCTAGGCCTAAAATCTAACTGAGATCGTTTGACCTACCTATCAACAGAGCTATTTTTTCAGCGGTTTTTCTGGCTACCATCTTCCGATATAGCCTTTGCTAACTATCTCTTCTTATGGGCTAAACTTAACAAATACGGGATTGTTCTATTGTGGTATGTTGTATTCTGAAAATATCTATTGTTGGAGTGAGTATAAAACTACATTTGAATTATCACTTCAAGAAATAGTCACTTTTACTTAACTATATGTGACGATAAACTCTATTTGCTGACAAAACAGTAACTGGTTATGTAGATGTAATTTTCCAAGGTTTGGCAAAGCGGCACATTTGAAGGTACTGAACTGCTGAAAGCCTCTTGTCAACAGTTCGAATTTTCTAAGCACTGGCATGACGATCTTACTATTGGTGTTATCGAGAAAGGGGCAGAAGGTCTCTATTATCGTGGCAATAATATCGTTATTCCTGAAAACCAGATCGTGACGATAAATCCTGCTGAAGTTCATACTGGTTTTGCTGGTTGTCACACTGGTTGGAAGTATAGAATGTTTTACTTTGAACTAGCGATGGTACAACGCCATTTTGAGCAGTCGGATCAGGATGTTTTGCCCTTTATCAAATCACCGATACTAAACGACCCCGAACTCTTTAGTCTGCTTCGCCAGTTGCACATTGCTATAGAAGAGCCAGCTTTTGATATTACAAAGGAATCCTGACGGTTTGCTTTGAAATGCTCTTTGGCAGGCATGGTGATCACGCAAAGCTAACATCGAAAGCGATTCGGGACAGACAGAAGAATGCGGTAATGAGGGGATAGTTGTGCTAATACCGCTTTAGAGTGCGGCTTTTTTGATCAAAGCCATTTAACAAGAAACTTTAAACGTGCTTTTGGTATAACTCCGAAACGTTATGCCACTTCGTCTGTATAGCACTTAACAAAGAGCTCTGACGTAATGAAGTCAGAGCTCATTGTTAAGTGAGGTTTAGCTTACAAGCAGCTACCCTTTAACCACTTTTGGACCTTCAAAACAATCAATGTTTCGTTTTTTTTCCTGATACTTTTTGATTGAAACTAAGCAGGTTTGAGCCGTTGGGTCTTGTCCCCACGAAGAGGTCCCACGGTCAGATGTCGACACATTAGCATTACCGTAGTTACATGCGTCTCCTTCAGGGCTATACCAACCACCCTCCTGACTTGCAACAACACTGTAAAGCATCGCACTCACTTCAGCCCCGTTAGGGTTGGTCGAGAAGAGCTAGTTTTTTCTGCCTATATCCAGCGGTTTTATTGCACGTTCAGCACGATTATTGTCTATCGATAAGTGACCGTCATCAATATAGCGGATGAGCTTCGGCCATTGGCCGAGCGTGTATTTTATCGCTTTACCCAGCGGGCTAGAAGCTATCACTTGTTGAGTCGTCATCCACTCGTACATCTCATCCAGTATCGGCTTAGCATGCCGTTGACGCTCAGCTTTTCGTGTCTCGATAGACGCACCTTTTAAGCGGGATTCTATCCCATAGAGTTTCTGGGTTTTAGACAGCGCTCCTAACTTACCTTTACCTTGAAGCTTCTTAGCGGCTTTGTTGCGTAATTCAATGGAACTAAATCCAGAACCTACGATCTGATCTGCTACGTCCACTATCTCTCGTAGCCTCATGCCTAAACCACGTTACAAAACAACCAATCACTTATTAACCGTGGCTCTTTGACCTTTTGGATTGATGAAGAAGCGATAAGCGGGTGGGCGCAAAGCAAACAGAATAAGCGCGGGAGGCCACGTCGGTTCAGTGATT
>NZ_JBGOOO010000064.1:0-11768 GCF_041439695.1 Vibrio sp. FF266
GCCGGCAGATTTACAGTCTGCTCCCTTTGGCCACTCGGGAACCCCTCCAGGGTGTTTTTTCCTAACTCATAATGGATAGGCTAAAGAGATGTTTTTCCCAACGCATCTCTCAAGTGCGGAGCGCATCATAGCAAACACGTTAAACCTGTAAAGGGTTTTTCTTATGGTTTTGTGTTAAATGCTGCCTTTTTGGGCAAAGATGGCGAAAAGTACGCATATTGCTCGTGAAGTGAACATCTGTATTAAGATTTACGTACTGATAGGTAACACCTTGAGGTAATTAGCTTTCTGTATCGCGTTTGGTTCGTGTCATTCGTCATGAAACGTCAATTGAATTTAACTTAGATTTACACTTCTTGACGTTACAGCATTCATCAGTTGATAGAATACGGTTAATTTCATTTATAGATAATAATACCAATCGTAGTAAATAATTGGTCACCCTAGCTGGTTAAAACGCTCGATAACTGCGTTAAGATTTTTGATTGTAGAATAACTACTTATCGAAAACCTCTGCCTTGTTCTCAAGTCTTTTCCCTGCGCTATTTCTGACCACTTACCTACTGTGATTGGTATAAACCTTACTTGCAGACCATTATTATGAAGCATAAAACTGTTTTAACCCTGCTTAGCTTGTCTATCATTATGGCGTCTCCAGCCGTACTAGCTAAACGTATGGGCCCTAGCACGGTCACTGTTGTTACCGAGCAAGTTGATATTCACCAAGTTAGTCAGTCTCTTTCTTTGGTCGGTAAGTTGGAAGCCGAGCAATCTGTAATGATCACTTCCGAAGTGGCTGGCAGAGTGAACTCTATTAACATCAAAGCCAATCAAGATGTCACCAAAGGGCAGATGTTGGTTCAACTCGATGACGACAAAGCAAAAGCTGCAGTTGCAGAAGCACAAGCATATTTAAAAGATGAAAAGCGTAAGCTTGCGGAATTTCAACGACTAGTGAAACGTAACGCGATCACTCAAACTGAAATTGACGCTCAGAAAACTAACGTAGAGATCGCTAATGCTCGCCTAGCTGCCGCTAACGCTAACCTGAAAGATCTACATATCAGTGCACCTTTCTCTGGTACGGTCGGTTTTATTGACTTTAGCCGCGGCAAAATGGTGACATCGGGTACAGAGCTCGTGACGTTAGATGACTTGTCTGTGATGCAGTTAGATCTTCAGATTCCTGAGCGCTACCTTTCTAAACTGTCTAAAGGTATGACAGTAACGGCTCGCACCAGTGCGTGGGGCGATACTCAGTTCACGGGTACTGTGGTGGGTATTGATTCTCGTATTAACGCCGAAACTTTGAACCTTCGAGTTCGAATCCACTTCGATAACAACAATGATTACCTAAAACCGGGCATGTTAGTGGCGGCTGATATGGACTTCCCACCAGTAGAAGCCCCAATAATTCCAGTTCAAGCGCTTGAGTATTCAGGCACTAAGCGTTTCGTTTATGTTATTGGCGAAGATAACAAAGCGACTCGTACCGAAGTATTCCTCGGGGCTCGTCTTGATAACGAAGTCGTGATCGAAAAAGGCATCGAGATTGGTCAGAAGATCGTAGTGCAAGGTATCGTGAACATGCGTGACGGTGTTTTGGTTCAAGAACTTGCCGTTAATCGCCCAGCTAAACTTGACGGCGATACAGCTAATCTTGATGGCAACAAAGCTAAACTTGATGAAAATACAGCAGCACAAGAAGGCGCTAACTAATGTTGTTATCTGATGTTTCTGTGAAGAGACCAGTAGCGGCTGTTGTATTGAGCCTGCTTTTGGTTGTGTTTGGTATTGTCTCTTTCAATAAGCTCGCAGTTCGTGAAATGCCCGATATTGAAAGCCCGGTGGTATCGATCAGTACTCGTTATGAAGGTGCATCTGCCACCATCATTGAAAGCCAAATTACCTCCAACCTTGAAGACCAGTTATCCGGTATCAGTGGTATCGATGAAATCGAATCTACGACACGAAACGGATCGTCACGAATCACCATCACCTTTGAACTTGGTTATGACCTCAATACCGGTGTCAGTGATGTGCGTGATGCGGTAGCGCGTGCTCAGCGTTCGTTGCCAGATGAAGCCGATGACCCGATTGTTTACAAAAACAATGGTAGTGGTGAAGCGTCGGTTTACATCAATTTAAGCTCAACTGAGATGGATCGAACGCAGTTAACCGACTACACCGAACGTGTGTTGATTGACCGCTTTAGTTTGATCTCTGGTGTGAGCTCGGTGGATATTTCTGGCGGTTTGTACAAAGTCATGTACGTGAAGCTGAAACCCGCGTTAATGGCGGGTCGTGGTGTTACCGCCTCTGATATTACACAAGCCCTACGTAACGAGAACATTGAAAGCCCGGGTGGCGAAGTGCGTAACGATGCGATTGTGATGTCGGTTCGTACTGCTCGTTCATATACTGAAGCCAAAGATTTCGAATACTTAGTGGTGAAACGTGCCTCTGATAACACACCTATCTACTTGAAAGATGTGGCGGATGTTTACATTGGCGCAGAAAACGAGAACTCGACTTTTAAGAGTGACGGCGTTGTTAACGTAAGTATGGGCATTGTGCCTCAGTCTGATGCCAACCCACTTGAGGTGGCTGACTTAGTCCATAAAGAAGTCGAAGCGATTCAAAAGTTCTTGCCTGACGGAACTCGTCTAGCGGTGGACTATGACTCCACTGTCTTTATCGACCGTTCGATCTCAGAGGTTTACAGCACACTCTTTATTACGGGTGGTTTGGTTATCCTCGTGCTTTACGTCTTCATTGGCCAAGCGCGTGCAACGCTGATTCCAGCCGTGACGGTTCCTGTGTCGCTAATCTCATCGTTTATTGCGGCGTACTACTTTGGCTTCTCTATTAACCTCATCACCTTGATGGCACTTATCCTGTCTATCGGTTTAGTGGTCGATGATGCGATTGTGGTGGTTGAGAATATTTTCCACCACATTGAACGTGGCGAATCACCATTGCTTGCGGCTTACAAAGGGACACGTGAAGTAGGCTTTGCGGTAATCGCAACCACGCTAGTACTGGTCATGGTGTTCCTACCAATCTCGTTTATGGACGGTATGGTAGGCCTTCTGTTTACTGAGTTCTCGGTACTGTTAGCGATGTCGGTGATTTTCTCATCTGTCATAGCATTGACCTTGACGCCGGTTCTGGGCAGCAAGATTTTAAAAGCGAACGTGAAACCTAATCGCTTCAATCAATTTGTTGAACGTGTGTTTGGTAGGTTAGAAGCTGGATACAAATCGGTATTGCGCCGTGCTCTAAACTGGCGTTGGGCAGCTCCAATCATCATTATTGCGTGTATGGGCGGTAGTTATGGTTTGATGCAACAAGTGCCGTCGCAACTGACGCCACAAGAAGACCGTGGTGTTATCTTTGCGTTTGTTCGTGGTGCCGATGCAACCAGTTACAACCGTATGTCTGCCAACATGGACATCGTTGAAGAACGCCTAATGCCGCTGCTTGGTCAAGGCTTCTTGAAGTCATTCAGTATTCAATCACCAGCGTTTGGTGGTAATGCGGGCGACCAAACGGGCTTCGTTATCATGATCCTGGAAGATTGGGACGAACGTGGAGAAACAGCACAACAAGCCTTGGGCGAGGTACGTAAGTCTTTAACGGGTATTCCTGATGTACGTGTGTTCCCGTTCATGCCAGGCTTCCGTGGTGGTTCGAGTGAGCCTGTGCAATTTGTACTGGGTGGCTCTGATTACTCTGAGCTTCAGAAATGGGGCGAACTGTTAAAGCAAGCCGCTGAAGACTCGCCAATGATGGAAGGTGCGGACATCGATTACTCTGAGAAAACACCAGAGCTGTTGGTAACCGTAGATAAGCAACGTGCAGCCGAGCTAGGTGTGAGTGTTTCGGACATTTCGGACACGTTAGAAATCATGCTGGGCGGTAAGAGTGAAACGACGTTCGTTGAACGTGGTGAAGAGTACGACGTTTACCTGCGTGGCGATGAAAACAGCTTTAACAATGCGAATGACTTAAGCCAAATCTACATGCGAACTCAGTCTGGTGAATTGGTGACACTCGATACTCTAACGCATATTGAAGAAGTAGCGTCTTCGATTCGTTTGTCGCACTACAACAAACAGAAATCGGTGACCATCAAAGCGAACCTAATGGAAGGTTACACGCTGGGCGATGCTTTGGATTTCCTTGATGAACAAGCGATTGAGCAGCTACCGGGTGATATTTCAGTAAGCTACTCAGGCGAGTCTAAAGATTTTAAAGAAAACCAATCGAGTATCTTAGTGGTGTTCGCGCTAGCGATGTTGGTCGCGTACTTGGTACTTGCGGCGCAGTTTGAGAGCTTCATTAACCCGCTGGTGGTGATGTTCACCGTACCTATGGGTATCTTTGGTGGTTTCTTAGGTTTGGTGTTGATGAATCAAGGGCTCAATGTCTACAGCCAGATTGGTATGATCATGTTGATCGGTATGGTAACCAAAAACGGTATCTTGATCGTAGAGTTTGCTAACCAACTTCGTGACCGTGGCATTGAGTTTGAAAAGGCGATCATTGATGCTTCGGCTCGACGTTTACGTCCAATCTTGATGACGGCGTTCACCACACTAGCCGGTGCAATCCCATTGATTACTTCAACGGGCGCAGGCTATGAAAGCCGAGTAGCAGTGGGTACGGTTATCTTCTTCGGTATGGGCTTTGCAACTTTGGTTACTCTGTTCGTAATCCCTGCGATGTATCGACTGATTTCTGGCTCAACACGTTCTCCAGGTCATGTGGAAGCGGTTCTAAATAAAGAGCTCAGTCATGATAACGTGGGAAGAAGCAGTCACGGTTAATGAACACGCACGGCCAATGAACACGTACGCTTAATGAGCACGGAATAGTGTAACAATATTGAAAAGCCTGCGTTTGCTCCTAGCGAATGGCAGGCTTTTTTTGTATAACAAGCAGAGCTCAATGAATTAATACAATAAATCGAATAAAGGAAAGTAAAGTGGCTGAATTTAAATACAAAGATCTTTCTCAAGAAGAACAAGATAAGCTAGATGCAGCAACCTTTCGTCGTCTGCTAGCACACTTAGACAATAATAAGGATGTGCAGAACATCGACCTGATGATCTTAGCGGGCTTCTGCCGTAACTGTTTCAGCAAGTGGTATAAAGCAGAAGCTGAACAACAAGGCTTAGACTTGGATATCGATGACGCTCGTGAGCGCGTATATGGCATGACTTACGATGAGTGGAAACAAAACCATCAACCAAAAGCGACGCCTGAACAACTAGCGGCATTTGAAGCGAAGCAGAAGCCAGAGTAATTTGTTCTCGTTAGTGATTGATTAACAGAACAAACAAAAAAGAGCCCATCAAGGGCTCTTTTTAATTTTGGCGCAGGTGCTTACTCTGTGGTTAAGCCAACTCACCTGTTTGCGAGAAAGCTTCTAACTTCGCCGCGTACGGTTGTAGGTCACCAATGTTGTTGTTCACCCACTCGTCGTTGAAGTAAGTGTCTAGGTAACGTTCACCGCTGTCACATAGCAAAGTCACAATAGAACCTGTCTCACCGCGTGCTTTCATCTCGCTTGCCAGTTGAAGCACACCGTACATGTTTGTACCCGTAGATGCGCCAACCTTGCGGCCAAGAATGTCAGATAACCAATGTGTGGTTGCGATACTTGCTGCGTCTGGGATTTTACGCATTTCGTCAACCACGCCAGGAATAAAGCTTGGTTCTGCTCGTGGGCGACCAATGCCCTCAATCTTGCTGAATGTACTGCCTTTCACGTTCGCATTGCCGGTTTGGAAGTATTCGTGGAATACAGAGTTCTCAGGGTCCACAACACAAAGCTTGGTTTCATGCTGTTGGTAGCGAATGAAACGGCCAATCGTCGCTGAAGTACCGCCAGTACCTGGGCTCATTACTACCCAAGCTGGAACTGGGTGATCTTCCATCTGCATTTGATTGAAAATCGAGTTCGCGATGTTGTTGTTACCACGCCAGTCGGTTGCGCGCTCAGCGTAAGTAAATTGATCCATGTAGTGACCATTCAATTCTTCTGCTAAACGGCGAGACTCATCGTAAATTTCATCTGAGCGGTCAACAAGATGCGCTTGGCCGCCGTAGAATTCAATCTGCTCAATCTTCTTCTTCGCTGTGCATTTTGGCATTACCGCAATAAACGGTAGGCCCAGTAGGCGAGCAAAGTACGCTTCAGATACCGCAGTACTGCCCGATGAAGATTCAATGATTGTTGTTTCTGGGCCAACCCAACCGTTACAGATAGCGTATAAGAACAGAGAACGCGCTAAACGGTGCTTTAAAGAGCCTGTAGGGTGTGTGCTTTCATCTTTAAGGTAAACATCAATGCCTTCGATACTTGGTAGATCGAGCTTGATAAGGTGCGTATCCGCTGAGCGTTGGTAGTCCGCTTCAATTTTACGAATCGCGTTGTTAATCCATTGATGGTCAGTGCACATAAGCGTTCTCCTGATCGAGTGTAGGAATTCTTTGTAATTGGTATGGTTCTAATTTATCTATAATCCGAGAGAAAAACTTTGCCATATTTGCTTTGTTTTGCTTAAATTGTAGAAAATTATTCTCTTTAAATGCGATTTGGTGAAAGTGTGATAGATGCCGTAGATAAAAAAATATTAGGGTTACTGCAAGAAGACAGCACCCTGTCATTAAACGATATTTCTGAAGCGGTCAATCTCACTACAACGCCTTGTTGGAAAAGGCTTAAGCGCCTCGAAGAGAACGGTATTATTGAGAAAAGAGTCGCACTGCTGAACCCGGAAAAACTGGATCTTTCCTTTACTGCGTTCGTATTGGTGAAAACCAGTGATCATTCTCATGAGTGGTATGGTCGATTTGTGAATACTGTGTCGGAATTTCCAGAAGTGATGGAGTTCTATCGCATGGCTGGCGAATATGATTATATGATGAAGGTTCAGGTTAAAGACATGAAGTGCTTTGATGATTTCTATAAGCGCTTGGTGAATAGCATTGATGGTATCTCTAATGTGACCTCGACGTTTGCGATGGAACCATTGAAGTACACGACAGCATTGCCGCTTTAAGTTACGCCTAGTAATAGATTAACTATCGTTTCAGTTTAACTATCTTCTCAGTTTAGATCTCGCCTCTGCGATAAAGAAAAGGATTATTCATGTTTGCAAAAGTATCTACCGCTATCCAGCTAGTATTGACGGTCGCCATTTTTTACTTGGGTTACACCATCTACTCGTTTACCAATAAAGTCGGTGAAATCGTTGATACTTATCCGCAAGTTATCGAAGACATTTCGGGCCTCACGAAAGGGCTCAAAGTAGAAGAGCTATTAGCGCTTGCTGAACATGTCAGCGATCTTGCTCCTCAGGTGTTAAACACTGTCGAAGAAGTTAGAAAGACGATCGATGACGTGAATCAAACCGTAGCCTCGGTCGACAACAAAATCCCTGCGATTTTAGATGAAGTCAAAAATGTTCGAACGGAAGTCGAGCAGGTAAGAACCGATGTTATTCCTCCAACATTAACGGAATTAAAGAGATACCGCGTAGACGTAATGCCACCAATGCTCGCTGAAAGTAAGTCTTACCGCGAACAGACTATTCCTGTCATCGTCACTGAATCTGAAATGCTACGAGCGGAAGTCCCAGGTATTTTGGCACAAGCTAACTTGTTAGCTGATAAGAGTAAAGAGCTCGCTCAGGGAGCCGCAGAGGGCGCGGTGAAAGGCTTGTGTTATCGCCATTTAACCTACTGCGTGACGCAGGTGATGGCATTAAAACACGAGTACAGAGCGAGTTTGAGCCAACGTTAGAAGTTGAGTAGGTTTTATTGATTTTTATGTGACGGGTTTTCTCAAGCGTCATTAAAGAAAGAGGCTAGGTATTAAACCTAGCCTCTTTTTGTTTGTGCGTATTTGGGGCTTGTAAGAAGCGTTTATTCGCTATTTATTTGAGCGCTATTTAGTAAAACGCATCACACCTTCTTGTACTGCTGTCGCTACCAGTTCACCTTTCTGGTTGAAGATCTCGCCGCGCACTAGGCCGCGAGTGTTCGCCGCCGTTGGGCTTTCAATCGCATAAAGCAGCCATTCATCCATTTTGAATGGGCGGTGGAACCAGATTGAATGGTCAATCGTTGCTACTTGGAAATTTGGCGTCATGATAGAGACTTCATGCGGGTGAAGCGCCGTCACCAAGAATCCCCAGTCCGAAGCGTAAGCAAGCAGGTATTGGTGAATCAATTGGTTGTCTGGCATCGCGCCATTCGCTCTTACCCAGAGATACTGTTTCGCTTCCGTCTTCTTAGGTTTCAGTGGGTTTACCACGGTCACCGGGCGCATCTCAATCGGCTTTTCGCCACAGAAGGTTTTGCGCAGCTTCTCTGGTAAGAATTCCGCGATGTGGCTCGCTAACTCAGTTTCTGAGGCGAAGTTTTCTGGTCCAGGAATATCAGGCATTGAAATCTGGTGTTCAAACCCTGGCGCATCGCCATGATAAGAAGCCGTGAGATAGAAAATAGGGCGGCCATTTTGAATCGCTTTTACACGGCGCGTGCTAAAGCTGCGTCCATCTCGTAGGTTCTCAACATCGTAAATGATTGGCTTTTCAGGATCGCCGGGAAACAGAAAATAACTGTGGAACGAGTGGACACTACGGTCGTCTTGAACGGTATAACGAGCAGCAGAAAGTGCTTGTCCCAATACCTGACCGCCGTATACCTGTGGTAGGCCTAGGTTCTCACTTTGCCCACGGAATAAACCTTCTTCCAGTTTTTCTAGCTGAAGTAAACTTAGTAATTCTTGTAAAGGTTGACTCATCGCCAGCATTCCTCTTCGTAAAATGGGTGTCAGATTATGGTGTTAATCATTTAGCTTAGTCAGATATCTGTCAATAAATCATAGGGTTTCAAGACAGAATATGAAAGCTCTCTTATAATTGGTGAGTAGATTTGCCGAGTCCGGCAAACATGTTGAGAGAAATTGAATATGAAAAAGGCTCTAATTCTTATTACGTCTTTAGTATCGTTTGGCCTACTTGTTGGTTGCCAAGCAACATCAGAAACGAACGCTTCTCAAGAAGTGGTTGCAGAGAACACTCAAGTGATTTCAGGAACAGTAAGCTACCGTGAAAGAATTGCATTGCCAGAGAATGCAGTAGTTACCGTTACGCTAGAAGATATCTCACTGGCTGACGCACCATCGACGGTTATCGCAACTCAAGAGTTCACCACAGACGGTAAGCAAGTACCGTTCGCATTCGAGCTAAGCTACGACAACGACAAAATTAAAGCTAACCACCGTTACAACATGCGCGCATCGATTCATGTTGACGGCAAACTGCGTTTCACTACTGACACGATTAAGTCAGTAATTACTGATGTAGAAAATACACAGCAAGCAGACCTAAGTTTGGTTGGTGTTCGTTAATCAGAAATCGATGCCACTGTTAAGGCATCTTGATTGGCTTAACTTAGCCAGTTGAATCAGCGATTAGTGGCAGCTCTAGGGCTGCCATTTGTATATTCTGAGTTTAACTTTTCCTGCATCACTCACCTCAACCCCTTCTTTAACCAAATGCTGCTTTTGTCGGTCGAACGAATCACCCTTTAAAGATATTTCACCCTTGCTGTTTATCACTCGATACCAAGGCAGTTTGCTACCTTCTGGCAGGTTACCCAGCGCTTTACCAACATGGCGCGCATAGCCCGGAAATCCTGAAAAACGTGCTATGTCTCCATAAGTTGTTACTTTCCCATATGGAATTTGGTGAATCACAGCAAAGATTTGGCTCAAAAATTGGTCCATACTAAATGTTCCTAGTTCATTAATACCACGGATCGGTAGAAGGAGAGGGCTATGGTATTTACAACGTTTCAGTTCTTGATCACCACATTATTAGCGGTTGTTTGCGCGAGAGCAATCAGTTTAAGTGAGGGAGATATCCCGGTGCTTGCAATGGTCATTCCTGCATTATGGATTTTACCGCAGGGAGGCATAGCAGGATTAGCTTTGCTTGTTTCCATGACCACTTATGGTCTAACCCTTCCTTTGCAGCCTATCACGCTGTCTGTCAGTGCGTGGGTACTGTTCCCGCTATTGATGGTGGTCTTCTCAAGACGCAGTAGTTTGTCTGTCGTGATTATTTCCGGCTTAATTGTGACTACTTTGCAGGTCGGGATCATGGTCACGCAATCAGCAGGCAAGCTTGAAGGCGTCCCGTGGGTTACCACACTTCAAACCTTATCAATCATCGTGATTTGGTGGGCGGCAAATCACCTTAAGCCAGCCAGCCGACACAGCTGGTGGTCATTAGGCTTAATACTTCCGTTATGGATAGCCGATTTACCTTATGCCGCTTTGGTTGCCTTGTGTTTAACGGGCATCATGGCATCGATGGAAACGCTGACGCGCTTAAAAACCTTCCGCTGGAATAAACTACTGTGTTGGACACTGCCAACGGTCGGTTTTGCGGCTCTGGTAATTACCCCAAGCATCGAAGTACCAAGCCCAGTCTTTGTGGTGTGGTTGTGTCTATTAGGTACCGCGTGGATGACAGACTACATCATTCGCACAGAAGATAACGAAGACATCGATATCTAGTACTCCAGCAATCCAAACCTTCCAAATGCAGGTAAATGGTGAATTTACCTGCGATTTTCTAGTGGTTTGAATAAAGGATAAGCACTTAGACCGCAATTGTTCAAAAATAGGGTGGAAGGGCTTGCAATGGTTGCTGTGATGCTTAATAATCCAATCACTCTTTGAGGCAAGCCTCTTAGAAAACGAATCTATGGGGGCCTGGTCCTCCCGCAACAATAGCTCGTGAACTCGGTCAGGCCTGGAAGGGAGCAGCCGCAGCGAGTGACTTGTGTGCCGGGATGTGGCTGGGTTCCCACCCCTTATGAAGCCTGCAATATATGTTCGCATAAATTGCAGGCTTCTTTTCTTATTTGCATCTTAAGTCTTCATGGTCTACTTTTTGTTGTAGGTTTACAACAAAGTGCTTGTGCTATGTACGACCAAACCAAAAAATCATCAGCTGTTCACAACATTTGTAAATTCATGAGTTTGAAAAATGACTCAGTTGTTCGAACAATGTCCATGCTTGAGTATGATTTTTGTTTTCATGCTGAATACAATCCTCAAATAGTTAGATATGAATCTCAGCCACATGGGTTTGAGTACTACTTCAATGGGCGCTACTGCCGCTACACGCCAGACTTCCAGCTTTTCGATAGCATAGATACGCCTTCTCTGATTGAAGTAAAGCATTCAAGTCAGATCCTTAAACCAGATTTTCGATCAAGGTTTAAAGAAAAGCAGCTTGTCGCTCAAGCTGAGTATGGAAAAAAACTTATCTTAGTGACCGAGAAGCAGATTCGAACAGGTTTTCTACTTAGTAACCTTAAATTACTCCATGGCTATTCAGGGATTCGTACAATCACTGACATTCAAAAACATGTGCTTCAGTTTGTTCAAGCTAATAGAAGCGTGACCCTTCATCATCTTTCACACCAACTTAAAATTTCTCCAGATGAAACACTAACAGCAGCTTTGTGCTGGCTATCTTCAGGTGAAATACAAACAGATTTTAATCAGAAAAAATTTGATTTAGAAAATTCTGTTTGGTGCTAGTCAATGAGTGATGATGATCTCTTTGGTTTTAGTGATGAATTTAATAGCTTCGACAATGATGTAGCTGATGATAAAATGATCTGCTCCAGTAAGACTGGACACCGCATTAAGCGACATATTGTTTTTCAAA
>NZ_JBGOOO010000065.1:0-11089 GCF_041439695.1 Vibrio sp. FF266
GTACCTGAATATTCTGACGCTGTAAGTCTTCCACAACTCCAGAAACTAACGCACGGGCAACCATGCCAGTGATACGGCGTTTGATTGGTGAAAGTAACTTCTCGACATGTCTCATTGTAATCATTCGGCTTGTCCTTGAGCTTTCTTCCAAGAGTATTTTAAAGAGGTATTCTTTGCAGCTTCCGCGGGTATATCAAAAGACTCAGGCTTAACCACACTAATCACAGCAATACGACCTGAAGCATCTTCGCTAAACATGATCGAGGAAATCAGCATCTCTTCATCCAAACCCACAATCTCATCTTGAACTGGCACTACCGTATTGAAGTTCCATAGCTTGCCCGTTTGCGGAATTCGCCACCCTGTCACCGTGTACTCAGCACCATTAGATATAGCAATGCTACGTTGGCGTTCCCATTGGCCGCGCTTGGCTGCACCTTCAGCAGTAGTCACTTCTTCATTAACAATAATCATCGGGCGATAACGTGTAATATCTGCATCGCTAACATTCGCCTCAATACCACCTACCGAAATAGCATCATCTGAATCAAAGCCACCAAATGCAGGTCCGACGGCTTTTATTTTGTAATAGCTAAAACGCTGACGCCAGCTGAAGCGACCACGCGCAGCTTTTACATTTTCACCAAGGATTAAAGACACACCCGCACGCTCTGTGCTTCTACGCACGATCACAAGGTTGCCAAACGTGTCACTGGTTAACAGCACACCACGCTGACGCGCTAGACGAGCAAGCAACTCATGCGGGGTTTCACCTTGCTCGATTTGAATACGAGGGAACGCCGCGCCCACATCGGTATTCACGATCACTTTGATACCGAAAGGCTTACACACCACGTTAGCAATCTGGGTTAACGTTTGGTTGTTGAACTGGCCTGAAGGGTAGTCAATCGAGCAATCCACTAGGTCAGCGGTTTTGTCTCGACCACTCACCGATATCATCACCTGGTTTGCATCGTAGCTAGGCACCCAATCATCCACATAGCCCGTAATCACGCGCTCACCACCAATTTCAATCACACAAGGCTGACCTTGCTGAATCGGCTCCATGAAGGCTTTGTATTTATCATCAGAGCCTTGCCACTTCCAAGTCAGTTCTAAATCAAATGAACCAGACATCGCATTGATTGAGCGAGTCACGCTGACCTTAGTCCAGCCACCGTAAACATTACCGCCAGCTTTCAATACAATTTCATCTAACTGCGTTGTCATGAGCTAATCACCTCAATGGAATCTGAAGGCAAGATAAAAGACGGATTAGACAGGCCATTACGACGCACAATGCTCTGGCGCGTTTCAGTGTCGCCATTCTCTTGCCACGCCACCAAAGAAACAGGCACCGTACTGGTGGGCGTGTAAATACTTAACTGAGGCAACAACTCGGCTCTTGCTCTGGTATCCGCCAGCACCGCTTGACGCAGTACACGAAACTGACGCCACACAGCAGAGTCACCAAGCTCAACGGCGTTCGCAGAAAGATCCGCTAATTCATTAGCAATGTCATACCCAATCTTCTTGTACTGCTCACCCGTTAATACGGCTTTACGGTCAGCACCTGAAAGGCTATTAATCGACTCATCGGTATCAATCAAATCAACGCCAATATCGGCGTCACCCATTGCTGAAGCCTTAGAAACCGTCGCGGAATTCATAATCAAACGCTTGTACGCATCGGCATTGTTTAGCACAGCTTGCTGCTTCACAGGGTTAGCCACGCTAGGCACCGAACTTGCGAAGCCATCAGCACTATCGATGTTACGACTCAAACCACCAGTAACAGCCAATTCAGCTCGCATACCATCCCAACGGTTTTGCACGTTCTGGTAAACATCGAGGGCGCGAATAGGGTCAGTGACCACGCCTTTCACGTCTTCCAACAGGCCCATGGTTTCACGCGCTAACTCACCAGGGTAGGCCAATAAGTTGCCAATGGAATCTTTGGTGCGCATCAGGCGATCTGTCCACTCGCGAAGCTCACTGGGTAGTGATGGCAAACCACGAGTGAATTCATCCAAGTCATCTAAGAACTGATCAACCATATCGCCCACACCTTCCGTGGCCGTCTCATCAAATTCTTTTTCAAAGGCATCATTAGCCGCATCTTGTGACTTGGTTGATTCACCTTGCACCTGGCTTGCGGTATCGCGCTTTGAATTCGGGAATAGATTTTCACCTTGTTCAAACACCTCAAAGCTAAACGTGGCTAAGCCGTCTGTTTTATTGACTAACTTAAAGCTGCCTTTACCAACCTGAACTTTACGAACGCCAAACCAAGGGTGAATAAGTTCACACGGCCCTGGTGTATTAATCGCTTCAATGATTTGTTGTAGTTTCTCAAAGTAGCCATCACCCACAGTGCGGCCATTAATCATTTCTTGCTGAAGCACTTTACCGTTATCTTCGGTATAGCCTTGTTCACGCTTAGGGTAAGCATGAGGGATAGCACGGCGACCAAAGTCACCACTTGCATCATCTAGGAAAAATTCAACACCACGAATAGAGGCGGTTAAACGATCTTCAAATGCCATTTAAAGCCCCTTTAATTTGCGCCCGTATCTGGGTCGATTTGAATGGTTGGCGAGGAGGACGTTACTTTCTTAGTAATACGGTCATCACTAACAGAAACATCAACTTTCACATTACCGTTGGCAGCATTGTACTGGCCATAACCCACAGGCTGTTGATAGCCAGCGCCAGCACTCAAACCTAAGTAGCTATTCACTTTGTCTTCTGTTATGGCTTTATCTGAAGCCCCACCAAGCAAGTCACCTAGCGTGGTTGACTTAGCCCACTTGCCGAAATCGGTACCACCAATCAGAGAATCAAGCACAGTATCTACAACAGGGTAAATAATTGTCGCTGCCGCCGCACCTTTTAAAGCTGTGCCCGTTCTGCTTGGTTTCGTTGCACCTGGTCCTTTGCCGCCATTTCCTTTCCCATCAGGAACGTCACCACCTAAACCACCCATGCCACCACCTGGCATGTTTACAACAAACACTGGCATCGCGCCTAAGTCTTGAAACCCTCCTTTACCGCCTGCATCGCCACCCTTACCTTTACCTAAGAACCTACCAGCAGCATTTACAACATCTAAACCTTTCTTGGCCACAACCAAACCACCTACAGCCCATGCAGCTGCTTCTCCCCACTTCAACCAGTTTTGAATGGTTTCATCATCAATGCTGTTAATAGCATCAGAAAGCTCACGAATAGGTTCAGCCAACCTTTGATTAGCAAATTTATCGAAAGAACTTTTTAAGAGCTGCACGCTAGCTGCTGCATCGCCCGCAGCAACAGATGCATCAGCCAGAGTAACCGAACCGTCACCGACAATTGACATAAACCCGCTAAAGGCATTCGCTGAACCTGTTTCTTTATACAAGGCTATTAATGGGTTCAAGGCTCGCTTTGCTTCATCAGTTAAATTTAACATTGCCAAGTTTTCTGACATACCGCCTGACTTATTAACAATATCTTCCATAATCGAAGGAAGGGGGCGCATAACCTCAATGCCATCTTTTAATTTATCTCGGTCAAAAACACTAATTCCGCCCAATTGCTGAAGCTTTTTTACTCTATCTGGAGAGGTAATATCACGAATTAGAGCTTCAAATGCGGTAACTGCTTTTTCATCACTACCCACACCACCTCTAATAACCTGTAACGCAGCACCAAGCTCTGTAACTGCTTTTGCCCCTTGCCGACCTGTAGCAGCATAAGCAGCGAATATTTGAGGGCCAAAGTTAGCCATACTAGCAAGAGTAAAAGCACCACTTTTACCTTGTTTATTTAGTACATCAATTGATGCCATAGCATCCTTTGAACCTTCGATTGCAAGCTTCTTAAATTCGGTAAATATCCCACCAACTTGTTGGCCTGCCGCACCTGTCGCTTGAATCACAGCTGCAATATTAGGTAGATTTTCCATGGCATAACCTAAATCCCCTGTCTTTGTTAATATTTCTTCGATAGCAGATAGCGACTCACTAGGGTCTATTCTAATGCCTTCTAGGTTACTCACCCGTTGGATTTCATCATATAGTTCAGTCGTTTTTTCTTTACTGACTTCAGCCGCAATTGCAAGCCGACTTAATCGCCTATCTAGTGAAACAAACCCTTTTGCTACATATCCTGTCGCAAATGCCGTAGCCATACCCACATAGCGATTACCTAAAGCATCGATACCCCGACCAGCTGCGGCGGTCGAGGTTTTAACGAGTGTCATGGCTTTTTTGTTTTTCTTGGCGAACTCACCCATCGAATTACCATACTGACGCGCCTTAGCTGCAAGGTTGCCCGCAAGGTTTAAGACAATATCGGTTTCAAGTTTCTGTGCCATTGGATTGTTCTCTTAGTTTTCGATAGGTTTTGAGTAGTCGCCGCAAAGGCATGGCAGTGGTGACGCTTAACGGAATCTTTGAACACATCGCAAGTTGCAAGTTTTCACAGACTTCCGGCAGCGCCTTAAGATCGCCCCCTGTTTTCAAGCTCCTTGGTAATCAGCTCATCGAGTTCGCTTGCTTTTTCTTGCAGCAGTTTAAAGTCGTCCTGGTGCAGCTTTCTCAACTCCTTGATAGAGATAGGCCCCTGAACACTGCCAATGTACTCAACCTGACGAACAAGAAGCTCGATGCCGTAAAGCACATCAGAGGTGTATGCCATGGCCACACCCTCATTCACGATCACTTTCTCTGCCGCTAACTGCGCATCGATGTAATCACCAGAGCTTAACTCTCTTAGACCAACTTCATGGTGGACGGCTTCGCCCACCTTGAAACCATGATCCAATCCAAAGGTCATGATGGCCATTAAACGCGCTCCGCTGGGTTACCTTCGAACGTGCCCGTAATCTCACCAGAGTCACTTAACTGAAACGGCGCTTGTGGTGAGGCACTTGTAATCATGTAATCAACACCGTTGTCGCCTTCCCAAGTTAGCGTTGCGTCTGTGATGTTATTGATTTTAACAACATCGACATCTTCATCCGCCGCAATCACCACCGACATAGTAGAGGGCGTGAACTCTTTCGACTTACCCCAAATACGGTTTGGCCCTGCGTGAGAAACGTGAGTGAAACCACCTGGGTTCAAAGTAGAACCCTTCTTTGTTTTGAGTTGTTTGCTGTTAGCACGAACAACAACTTGACCAAGGATTTGTCCCATGGTGCGTGCTCCCTATTAAAGTTTGAACTGCATTAGTGCGGCGAAGATACGGAACTGATTCACAATGTCGGGCTTGAACACACAGTTCAAACGGTTCTGATCACTTGTGTCTCGATACACTTCCAACGTCTCTTTGAAACCATCGAAGTCTTCCATCAAACCACTTGGCACCCAGTCAGTATTGGCAAGCTCTAACACGGCATTGCGCATAATCTTTGGTGTCACAACTGGCTGACCAGGGTCAAGGCGATCAAGTACATCGTCACCTGCCAATTTATGGCGAGGGAATCGGTTGGTCACCATGGTTCGAAGTGAGTAACGTAAGTAACCCAACGTCGCTGGCGTAGTGATATCAAGATAGCTTGGGTCTGGGTCGCCATAAGCATTCTGACGATACATTGACACTTCACGTTCAATCGCTACTTCATTGCCAGGTGTCACCATGTATGTGGCAATACCATCATGCAAAAGTAGATTGCGCTCGGTCATATCCCACTGAGCGGTTTTAGCCGGTGGAAGCAAACTGGTTAGCACTAACGTTTGAAGAGGGCGAGCAGGGTCAATGCCCAGTGAGTAAGACGCTCGGCCTGCGTAAGCCGCAGCAAATTCCCAAGGCGAGTTTGGCGAACTGTTCGTACCCATACACGTAAACAAGAAGTCATTACGCGCAGAGCCAAACGCACCCGTCTCAGCAAAGGTGCCACGAAACGCGGTATAAGCAATACCTTCAATCATCTTGAGTGGGCCCCAACGATTAACCAGCTCGTCACGTAGGTCATTCATTGATTGGGTATCGTTAAATGGCATGACGATATGGTTGTACCATTCGTTCGGAATCGCCGCGATAGCAGCGCTCATGTCTGGTGTTCCTGCGCCGCCTGTCATGTCGGTAATCGCAATAGTCACACCACCAGGCAAGAACTCACCATCGTAGTAGTTGTAACGGATATCGATATCGTCGCCCGTAATACCTGTCCATTTACACGTAAGCTCTACAATATCGGTAGACGCCGCTTTCAAAGCAGCAGTAACAGGCAGGTTGGTATCAGCATTCACCTTAGCAATGATGGCCGTCGCAATAGAATCAGCATCGTCCGTATCTTTCACCGTTACCTGCACGCTTTCGCCAGCAATCAGTAACGCGATCACACCTGCTTTAACCGTGGTTGCCGTAACGGTAATCTCACCCTTAGCCGCAGTTGCTGCCAAGTCAGCCACACCCAATGCATACACGTCAGTAAATTCATTGGTTTTGCGGAACTTCTTAAGCGTAAGAGAAAGCATTGAACCTTTACCGTAAAGGTCGTCTATTTGGCTTTCACTTGTGGTAATACGATTCAGCGTAAGTGCATCAGCAGTGCCCGTTGCCAGCTGTTGGCCAAGTACTAATACTTTCTGAGCCAAAGCGGGTGTGCCTGAATTCGCTTCGCTGTTGTCGATCTCGATATAAACGAGTGGTACTCGAATATCGTTAGGAATAGAGCCCAATGACATGCTTATTCTCCTTTAGTGGCTTGCTTAGCCGGTGCGTTAGTGGATTTCGTTTTAGCCGGTGCGTCAGCAGTCGCTTTCACTTCAACAACATCACCATCTGCAATGCGTCGCAGCCAATATGAATTTCGTTTAACCTTTTCGCCTTCATCTGAAAGGAAGCCCCCTTCAGGGTTGCGAACGGGAATCTCTTTATTGCTCGGTTTTAAAATCATCGTTATGCCCTTGCTTTATTGAGGCAGCTTCACTTCACCATCAATGGTGGGTGCGCCATCTGCGATTTCACCTTTCAGACCAAAGGTAATGAAGTCATCTAACGTACTGAGATCAATCTCTTCATCTAAGTACCATTGCTGCGACCAAGTGACAGACCAGATAGCAATACCAAGCTTGTCAATTTCACCGCTGTATAAATTGTCACTGCGTACGTTTTCAACGCGACCATAGGATGTTGGCAGTGCGCTTCTATCCACCAGTTCACGTACTAACTTTCCTGCGACCACTTCAGCACGTAGGTCTTTTTTGTAACCGAACTGGTCAGTGGTAAACACATAGGCCACAAGGTTAACGTTACCAATTAAGCGATTACCCACAGTTTCATATTGCGGAACACGTAGGGCAGCAATACGAACGCCACCGTCACGGTTCGACATCCAGCGCTTAATATCATCCGCCTTATCAAAGCGGCCAATGTGGCGCTCAACGGTTTGGATCTTTTCTATTTCACGCTCACCACCTTCAAGCTTTGGCTTAAGGTACTGAACGATTTCATTCACAGCCCAAACGGTAGAACCACTGGTGGTAAAGTCGGGTCTAGACATTCATTAACTCCTTCCAGAAGTCACCGATAACCGCATACACTTCAGATTGGTTGTCGGTACTTAGCCCTAAGTATTCACGCTGTGGAATGTTCATCATGCGAGTGAACGCCCCTACAGACTGATAGACCGGAAACGCCAACGCTTTACCAAAGGCTTGTGTGATAAGGCGCGTATGAGCAGACACTTGAACCGGACCAGAAAAGCCATCTTGAGGAACGCCAGAGTAGGCCAATGGCGATCCAATTCGAACTTGGTTGCGCTGCACCTGGTACTGGATGGAGTCCAACAAATCGCCTTCGGACTGCAAAAGGGATTGGTTTCCATGTCGAGTCTTCGCATAACTGCTAGACCAATCATCCCAACGCTGACCATCAGGTGACGTTTTCTCATCGGCGATTCTTCTTCTGGTTTGGCTCTCTACAATTCCACCTAACGAATCAAGCAGTTCAACTTTGTGCTTTGGGTCGCTTAGGGTTTCAAGCAGCTGTTGATAGCGCTCAAGCTCTTGCGTTCCCGTAACTTGAACACCAATCGACATTACAAGACGCCTCTCAAACTGTTGCGGGTGAACTGGCGCTCGTTCTCTTGAATCAGCTCAACTTTGCCCACACTGCTTTCGGTTGGCGCTTCGATGGTTGGCAAGCCTAGTTCGCGCTTGCCATTGGCTATCTCACGCAGGGTTTCAAGCTGCATCTTGTAGCGCTCTTCTAGTAGGTTCGTGGCCTGTTGGTCACGGTCGGCTAACCAGTAGAACGCGATAGTGATGGCAACCTTATTCAACATGCCTGGCACTGTTGGCAGTGGCAGCACATAACGACGACCTAAGAAAGAGTTAATCTCTTCATCGGCTTGGTCTAATGCCTGGTTAATCCAAACATCGTTGAGTTCGCCTGTAGTGCGGTCTACCGCAAAGTTCCACAGCATTTGCTCATCACGATCAAGTAGGTCTTGCTTGGTTGCGTAAGTTGCCATCGTATTTACTACCTTTTAAAAACGTTATTGCTGCATGTCTTGAAGATCGAGTACGTCTTCAAGCTCAACAACTTCAACTGTTAGGTGCGGCTCGTCGTGTACTCGCTTCGCCTTTTCAGGAGAGAGGAACACCACGCACTCTGGTTCATGATCTTTCGCATGAACTCGCGCAGACGCATCCGGCTCTTGTTCCACCACAAGCACCAGCTTTTCTTGGAGACGATGGAACTGAACGCCTGAGCGCCAAAACCCAGCACCTGATTTAGCGCATACTTTGAAAGCGCCAAGAACACCGATAGCGTCAACGCCATCCCCAGGATGAACCACATCATCTTTCTTTGAATCCACTTGTACAATTTGATCACCTTTGCTTTTGTCGGCTTCTAATTTCGCTTTAGCTTCAGCTTCCGCCTTAGCTTCGGCTTCTAATTTTGCTTTAGCTTCAGCTTCCGCCTTAGCTTCGGCTTCTAATTTCGCTTTAGCTTCAGCTTCCGCCTTAGCTTCGGCTTCTAATTTTGCTTTAGCTTCAGCTCCCGCCTTGGCTTCGGCTTCTGATTCAGCCCTAGCTTTAGCTTCGGCCTTTAATTCAGCATCGGCGTTGTCGAGTGCTTTCTGTTCGGCTTCCGCTTTAGCGGTGGAGGGATTTCCTTCCACTTTTCCAACTTTTCCAGTTGTTGATTTTTTAGTTCCACTCACTGTGAACTCCTTTAAACGAATATTTAATGGCGATTAAATTACGGTTTAATGCCCCAGAAACTCATGATCACACCCGCTGAAGAGGGCAACCCATTAGCTGCGCCAAATGAAACAATGGAAACCGTTCGGCTTGCATCGCTCGTTGAATGCATCCAACGGAATTTGTCACCCGCCAAGATGGAGACAGACACAGAATAATCAATCGCTCGCTTCTCATCGGTTGATTGGCTATCTAAGGTAATCGGTCTCAAGCTGCCGTCATAAGCTACCCATTGGCCTGTCCCTGTATCGAACACTTCGATGAACATTCCCCAATCGGTACTACCTGCACCTGCAAGCTCACGCAAAATGGAAACGTTCAAGCTCACCATTCCACTAAAGTCTTTGAGCGCTGTGGTTTCACCTGTTAATAAATCAAGGGAAAGGTCAGCAGACGCTAGAGGAATTTGGTTAAATTGAATCGCTTCTGGTGTGTTGTCTGCCGCGAGCGTTTGCTTTAAATCGTTCGCATCTGGCGTGACATAACTGGCACGCATAAGCAAAACAGATTCAGGTGCTGGCGGTGCGCTTTGGCTTATCAGTGGTGAGTTTTCAAAAAACATACTTAACCTTCCGTAACGATGACATCGCCTATTGAGCTGGCCGTTCTTCCGTAAATATTTTTCGCTACAGCGCGAGACCAACCAATGCCTTTTTCAAGCTTCAGTTGGTGCCCAAACGTTTCAGCATCGGATGGTGCTGAGTCTTCAACACGGTACTTCACAACGCTGCCTGCTTGGTTGTCCATATAACCCGCCGCAGCAGAAGAAATAAGCGTCCAAGTGTTTGGATTAAGTTCAACTTTTACAGTCATGGCATAAATCCCTAAAGGTTGGCGGCATTGCTACCGCCAATCTGTCTTGCTGGTTAAGCGATGAATGGAGAAACGATCACTTCTACGTCTTGGAAATACACGTTGGTATCACCGCCTTCAATAAGCATTCGTTCAATCAGCTTCTTCGCTGCCGCACGGTTCGTATAGCCAACCACAAGCGTGGTAGGGCGAACACCCAGAGGCACACCATCGGCACGTTTCATTCCGCCAAGTTGTTTAACCGCCGCTTCATAGTTCGCTTCCGTTAACGCAGCTTTAGAGCCAATCGCTAATTGAGGGAAAGAGAAGCCAACTTCACAACGGCCATCTGTACCCGCTGCAAACTTGTTGTTGAACCAGGTGTACTCTTCTGTCGGGTTCATGTTCTTGAACACGAACGGACGACGGTTCTGATACACGATAGGCTTCAGCGTTTGCGAGTTATCAATCAAGAACCAAGGCGAACCTGTATCGGTTGACGGGTCACCCACCACGTTCGAGAACGTTGAAGCAGGTGTCGTGTCTAACGGGTGGTCAGTATCAAAGTAGTTCTGGCCGTCATAACAAAGCGTGGTGAAGCCTGCCACAAGCAATGGATAAGCAAGCTTGTCTGGGAACATCGTTACCTGATCACCAAAACGTTCTGCCAATACTGAGTACTGACCGATTTGGTCATCTTCAACATTTTCACGGCTGATAGAGATAGAGCTTTCGAACGTCTTGTTAGTAATGGAATAACCATGCTTACCCACATCAGCCAGCTGGCGGTCACCCACCCATTCTTTAATCTCTGGTAGGTCTTTCAACCAACCATAGAAGTTAGATTCACCAGAAGACGGCACTTCAGTAGCAATCTTGTCCCATTGTGGGTTTGCTCGTGAAACACCTTTCACGAACGAGGCGTTCATTGATACAAACAACGCTTCAATAATTTGAGCTTCAGTCGCCATGATTACGCGTCCTTATTCAGTTCTTGGTTAGACGCGATAGAGTTCTTTGATGCTAGGAACTCTTCTTCGGTCAAATTCATCTTGCGACACATCGCAAGTTCGTCTTTATCTAACTGGCTGCCACCT
>NZ_JBGOOO010000066.1:0-10822 GCF_041439695.1 Vibrio sp. FF266
AGCTGATCAGATCGTAGGTTCTGGATTTAGTTCCACTGAATTACGCAACAAAGCCTTACTAAGGTGCAAATACCGCAGCCAATCACGCCAAGTGACCTCTCCCAATATGACTACATTGCCAATCAATGGGAAGGAATCAACAGCCAAAGAAGCTTTGAAATTAATAAGGGCAAAGTAAGCACGTATCAATTCAGGGCAAGTAGAATCGGAGATAGCGTTCCGACGATCCGCATGATGGCCTTAAATGGGTTGGGGATTGCCTGTTTACCTAAACAAGCAATTGAAGAAGACCTGAAAAAAGGAACATTGGTAAACATCTTGCCCAAAGATCAAGTTCTTAAAGCCTCTTTCTATGTCGTACATAATTATGGGTTACAGGTGCCAGCCAGAATTCGCGCCTTTATTGAACACCTAAGACAACACGCTGAATCTTATTCTTAATATCTTACAACCAAATTTCCATACGTCGCTAAACTGACGATTTATCGACCAACATTAAACCTTACAAAGAATAATGGCTTTGTTCAAGTTATCTAAAATAAAATAATTTTCTTCAAAACAATTACATTATAGATTTAATTTCCACAAAAAACTCAAATTAGAGATAAAAAGGCAAAACTTTTCTCCGACTACCTTTCTATACTGTGCCACGTCATTAAGGCGCCACAAGCCTATGATTTAAAATAATTATTAATGAGTAGTCACCATGAATTCGAAGTCGCTAACTATCTTGCTTTTTGTCTCTGTTTGCTTAATTTGGGGAACCACTTGGTTCGCTATGGAAGTGGCATTGCATTCTATCCCACCTATTTTTGCCACTGCGTTACGCTTTTTACTTGCAGCACCTTTGCTTGCGGTATTAGCAAAAGTCTTCAACCAACCTTTGCTTTTCCCTAAAGGTAAACGTCAATGGCTGCTTATTGTGGCACTGATGTATTTTGCTATTCCGTTCACTTTGATGATCTATGGTGAGCAATACATCTCTTCTGGTCTAGCGTCGATCATCTTCGCCAACATGCCAGTCGCTGTCATGCTGATGTCGGGTTTATTCTTAGGTCTACGATTGGCGAAACATCAAATCTTTGGTTTGGTCACAGCTGTTGTGAGCCTATGTTTAATCCTTGGCAATGAAATGCAAATGGGTGGTGATGATTACCTTATTGGCACGGTTTGCTTAGGCCTTGCAGTTGCCATTCACGCAGTGATGTATGTTTTAGTTCAAAAGCACTGTAAAGGCATCGAAGTACTTACCTACAACGCCGTTCCGAGCTTAATTGCTTCTCTATTCTTGTTCGCAGTTTCAGCGATGGGTGAAAGCGTTAATGTTGAGTCCTTCACTTGGGATTCAATCTCAGCTGTCGTGTACCTAGGTTTTGTGGCGAGTGTTGGCGGGATTGTGGCTTACTTTAAATTAGGACAAGTTTCGACGCCTTTCCAAGCGTCTATCTGCTTCCTAATCTTCCCAGTGGTTGCGCTGCTGATCTCTTGCTACATCAATGGAGAAGTGCTGTCTGAACAGTCACTGGTGATGATGATCCCTCTGCTTTGTGGCATCTTGCTTACTAAGGCTCCAAAAGGAATCTTCAAGTTACGTGGTGGACTAAAAACCGCAAGAAGCTAATCCTACTGAAAGCTAACCCTACCGGAAGCTGACTAGATATTTCCATCTAGCACATACAAAAAAGCTCCAATATCACTATTGGAGCTTTTTATTAGTCTTTATCCAGAGTTAGCGCCAGCTAAACATTCGCACTTCATTGCCCTCTTCGGGCTTCTTAGGGATGTTTAAAGACAACGCCAAAGATACCGCCGCCATCGCAGCACCTATGTAGAAAACCGTTGCAGGGGACGATAACCAAATCACCCCAAATACGACCGGAATAACAACCGCTGCAATATGGTTGATGGTGAAAGAGACACCTGCGGTTGATGCCATGTCGGCAGGATCGGCGATTTTCTGGAAGTAGGTTTTGATCGCTAATGCGAGTGCAAAGAACAGATGGTCAACAACATACAGCGCCGCCGCCCATTCCGCGCTTTGCACCAAACCATAACCGACAAACACACCAATCAAACCCACATACTCGAAGATCAGCGCCTTGCGCTCGCCAACCACACCGATAAATCGACCAATGCGCTTCGCAAACAAGAAGTTAAACAGGTAATTAATTAAGAACAGTAGCGTTACGTCAGCAGCTGAGTAACCAAACTTCTCTACCATTAAAAAGCCAGCAAATACCGTGAAGATCTGTCTTCTCGCGCCACTCATAAAGGTGAGCGCGTAGTAGAGCCAGTAACGCTTTCTCAGCACCAATTTCTTATTTTGTTGAGTCTTGGTTTGAAACTCAGGAAAACCAAAGGTCATCACCAAAACCAGAATAAAACCAATACCGCCAGTAATGCCGTACACCCAAGCAAAATCGAGCTTCAGCTGTTCTAACATCACCCAGATTGAGCCATAAGTAATTAACGAAGCCAACGCGCCAACGGAGATCATCTTACCAAGCATCTCAGGTGCTTCTTCTTTACTCAGCCATTGGAGTGACAAAGACTGCTTGAGCGTTTCAAAATAGTGAAAACCCGTCGACATCAAAATGGTGGTCAGCAATAGGCCAGTAAGTGAAGGAAACAAACCGGTAATCGCCGTACCGACAGTGAGCATCGCCAGCGATATCAACATGAAGCGTTGCTCGCGAATGAACGCCAACACAAACACCACGGTAAAGGCCAAGAAGCCAGGGATCTCACGAACACTTTGCAATAAACCAATATCCGCACCATCAAAGTTCGCTTTCTCAATAACAAAGTTATTCAGCAGCGCCATCCAGCTCGAAAACGCGATAGGGACAACAATTGAAATCAGTAATAAGAAGTTTTGCGGCGTTTTCCAGCTCGCGGTTTTATCGAACATTGACGGACTCCTGTTCGTCTAATTGGTTAAGCACTCGTAAGGTTAGTTGCTCGGTATACGGGTTGATCTTCCAATGCTCAGGGCTCCAACCTTTAACAAAACGTTGAAAATCAGCCCATGCCACGTAAAACATTGGTCGCCATGCGGCTTCAACATCATCGAATGAAAGGTGTGGCTGATAGTGCATGAGTGCCGCTTTCAAGTATCGAAAGTAAGCCTCCAAGATCTCTGCTTCAAGCTGCGCGCAATCTTGCGGCCTAACCGCGCTGCTCATGAACAAGGCCACATCTTTCATCGCACAACCACGCCCAACGTATTGGAAATCAACGGCAGCAGCGCGCTCGCTTTTTAAATCAAAGCAGAAGTTGGCAAGCTTAGCGTCACCATGTACCAAGGTTTGATATGGGCACGCCCTTAATAGATTGTCAATGTGCTGCGCTTGGCTCTTAAGCGGTAAATCAGCCAATGCGTTTAACTCGTCAGGCCGAGTGTCTAAATGCCAATATGTGCCGACTTGCCACAATGAAGCTGAATGTTCTTGATCTACATTGATGTGCTTTGCGTGAAAATTAGCGAGCCATTTAAGGCAAGCATCGCGTTGGTTTTGCTCTTCTAGTGTGTAACCAGACGCCAGCTCAGGCTGAGTATCTTGGATTGCTAAATCATCAAAAGCAGCAAGCACATCAAACTGAGAGTTCAACGGGAAGCCGATATCCGCTAGGTCTTGCATAACGATAAGCCACTCGTTCTCTTGTAGCTCACATTGCAGCCCTACAGGTACAGGGCAACGCTCATCCCACTGTTGGGTAAACGACTGATACCACGCGGTCTCAACTTGGTAAGAGTGCACCTTTCGTTGATGAGAAAGTTTGGTATTCCAACCCTTTGGGTGTTCTGCTTTATCTGGCAATGCGACATGTTTAACAATCACGCTGTTGAATGAAGAACGCCTTTCTTTGGAAAAAATCAAACGAACTAATTCACCATACCCGCCCCATAGGCTTTGAATTACCTGGACATCAAACCCTTGGTGACAATCCAGTGAGGCCGCTATTTTTTGATAAAGCTCATTTTGATAAAGCTCTTGTTGATAAAGCTCAGGCTGATTTTGACTTGAAACCGCTGCTGGTTGAGCGAGATTTTTTGACGATATTGATTGAGACATATACTCGTTACTATGCTTTATCGGATAAAAGGTGTGCCCACTGTGGCTGCCTATTCATATAGTGAATCACATAGCTACAAATCGGTACAATTTTAAAACCTGCTTGTTCAATTTCAACCAGTACCGACTCCATCATCACCTTACCGAAGCCCTTACCTTGAAGCTCATCAGGAATACGTGTCGATGTAATATGTAATACATCTCCGTCCTTTTGATACTTAACAATCGCGAACTGGTTGGGTGCTAGCTCAACTGTGATCTGGTTCGCATCTTGATCCCATTTTGTTGGCTGCATTCTCAACTCCTGAAAATAATTGATACGACAAACAATAAAAATTTGAAGTATTCATTCCTTGTAATAGACTAACTCAAGCTTATACAAATAGAACTAAGTACTTACAAACAAAGTAAATAACTCTGTGCCATCGGCTTAATAACGAATCAACAAAGATAAAGGCACTCTATAAATCTATGTGAGTACATCTACCTAGTCTATGTAATTGCACTTAATTTATGTAATTGCACCTGCTAAATCTAGCACGTATTTGCCCCTTAATAGCAAGTTACCAATAAAACAAACAGACGCATGTTGGCGCATGGAGAACATATAATGAACGCACCACTGAAGAAGCCTTTGGAGCATAATCAGGCACTTCAAGATCCTCGTAACCGCACCGTTTCTACATTAAATAGCACCGATGCACTGGCTATGATAGAGCACGGCAGTGAACTAACATTAAATGTATCGACTCCAGTTGGTACTAAGTTTCTCGCCACCACTAAATTTATCGGTACGCACAGTGATAACTGCATTGTGGTAGAAGTTCCTGATGTATCTAACGACGATCTGAGCTTTTTCTTCCAAGAAGGTTTTTGGATGACAGCTCGTGCGTACTCTCTGCGAGGAGAAGGCGCTCTTATCCACTTTAAAAGCCAAATTCACCATAGGATCGGAGATCCCTTCCCTATACTTGTGCTTTCAACACCAAGCTCGATGCAAGTAACCCAACTGCGTAAAGAGACACGCTACGAGGTGAACTTAGCTTCCAGAATCATCTTCAACGATCAACGAGCAAACTGTGAGATTAGAGACTTATCGAAAAGTGGTTGTCGTTTTGTTACCTCACCGACTTCTCGTGCGATTCAAATTGCCGAACGAGTATCTATTGAAGTTACACCTGAGAACTACAATGGCCCACTTATACCGCCATTGAAAGGCATCATCTGTAATCTCCAAAAATCAACGCATTACGCTCGATACGGGGTAGAATTTGATGATATTGGCCGCTCTAATGCCAAACACTTGTTGGCGAAGCTGAAGTTCGATGGCACCAAGCTCTGTTTGCGCAATAGGTAAAGTCATTTAGTACATTGCTTTCACCGAATACCGTAAGCAGACCAGATACAGACGACTCAATAGCGAGCAAAGTCGCAATCAAAAAAAGCCATCGATTTTTATGTCGATGGCTTTTTAGTTTTGTCTATTTATCTGTTTGTCTGTTTGTCTATTTTTCAAACGCTTATCTAGCTAATAAGCTAGTTGGGTCTATAGATATTAGACTATTTACGCAGTGCGTTCAGTTTAGCTTGAGCGATACCAAAGATAGTATCGATTGGGTAACTCCCCTCATCACTAGCCTCACCGGCGGCTTTGCCTGTAAACAGCTCAATCGCTTCGGTCACATGGTCGATAGCCCAAATATTAAACTCGCCCTTTTCAACCGCTTTTACGATGTCATTACGCAACATCAGGTTGTGAACATTTGAACGTGGGATGATCACCCCTTGCTCATTTGAACGTCCTTTGATTTCGCACACATCAAAGAAGCCTTCAATTTTCTCATTCACACCACCAATAGGCTGAGACTCACCGAACTGGTTCATCGAGCCGGTAATCGCGATGTCTTGACGGTTCGGCTGCTTAGAAAATGCAGACACCACCGCACAGAACTCAGCCATACTCGCGCTATCACCATCGACGCCACCATACGATTGTTCGAAGGTGATATTGGTAGTAAGCGGTACTTTCGCTGTCTTACCAAATACCGAAGAAAGGTAAGCCGATAAGATCATCACCCCTTTCGAGTGAATACTGCCGCCTAGATCTACGTTTCTCTCGATATCAATCACTTCACCGTCACCATAAGCCGTGGTTGCCGTGATCCGGTTCGGTGCGCCAAACATATGATCAGTCGTACTGAGTACAGACAGCGCATTGACCTGCCCAACCGCCTGACCATCCACATGAATCAGTGTTGTACCGTTGGTGAAGGTTTCCATTACGCTGTCTTGCAGTCGCCCGACACGCATCTGTTGGTTCAATAGCGCCTGGTCGACATGCGTAGCACGAATCAGGTTCGACTTCGCTCCTTTCGCCACGTAGTTTGATTCACGAAGCAGGTTGGCAATGTGTGCCGAGTGCAGCGACAACTTACTTTGGTCACCCGCCTGACGAGAACTGTGCTCAATGATGCGAGCAATCGCTTTGCGATCACAATGCAGCATGTTGTTGTCGTGCACGATACTTGAAATGAAGCGTGCGTAATGCATTTCAGAATCCGCAGTACGCTTCATCTCATCTTCAAAATCGGCCGTCACACGGAACAATTCACCAAACTCCGCGTCGTAATGTTGCAGTAGTTGATAAGTTCGATAATCACCAAACAGGATGATCTTAACGTCCAATGGAATAGGCTCAGGATCAAGTGATACCGCCCCCGTTAACGTGACCTCTTTTTCTAATGACGTGAAGCTCAATTGACGCGAACGCAGCGCGCGCTTCAAGCCTTCCCATACATAAGGTTGTTCAAGTACTTTGACCGCATCCATCAGCAAGACGCCGCCATTGGCTCTATGTAAGCTACCTGCACGAATCAAAGAGAAGTCCGTAAATACGGTGCCTTTGAACGTTGCCGTCTCGACATAACCAAACAGAGAGTGATAATTTGGATTCTCTTCCACCACGATCGGCAGAGTCTCCTCCTTCTGGCTCACAATCACGTTCACCTTGTAGCGACGTGGCATTTTCTTATCCAAAGAGGCGGTCGCAACTTCTGCTTGCTCTGTGCTCTCTTCTAAGAAAATATCTGCGTTGTCGACAATGTCTTTACGCAGTGCTGTCAGGTACTTTTTAATATCAGGATATTGGCTGTAATCTTGCTTCAACTGCTTGATGAAGTGGGTAATAACATCTCGCGCCGTATCATCATTCAACTTTTGAACTTTCTCTGTATACGTCTCTTCAAGCTCGGTCAGTTCACGAGAAATGGTCCGCAGCCCGACTTCCAATCCATCAATGGTTTTATCGAATTGATCTTGCTCTTCTGGCGTGAGTAAGTCGAAGCTCTCTTCGGTATGAAGATCATCGCCATTCATCGCGACAAATTGGTAGTCACCCTGAGTCGTGATCGTCAGGTTAATGCCCTTATCTTTTGCTTCTTGACTGATCGCTTCTAACGCCGCTTGTTGCTTAGCGGCCAACTGATTTTTTAATCGGTCAGCGCGGTTAAAGTACATCTCGTTATCGAATGCGAGTGGCATTGCTTTAAGAAGCTTACGCATCAGCTTTTCAATATCTTGCTTCAAACTGCTGCCAACACCACGAGGCAATTTCAGCACCTTAGGTGTACGAATGTCTTCAAAATTCGCGATATAGCACCAATCAAAAAGCTCCTGTACTTCTTGAGGATGTCGGTTTAGGTAGCGCAAGATCATGGTACGTTTACCCAGACCATTTCGACCTATCGCATAAATGTTGTAACCCTTTTCCTTAATTGACATCGCGAACTCAACGGCCTTTTGTGCACGTTCTTGCCCGACGATTTCGTCAATTGGAGCCAGTTCTTTGGTCGACTTACATGGTAGCTTATCGAGTTCCGCTACCTTATACAGCTGTTCTGTATTGAGTCTTTGCATCGCCATCGCCGCCTCCTTAGTCCTTCATTACTTGGGTGTAGATAAAATCAGTGTAGATGTAATTACCTATAAATTTAGTGACTTACGCTGCACAGCTGTTCAACTGAACAAATAACACACAATTTACCCCGTTTTTAGCAATAACGAGAGATTTAATTCACCAACTTAGCATGTGAATGATTTTAATTTGCAATTGATAATAAATATCATTAACATTTTAGGATATTTAAAATTAAGGATGTGGACATGGAAATTGAACGCTGCTGGATGCACTACCTAAAAGCTGAACAGTTAATGGAACAAGGTCATTGGCCCGAAGCACAGCGCCTCTATAACGATGTTCTCACCTCTCTTCCTCATCACATCCAAAACGCGGCATACCAAAGTGACATCAAACCCTGCCAGTTTGCTTGCTTAATTTCAGGCCTTAGAGACGCCAGTGTCGCTCAATCAGAGATTCTCAATCGTTTAGGCCAACAGCAACAAGCCTTCGATACCTTGAACCAATCTTATGCATTGATGCAATTTATCTCTCTTGAGGGTACAGAATTGATTCAACGTACCTTTAGGTTATTGGAAAAGCAGAGCGAAGATTTACTCAATCACCTGATCGCATTTTGCAGTGCTCAGCGCAGCTCACATTGGATGCTCGAGCTAGAACAAATTCAACGCGCTCATCACCATTTTGGGCAACTTAAAACCACTTCAGAAGTTCAATCTTCACCTAATGTCTTAAATTGATAAGGATATATCATGTCGGACCGGGCCATTCTTAAAGTTAACAATCTCTCCGTTAAATTCATAACCAATGATGGAATCATTGATGCGGTAAAAAAGATTAACTTTACTCTTAATTCTAGTGAAACCTTGGCCATTGTTGGCGAATCGGGTTCAGGTAAATCTGTCTCTTCCAACGCTTTAATGCGTTTGCTTCCTGATAACGCGATTATTGATGCTCAATCGGAAATCGAATTTGAAGGTCAGTCGATACTCAAAAAGACTGAACGAGAGATGCAGTCAATTCGTGGTGACAGGATCGGAATGATCTTTCAAGAACCAATGACCTCTCTCAACCCATACCTGCGCGTGGGTACACAAGTGGCTGAAGCCATTATGTGTCATCGTAATGTATCGAAATCTCAAGCGAAGCAGCGTGTGCTTGAGCTTTTCAACCTTGTACATCTGCCAATGCCAGAACAAGCATACAAAAAATACCCACATGAGTTTTCAGGCGGCCAGTTGCAACGCATCATGATCGCAATGGCTCTGATCAATGAACCAGACATTCTGATTGCAGACGAACCAACTACGGCTTTAGATGTAACGGTTCAGGCTGAAGTGCTTTCTCTTATCAAAGAAATTCAAAGCAAGATGGGCATGGCGATTTTGTTCATTACCCATGATCTCGGTGTAGTGAAACACTTTGCCGATCGAGTACTCGTGATGTGTAAAGGGGAATTGGTCGAAGAAGGACTCACTCAAGAGCTATTCGAAAATCCTAAGCACGATTACACACGCATGCTGATCAACTCAATTCCGAAAGGCGCTAAGGTTCCTGTAGAAGCATCGGCGCCAGAGCTACTGTGTGCCGATGATATCCGTGTTCAATTCTTGGTGAAATCCCACTTCATTAAGAGTAAGAGTCAATATTTCGAAGCTGTAAAAGGCATCTCATTGACCCTAAAACAAGGTGAAACGTTAGGCATTGTTGGTGAATCTGGATCAGGTAAATCAACACTAGGACGCACACTGATCGGCTTACTGCCAAGTACCGGACGTATTGTTTACAAAGGCCAAGATGTGAGTTTGTTAACCGATAAAGAACGTCACAAGCTCAAGAAAGATGTACAGATGGTATTCCAAGACCCTTATGGTTCTTTATCACCACGCATGACCGTTGGGGAAATCATCACTGAAGGTTTAACGGTACATCAACCTCATCTATCCAAGAAAGAAAGATTAGAACGAGCTCGCAAAGCATTGATTGAGGTTCGCTTAGAACCCAATTCAATTAATCGCTATCCACATGAGTTCTCGGGCGGACAAAGACAACGTATTGCAATTGCTCGCGCATTGATTCTTGAGCCATCTTTCATTCTATTGGATGAACCGACTTCAGCACTCGATCGCTCTGTACAACTGACGGTGATTGACCTGCTAAAAGACATTCAAGCCAAGCACAATATCGGCTTCCTATTCATCAGCCACGACCTTTCGGTAGTCAAAGCCTTATCGGATCGTGTATTGGTGATGCAGAAAGGTGAAGTGATGGAAGAAGGGTCTGCAGAAGAGATTTTCAATGCACCGAAAAATGACTACACCAAGAAATTAATCGCAGCGTCATTCGACTTAGAAAATAAGTCGAAAAAAAATGCCGCGTAAAGGGAACTAATCAAGATTAACAGCGTCTTATATGTACATTCTGAATAATCTCGATACTCAAAATAATTGGAGTTGCAGCTAGGCAACAAATAAGTTCAGCCCTATGAGCATAGGTGTTCTATGTAATTTGGGTGAACTTAGGCAGTTAACAACGCTGCGGCTTCAAATATGAAGAGTAGAATGGGTTTCACTCTAGAATGGATATAGCAAAACTGGTTTGGCCGCCAAAAGAAAAATGTCGCATGGATGCGACATTTTTCGTTTCTGGCGTATATGAAAAAATCAACTCAGCGATTCGAGCCAGTGATTATGAAGGTTTTCTAAAATTGACGGACTTTAAACAGGGTTAGCTGATAGTCGGGTCATAGTCGCAGAGCGGCTTCATCCAACTCGTTTTTGGACAAAAGTTTGTCAGCGACTTTACTAAATTAGCAATTAATGAATAACTG
>NZ_JBGOOO010000067.1:0-10255 GCF_041439695.1 Vibrio sp. FF266
TGCGCCCATCTGCGGCGCTTTTTGCAATAGTGAAGGCAGCCACTCTTACGGTGATGCGGGTGTTGGTATGCAGATGGAATAATAAGCCGACGAATGTGTTTCTCGACTTTGATCTCAAAGACTGCGATATCAACGTAGTCAGTATGAATCAACATGAATGGGGAGGACAATGTTTAAAAACATCAGCAACGCACAATGGACTTGGTTTTCAACCTATCGTGAAAGAATGGGGCTAAAAGGGTTTTCTGACGTACATGCTCTGATGCGCAAGGCGGGAACGGTTTTGTGGGCCTTGGTTGACCACTTTAAGTAATGCCACAAATGAGCCAAGGTGTGTGTCAATTAGTCGACCAAGGAAGTAACTTTGAACGTAAGACAGACCAAGCAGACAAACGTGAATGCCTCACTCAGCAATCAAAGTGCTAGAAAATCGAATCCCTGAAATTGGTGGTGACACACGGAAATAGTTAAAGGCAATAGAACCATCAAAGCCAGAACATCACCGAAGATGCTGACACTATTAAGTTCAATGGCGGAAAAGGCGTTTGTACCGGCGCGAGTTTGAACTGTTTATGGGCGTTGTTGCCTAAATCAGTTGAACCTTTTTCGAGTCCTGCGATCTGATACTTTATGATGGTTAGAGCGGTGACAACATGGGTAAGGCGAAAAAGAAGATAACTAACTGGGCGGAGTACAATAAGTTTTTGTGCAAACGGGGCTCGGTTACGTTCTGGATAGATGATACAGCCGTAGATGCATGGCGATGCAAACCCATCATGGTAAGCGTGGTAGAGGCTTTCAGTACTTTGATGCAGCGATTGAAACTGCCTTGATGAATAAAGGAGTATTCTCATTACCATTGCGTGCTCTTCAAGGTTTTATCGACTCTATCTTTGAGTTATTGGATGTTCCACTGACGTCCCCAGACTACATCTGTATCAGTAAACGGTCGAAGACAGTCCAGGTGAAATACCGTAATAAATCTAAAGGGGCTATTCGTCATATAGCCATTGACTCGACTGGTCTCAAAGTCTTTGGCGAGGGTGAGTGGAAGGTCAAGAAGCACGGTGCCGAAAAACGTAGAACATGGCGCAAGCTGCACTTAGCCGTTGATGTAGATACCCATGAAGCCATTAGTGCCGAGGTCTGTCTGGTAAATGTTGGTGATAGCGAAGTGCTGCCAACGTTACTCAACCCTTTACGTAGAAAGATCGATGCTGTCTCTGCCGATGGAGCATATGACACAAAAAGTTGCCACAATACTCTGAAGAATAAAGGTTGTACTCCGTTGATACCACCTCGAAAGAATGTAGCGTTTTGGGAAGATGGGTATCCCAGAAATGAAGCTGTAGAGGCTCTGAAAAACGGAACAATAGCGGAGTGGAAATCCGAATCTGGTTATCACTATCGCTCAATATCTGAGACCGCAATGTCTCGATATAAAGGACTAACCAGCGGTACATTGAGCTTGAGATGTTACAACGCTCAAGTGGGTGAAATCATGGCGAATGTCAAAGCTATAAACAAAGTCATAGGACTAGGCATGCCTGTTCGAAGCTAACGGTGAGTCAAATATGGCGTCGTTGACCTCCAAGCTGATTTGATCAACAACGCCGCGATGGCACTGAACGGTTTTAGCAATTTCAGAAACTGAAATCCCCCGTTCCAAAAGGGCAGGAATCTGGTATCTTCTGCCTTCGGTCAACTGCTGATAGTTCATGGTAGTACTGCTTGTTTCTTTGGCGAGAAGAGCGTACCACTTTCAGCAGTTGGCTTCCTCTTCTACACCTTTCCATGAATGTCGCACTTATTATCTGAAATCGGGCGCAACAAAGCCGATGGAAGGTGAAAAAGATTATTACCCAACTTTGATCGACGAAGAAGCATGTAATTCCGATGGTTCTAAACTGCGACCCACTAGATTAGAGAAACTAGGGCGTGTTGATCTTTCGTGAGTGTTTTTTGAACAGCATGGTAAAGAGTTATAATTTGCTTCGCCAAAAGTAAAACCATAACCAATACCATGCCAAGAACAATGCTAACTGATATTCGCTGGGAACTGCTACTCCAAGTTATGAAAAGTACAGGTCGTATTTACGATAAAACTGAACATCGAATGACATTTGAAGGAATACTTTATCGAATGAGAACAGGTATTCCTTGGCGAGATCTACCCTCTGAGTTCGGAGAGTGGAGTACCGTTTACAGACGATTTAATCTTTGGTCGAAGAAAGGGATTTTAGATAATCTTTTCAAAAGCTTATCTAACATGGCTGATTTTGAATGGGTATTTCTTGATGGCTCTATAGTTAGAGCACATCAGCATAGTACAGGTGCAGCTACTGAAAGTTCAGAGCAAATAGGAAAAAGTCGCGGGGGCAACTCAACCAAAATTCACTTAGCCGTAGATAGTGGTGGCCTGCCGATTTGCTTTGATTTATCAGAGGGACAACGCCACGATATAGTGCATGCCGAAAGCTTAGTTGAGCAACTCGGTGAAGTTAATACCATTGTTTGTGATAAAGGATATGACAGCGAACCTTTCCGTACTTTTGTTAAGGAACGTGGCGGAGAAACGGTAATTGCTAAACGCAATTACGGACAAGATATAGACAAAGACAGTATGGATTGGTGTCTATACAAGTATCGTCACTTGGTCGAAAATGCCTTTGGGAGAATTAAGCATTATCGAGCTATTTCAAGTAGATATGACAAGCTAGAAAGGAATTATGCCAACATGTTATCGCTGGCATTCATGTTAATGTGGCTACCGATGTATTGTTGAACGCGAAATGTACAGCAAAGATCAACACGCCCTAGTATTCCCAACCTTGGGTGCTGACGGATCCCCTCATATTTTCCCTAGTCCTGCGTTGTGTGTGAGCCTTTGATATTCGAACATTCCCCATTGATATTGGGATTCATTAATTTGATATCGCCGATGATTTCGTACCTCTCTCCCTAGACGAGGTATGGATAGAACTCGGCGGTGTTTAATGCCGTTGGCTTAGAAGTCAAAATGCCATTTGGCTTGTACTGCAATGAGGCCATTCCACCACATCAAGATTTCAGCGAGCAACGCAATAAGAAGCAGGATATCTAATCGCTTAGTACAACGAGTTCTGTTGTGACGAAGTGCGATTCCATAGGCGGTACTCTTTAGATCGCGGAAGGCCTCTTCTATCTGCATACGCTTGGCGTACAGACTGGTAATTTGTACTTCATTTAAGATATGTCTAGGGATATTAGTCGCGAGTAGCCACGGCTCCTTTGCACTGCGTTGATAGAGATGTGTAGCGGAGTGTTTTTGGCTGGTTCTGCTATGGCGCTGGGCTTTTCTGCCTTTTTCTAATCCCTTATAAACATAGGCTTCACAAGATATCGGTGATCTCTTTGCTAATAAGCAGTGGCCAAGATATTTGGGTTTATGGACAGCGTTTGGATAAAAGGTTTTATTTGAGACCCAAGGTTTTTGAGGTTGTTTGATTGATACTTCACCTCGGACACGACCTAACCAAAACCAACCTTTCTTCTGAACTTGGCGGAACCAAGTATTTCTAAAACCCGCATCAGAAACGATGATCGGACTGATTTTATTCGGCAAAATACTCTGCAATTTATCAAGGAATGCTTGGTGACTTTTCGGTGAGTTGTATTGGCCATATTCAAAAACTTGTTCAAAGATTGTGATGGCTCGACCATCAAACGAGCTATTTCAAGTAGATATGACAAGCTAGAAAGGAATTATGCCAGCATGCTATCGCTGGCATTCATGTTACCGCGGGCTACCGATGTATTGCTGAACATGAGATACACAACAAAGATCAACACGCCCTAGTTAATGACCAATTTAGTTCGTTGGAGCATTTCCATACAAAATACCCGTGTCATTACCTAACACCCCTGCAATGTAATCTTTACCGTTGTGCTTAACCGTCAAGAAAACCCCGTTGTAACTGCCATTTAGCGCTGATTGCGAGCAAGAAACGGCACTTGCGTTATCTGCATTAAAGTAAGATCCATTACGAACCAATTTACCTGTAATTGTACAAACGCCATTAACGACATATGAACCATCTGCGTTAATCGTCCACGTACTACCATCTGTTGCATTGGTATGAGTACCGGTGATTTGGGCAAGAGCTAATGAGTCAGTTGTTTTATTCATTGAGTAAACAAGGTTTGACCCGCTAACAACGGCTGTTAGAGTTGCAATATTGTTTGTAAATTTAGCATGCATTAACTGAATTCTTTCTTTCACAAAAACATTGTTGCTAGTAAAAGATAGACCTCTAGTTGTCATCGATGTTTCTGTCGTGGTCGCACTATCAACAAAGTAAACGCTGTTGTTCGCGAAGTCACCCACAATTAGGTTGTTCTTAGATCGCTTTGAGTCAACAAGCATGACGGTCAAGTCAGTCGGGTTAACGTATAGGCCATTACCACTAAACGTTTTTACTGTTGCACTCGGTGCCGCTGACGAACCACCGCCACAACCTACAAGTACTACTGAAGCGAAAACACCTAAAATGAAGCCTTTGTTTTTCATTGTGATTACTCTTTATTATGTATAAAGATCTTATCATATCTAAAAATAATAAATCCCGCAAAGTTGCGAGAGAACCGGCGACGCTGACGGATCCCCTCATATTTTCCCTAGTCCTGCATTGTGTGTGAGCCTTTGATATTCGAACATTACCCATTGATATTGGGATTCGTTAATTTGATATCGCCGATGATTTCGTACCTCTCTCCCTAGACGAGGTATGGATAGAACTCGGCGGTGTTTAATGCTGTTGGCTTGGAAGTCAAGATGCCATTTGGCTTGTACTGAAATGAGGCCATTCCACCACTGATCTGCACCATCAATACTGGACGTTACGTTAAGCGACTTTGTCATTACGTTAACTACGGACTAGGTGATATAAAGGTATGAATCAGTTAGTTGATACTTAACGGTGTGCTCTTAAGAACTAAAGCTTTTAATTTTCCACTCTTGGAAGGCGTTGTTGCCTAAATCAGTTGAACCTTTTTCGAGTCTTGCGATCTGATCCTTTATGATGGTTAGAGCGGTGGTGACATGGGTAAGGCAAAAAAGAAGATAACTAACTGGGCGGAGTACAATAAGGCTCTGTGCAAACGGGGGCTCGGTTACGTTCTGGATAGATGATTCAGCCGTAGATGCATGGCGATGCAAAGCCCATCATGGTAAGCGTGGTAGAGGCTTCCAGTACTCTGATACAGCGATTGAAACTGCATTGATGATTAAGGGGATATTCTCTCTACCATTGCGGGCTCTTCAAGGTTTTATCGACTCTATCTTTGAGCTACTGGAGGTTCCACTGACGCCCCCTGACTACACGTGTATCAGCAAACGCTCGAAGACAGTTCAGGTCAAATATCGTAACAAATCCAGAGGAGCTATTCGCCATATCGCTATTGACTCGACTGGTCTCAAAGTCTTTGGCGAAGGTGAGTGGAAGGTGAAAAAGCACGGCGCCGAAAAACGCAGAACTTGGCGCAAACTGCACTTAGCCGTTGATGTAGAAACTCATGAGGCCATTAGTGCAGAAGTCAGTCTTGTAAGTGTTGGCGATAGCGAAGTGCTGCCAACATTACTCAACCCTTTACGTAGAAAGGTAGATACCGTATCTGCTGATGGAGCGTATGACACAAAAAGTTGCTATGAGACCCTGCAAAATAAGGGCAGTACTCCGTTGATACCGCCTCGAAAGAATGCGGCGCTTTGGGAAGAAGGGCATCCCAGAAATGAAGCAGTAAAGGCTTTGAAAAACGGAACAATAGCGGAGTGGAAATCTGAGTCGGGTTATCACTATCGCTCAATATCTGAGACCGCAATGTCTCGATATAAAGGACTAACCAGCGGTAAATTGAGCTTGAGATGTTACAACGCTCAAGTGGGAGAAATCATGGCGAATGTCAAAGCTATAAACAAAGTCATAGGACTAGGTATGCCTGTTCGAAACTAACGGCGAGTCACATATGGCGTCGTTGGTCTTTAAACCGATTTGATCAACAACGCCGTCGTATTGACTAAAAAGCATGCGAAACGGGGTGCCTCTATCTCCAAATTTAATTACGCAACAAAGCCACCTCAGATGACAATACTTAGGCGCACTTAACAAAATTAACCTTTATTTATAAGTGGGCATTAAGTATTATTAATAATATTAATAATATTAATAATATTAATAATATTAATAATACTTGATAATTAAACATGTTAAATAATGTATCTATAAAAAACAAAATTCAAATGACAATCGGTCTAGCGGCTATGCTTATGTTATTGTTGGGAGGATTCGAACTCTACATTCAACAAGAGCAGAGACTTGAAGAAAGGCATGATAAACTGCAAGCGCAAGTAGAGACTGCGGTATCCTTAGTCCAACACTTCAGAACCAATGAGTCTCTAAATATAGAAGACGCTCAAACAGCAGCAAAAAAAATATTATCAGACCTCAGATATGATGATGACCACTATTTTTGGGTAACCAATACAAAAAACAAACTAATTATCCACCCGAAAAGGCTGACTTCTATTGGCCAAGATATGACTAACGTTCGAGATAGTAAAGGTAATTATCATTGGCGCGAAATGTCTCGTATTGCCAAAAACAATTCTTCAGGTTTTTTGAGTTACACATGGCGAGATCAGCAAGGAAAAGATAAAGATAAGATTTCATATGTGTATTACATTCCAGAATGGGATTGGATTGTAGGATCGGGATTATTCATTTCTGACATCCAAGAAGATTTTCACAAAAATATCATGCAGCAAAGCGTTTTATTAGTAATTATTATGGGGATCTTGTTTTCTATTAGCTTCTTTATCAGCGATAGTATTGTAAAACCAATCGAACAATTAGTTGAAAACCTCAAGATCATCGCGAGTGGCAATTTAACAACAAACTTCCAACAGAACCGAGAAGATGAGATTGGAGAGCTAAACCGAGGCCTTTGTCAAATGCAGACTACCATTAGAGGTACCTTAATTGCTGCGCAAAGTACAGCCGATAAGGCAAGTCTTTTATCGGAAAGCATAGCCTCTTCAAGTGAAGAAACTGCTCAAAGTTTAGCATCTCAGAACTCACAACTTGAGCAGATGTCAACGGCAATGAGTGAAATGTCAGCAACTATTAAGAATGTAGCTATCAACGCCGAATATAGCTCAGAAAAAACCAGTGAATCCTCGCATCAAGCACAAGCCAGCAGCCAAAGTATGGTCACAACACTTGAAGATGTTTCGGCAATCTCCCTCTCTATCGATGAAACAACACAGTTAATGGCGACCTTGAAACGCGGTGTAGATAATATAGGCCAAGTTGTGCAAGTTATCCAAGAAGTGTCTGAACAAACAAATTTACTTGCACTGAATGCCGCGATTGAAGCGGCGCGAGCAGGAGAACAAGGTCGTGGTTTTGCTGTGGTTGCCGATGAGGTTCGCAATCTTGCAAGCCGAACTCAAGATTCTACCAGTCAAGTTCAATCAACGATTAACGAGTTACTCGCTAGTACTTCTGAAGTGCTTACTGTCATGGAAAGTAATAATGCAAGTATTAGCACCTGTGTAGAAACAGCTCAACATACAAAAGACACACTAGTATCTATGGTAGGAAGCCTCAACGAAGCTAATGATATGGTCGCTCAAATTGCCGCTTCCGCTGAACAGCAAGGCATCGTTTCAAATGAAATGAGTGAAAATGTTAGTGTGATTAATTTATCAGCAAGAGAAATTAATCAAGCTAGTGTACATATGGCATCTCAAACTCAAGAGATGGCAAGTGCTGCCGAAGAGCTTAAACAACTATTGACATACTTTAAGCTGGAATAATCCGACGCACCTTGGTCTATATCGACACCTCTCCCCCGGATATAGACCAATCTATTTGCTCGTTAATATTACTAACAGAAGGTTTTTTTCAAAACCAAAAGACAAAGTCATCAACCTACGATCGATTAACTAAGTTTACTTAAATACTTAGACTAATAACCAAGCTGTGCTAAAGACTTAAGTCTGTTGTTGCTGAGTCAAAGGTCTAGGTTGATTAAGTGTTTTTGACTGACCTCAAAGAGCAAAAAAGTGTGTTATTCACTCTACTATATTGGAGATGTAAAGATTAAAATCAATAAAAACATAAAACTATCAGTAGATTACAGTCTTTTAGATGTATTCAAGAAAGACTGTACCAAGTCACTACTAACTCCAAATAACTGTGTCTCGGTGATGACTCAACAAGAAAAACTGTCATTTTTTTTCTCTATCGTAAACCAAAGTGCAAACGCCGTTGTTATTACAAACGTTGACAGGGACATTATCTACGCCAATAAAAAATTTGAAGAACTGAGTGGCTATGCCCTATGTGAAGTTCTTGGCAAGAACCCAAGAATATTGAAATCAAACAATACCCCAGTCGACAGCTACCGCGATATGTATCGCACATTACAGTCGGGAAGTTCTTGGAAGGGTGTATTTTTCAATAAATATAAAGATGGCCCCGAGTATATTGAAGAAGCTGTTATTTCTCCGATAATGTGCGATATAGGAGAAGTTATTTGTTATCTTGCAGAAAAAAAAGACATTACAGTTCAAAGGGCTATGGAAGACAGCGTACGGAAATTGACTCATTTTGATAGTCTAACGGAACTGCCTAATCGGGCCTACTTTATCGAAGAAGCCAAGAGGATAATGGACTTACAACTAGCTAAAGATAACTGCTTTACGATATTGTTTGCCGACTTAAACCGATTTAAAGAGCTTAATGATAGCAGAGGCCACCTTGCTGGTGATATGGCGCTAAAAGAGGTAGCTAGACGGATTGAAAACGCACTTCCGTCTGGTGATTTAGCAGCTAGAGTTGGAGGGGATGAGTTTGTTGTGATTCATCGAAAAGCGACACAAGAAAGCACTGCGCATTTAGCTGCCCAATTGGTAGCGGCACTGAGTCGACCTATCCCGATAAATATAGGACAAAAAGCTTTTCTGGGTGTTAGTATCGGAGCAGCCACATGGCCTTTGGACGGTGAAACATTGCATGATGTGCTCTCACATGCAGACTTAGCTATGTACGAAGCTAAGTCGACTGATCGGGACTTTGTCTTCTACACGGAACAGATTGGCACACACTATCATCGTGAATTGGAGTTATCGCGCAGGTTAAATCAGGCTATACACGATAAAGATCAGTTTCATCTAGTCTATCAGCCAAAATTTTATACAGCCAGTACGGAAGTTGCAGGGGTTGAAGTTCTGCTTCGCTGGGACGAGCCTGAGCTTGGTATCATTAACCCTGGGGAGTTTATTCCTCTTGCCGAGAAGTATAGGATAATGTGTCCTCTCGGTAAGTGGGTCATCAAAGCCGCCAGTAAGCAATTTCGTCAGTGGCAATCAGAGGGCAGAGTGTTGCCAGGTAGAATGGCTGTGAATATCTCCGTTCAACAATTAGAGCAACCTGAGTTCTTTGAGAGCATTATAAGTATGATTTCAGAAGAGGGACTCTCTCCTTCCATATTTGAATTAGAAGTGACAGAGTCGGTATTGATGAGTAACCCAGAAAAAACAATGCGCGTGTTGCAAAAGTTAGAACATGTAGGATTCAGTATCGCTATCGACGATTTTGGTACTGGCTTTTCGTCTTTATCGTACCTCAAAAGAATTAACGCAAAGGTTTTGAAAATTGATAAATCGTTCATTGAGAGTTTGGCGACCAGCATACACGACAAAATGATAGTGAAATCTGTGGTGGACTTAGCTCAGAATCTGGGGTTATCCGTTGTGGCTGAGGGCGTCGAAACTGAGGAGCAAAGGCGTTATCTTGAAGAGGTCGGGTGCGACATGGTACAGGGCTACTACTACTCAAGACCACTCACCGCAGAAGAATTAATCCGAAAATTTACTTTTAAAACTTTGCTTAAGGAATGAACAATGACTGAGCATTCTTCTCCATTTTTAAATACTTTCTATTTGAGAGTGTTATCTGTCGTTCATGACGGTTTGTCGCAAAGTTATGAAGAAGCACAAGCGTACTGATTTTTATATGAAATTAGGCTGATTTCGAGTGAAGCTGTTCCCAAACAGATAAGCTTTCAGGATTGTCAAGCAGTCCATTTTTAATTATCGACCGGCTTTGTTGCGTAATTAAATTTAGAGATAGAGCCAACCCGTTTCGCGTATTTCTGAGTCAATACGACAAGTTTCAGGCATACCTAACCCAGTAAGCTTGTTCAACGCTTT
>NZ_JBGOOO010000068.1:0-9771 GCF_041439695.1 Vibrio sp. FF266
GTTTTTTGACTTTCCATTCACCTTCGCCATAAACCTTAAGGCCAGTCGCATCAATCCAAAAGGTCAAAGAACCGCGGTTAATGAGTGATTGGTTGTATTGCTTCCAGTTGGCTGTTTTGTAACGAGGTTTAGGCATAGGGCTACGAGAGGGAGTGAATGTAGCTGATCAGATCGTAGGTTTTAGGTTTAGTTCCAATGAATTACGCAACAAAGCCTTCCATTCATAATCATTGGCAGGAAGGCCTTCGCTAAGGTCTGAGTCGAAATATCGAGTAAAAATGCAAATGTTTTTTCATTCCCCTGTGTTTCGATTGTCAGTTTTGTCTTTATTTTCAAAATTATATACAATAGGACTAGCGAGCGTGACTGCAAAATCGTGGTTATAGGATAGTTAGAAAATATGATAATGAATTTAATCTATGGTCTAATTTCATTGTAAATGTAAGAAGTCACGCTGTCTTTGAAAGTTGACCAACTAAAACAGCATGACTGGGGGTTCTTTGTTTAGGAATGAATACTAATTCCTGAATACAGCTCGCTCATCGTTAAAGAATCAAAAAACAACGTAAAAAATCACGTTCTTTCCCTATGAATAATATTTAATTTTCGAAAACACACCTAAATACGAACACTCTTCAGAAACTCCACAGAAAAAATTAAATCATACACCAACCAAGCCATTCAAATCGGACTAAAACAATGGGAATTTAGGACTTAACATCTTATTTATTAGAATCTTAAATAATAACAAATAGAATACAACACATCGGATTTGTTATTTATAAATATCAAATTACTATCTCGCCGCTCAATAATTTCTAACCAAAAAATAAACAATAAAAAGGTATTAACATGTCTATAACTTTTCAAGGTAACCCCGTTTCAATCTCAGGTCTATTTCCTAAACCTAATCAAGTAGCACCAAGTTTTACTCTCTGCGACAAAGAATTAAATAGCCTAACCTTAGAAAGCCTAAAAGGGAAAAATGTCTTATTAAATATTTTCCCTAGCATTGACACCCCAGTTTGTGCTGCAAGCGTTCGTACATTTAACGAGAAAGCCGCTAATTTAAACAATACAATCGTATTATGTGTTTCTGCTGATCTACCCTTTGCTATGAATCGTTTTTGTGGTGCAGAAGGCATTGATAATGTAACAACCGCTTCTTTCTTCAGAGAGTCATCATTCACTGAAAACTACGGTGTAAACTTAAATGAAGGTGCGCTTAAAGGGTTAGCTGCGAGAGCTGTTATCGTTATCGGTCAAGATGGTATAGTCAAACATAGCGAATTGGTTTCTGAAATTACTACTGAACCAAACTATGAATCTGCGCTAGCGGTTTTATCATAATCATGCGTAAACTACTTATTGTTGCTGCCACCCTTTATTCAATAAACGCCTTCGCAAAGTTTGAAACTACTGAAGACGATGCTGGATTTGGAGAGACACAAGTCGTCACACTTGATAACACCACAAAGTTTGATCTGATTGGTACACCATTAGAAGTAGGCGATTTATTGCCTTCGGCTAAGATGTTGACTTCAGATTTAGAAAGCTATGATACTAGTGCGCAAAGTAAATCGATCAAAATTTATAGCATATTGACATCTGTTGATACACCTGTTTGTGTTCAACAAGCTATTGAGCTTTCTCAATACATAGAAAGCAACCATCACAAACTTCAAGACATTGAATTTTATGCAGTCAGTGCGGATACTCCTTTTACTCAACAGCGGTTCATTAGAGAGCATTCTCTTGACGGAGCGACATATCTTTCTGACTCTTCGGAACATAAGTTTGGCCTCAATACAGGAACTCAAATTAAGCAGTTAGGCTTACTTAGTCGAAGTATTATTGTAGTGGGTATGAATAACCAAGTCATTTATACCCAAAGAGTACCTGAACTTACAACTATCCCTAGTTTAGAACGAGCAGTGAAAGTTGCGTTAGAAAACCGCTAGACTCCGGAAATATATAAGGGGCATTAGCCTCTTATATATTAACCTAATTCCAATTATATAAATAACAATCAATAATGAAAACCATAAAAAAACAAAATATATTTATAGGGTTGTTAATCCTGGTATCATTAGGTGCTCTTAAACTAAAAGAATCATCTATATTAGAAGCATTAGTAGAAGAAATTTTAATTGAAAATTATATAATAAAATCAAAATACAACATGGCACTCCATCATTTCATTAAATAATATCAACTTAGTTACAACTGCCTCTCTCCAATAGTACACCGATGCAATCCCATAGATTAGTCAAGTAGAGTCGATATCATTATACATACGAACTCACAAGAGGAAGGCATCAACGCATCTCAATGAAACCAGACACATAAATGGAAGTAACTGTGCTGATTTAAGTATACCTTTCAAAGTTCTCGTTAAAAAACAAAGCAAAATTGCCCTCAACGCCTATAATCAATTCTTATTATAAACTCGAGTTCATACTATTTTACTAGTTGTTGTCTATTGAATAATTTGGTAAGTTTGTAATATTTCATTTAAAAACAACACCAAGTATAGGTATGCAGCTATCTATGTGGGATTTTAGACCTCATGAACACTCTCAACTTCGAAATAAAATATCAGGTGAAGAAAAGAGACTAACAAAAACAGAAAGCCAGTTATTATTGCTCTTACTGTCGAATAACCATCGAGTCGTAACTAAATCTGAAATTCACAAAAAAATTTGGCCGGGGAAATTTGTTTCAGATGCCAGTATCACACACGCCATTGCATCATTACGTTTAGCTTTGAATGATACAGTGGAAGCACAATGTATCATTCGAACCGTACCTAAAGCCGGTTACTTTGTCGCTTATAATAAAATAGCTCTAGTTTTAACTAACCAAGCCCAACCCGAGACTAGGCGACCTGATAAGGTAGTGGCTTTTAAGCTTAAATGTTCTTGGCAAGCTGGCGTAATAGTTTTATTAGTCAGCATGAACTGTTTACTGTTTTGGTTTTTGTTCATACCTTCACAAAGCGAACCTAAACTGAACATGTCAAGGTTGAACTCTCAAACTAACACCTTTACGATCAAGAACAACGATTTTCATAGTCAACAACTCTTAGAACAGCTGATTAGGCACCCTACTTTAAACAATGTGAATTTTTATATTGCTTCAAATAAAACTAGGATTTATGTAAGTTGCATTCACCAGAATGCATCATCACCTTACGGCCAAAGCATCAACTTTTCCATTGATGTTAAGCGCGCTATAGAGGGGATTAGCAATGATATTGTACAAAAATGCCAATAAACACTATTTGCTTAGCGTTGTCTTTTTACTTGCCTTGTTGCCTATTCAAATTTTTCTCAATGCATCGTTTATTCCTAGTTTTGCTCAAAACGTTAATACCCAAATAAGTAAAACAGTTCTGACTTACGGTGAGCAAATGGGAGATAAGAAATACAGAAAAATCGACTATCACTTAAAACCTTATCTATGGAACCGATTTCTATTAATGGCTTCTATCCATTTCGACAATGGAAAAAAACTGGACACACAATTTCTTATTACCTTTTGGCCGAAATCCATTTATTCCATAAAATATATAAATCAACTGGTTAACACTCCAGAAACAGAATATTTTGATTTACCAGAGCAACATGCGCTCTTTGATGGCGGCGAAGAAAATTTTCAAACTTTGTTAGAAACCTCCCACCAATATTGTTACATCCAACTGTCGAACAACTCAGTTCAATGTGTCAATATATCTGAAAATAAAGAAAAAATTGACGTCAATGACAAGAAAACAACATAGCATGTGGATATTTAATCCAACCCTTAGGCGCCAGCTAACTAACCAAAGTAATGGGGAGAGCAAAAAATTGCACTCTACAGATTGCAAAATTTTAGAGCTTTTATGTCAAAATCAAGGCGAAACCGTTTTAAAAAGTACCCTAATCGACGTGGCTTGGCCAGGGCGAGTCGTCTCGCAAGCTAGTTTAACTCAGTCTATAGCCCACCTACGTATAGCTTTAGGTGACAATGGCCGACAACAAAATATTATAAAAACAGTCCCAAAGCATGGTTATTTACTGGTAAGCAACATAATAAGCCTTGAGGTGCCAATAGTTCTTGAACAAAACAACTCATCAACACCTAGTTCAGAAATAATCCCAGACACTCTCCAACCTCAAGACCATGAGAAGACCAGTCTATCGGCCCATCTACAATACCTTCAAAGATTCATTCTATTGACTCTCTCACTGTTATTTTTAGTTAGTCTCACTTGGTTAACGCGGATCATATATTACAATAGCACCACAGATCGTATTCAATGGAACCAGCGTGAACATTTGGGCGTAACGTACTATTTTACTGATACTAAAAATGGAGATAAACGTTTCAATGACCTCAAAGGGAGATACTCAAGTGACTTACGTATGCTCTATATTTCTGAAAACCCTGAGCAACTCTATGTATCGTGTGTTTATCAACCTAATAATTTACATGAACACAACACAATGAATTTTAGTTTTTCCCGAGACTATTCAATCGAGCAAGTAAGAGAGGAAATTAATGAACAATGTCGGTAAAGCCATTATTTTTCTGGTCTTGGCAAATATACTCGTCATTACGTTTATCTCATGGATAAATACCCTTAATCATCCTCTATTCTTAGATGGTCGAAACAACATCATGTTATTTTCTCATGGTCGTACATATAAAAAATTTGAAGTCGACTCCTTCAAAGAAGTAATTACCGTAGATCATCTGTGGGGAGGAGTTCACGATGCGCATTGTAGCTTATTATCCGAAGGCGAAAACAAAGCCCTCAACATCTATTACTCCGTTTATTTCTGGGGTGCAGACCTCTTTTCGACAACCAACGCGCTACGTAGCGCAAACTACACTCCCTCAACAGAACTTGATTTCACTGAAGCACACTTGATTGAGAATTCATCGGAACAATTTTTCCAGACCTTATACCAAGATAAGTATATTTTCTGTTATTCCAGTTTATTGACCGGCAGTGTCCAGTGTATCACGGCCGATTAATTAGAGTAATCAATCTAAATCATCAACAGATTTAGTTATAACTAAACATGTTGATTATAAACATGTAAATATCAATGACTTAATTTATTCATTTAAAATCAATCTAATGACGAGTAATTTAAATTTCGGATTTGTTTATTAGTGTTCTTAAGGGTTTATGGACATAGTACTAGCAAATAGGACATATTTGAGAAACGTAATACTCATGATCAGAAAAAGAGAACCTTTAAAGATTACTGCACTCTTGTTAGAAGGAAGCCCAATCACAGCAATTTCGGGACCAATCGAAATGCTGACAATTGCTTCAATGCAAGCAGGATTACCAGCGCCACAGGTCAGTTATGTATCAGTCACAGGGGGGCCGACTCAATTCTTAGGGGGGCTAACAATTAACAGTAGTACGCATTGGGAATCCGTCGAACATACCGACATTTTAATAATAGGTGCTTGTGGTGACATAAATAAGGGGTCTTATGTCTTACCCAAAGAGGTTAAATATTGGCTAAAAAAACAAATTACGCAGTGTGAATTTGTTCTCTCTTTATGTACGGGGACATTTCTTCTGGCTGAGCTTGGGGTTTTAAACAAACGAAGCGCAACTACACATTGGGTATATGCTGAAGATTTTCGAAATCAATTCCCCCAAGTAAAATTCAAACCACACTTGAAAATAACTCATGAAGACCGATATATTTGCACCTCCAGCATTAAAGAATACTTTGCTGCAACAATTTTGTTAATTGATGCTTTGTTAGGCACGGCCCAAAGAATTAAATGTGAACAGTACTTAGGAGGTGATGTTTCAAAAATTAAGCGAATTTGTTTAACGAGCTTTGCTCAATACCATCAACATAGCGACAGTTTGATTGATCGGTTACAAGAGTGGATGCACAATGAAGACCCAAGCAGGCTATCTGTCGCTATGTGTGCAGAGAAAAGTTTTTTGAGTGAAAGGCAAATGAAACGTCGCTTCAAAGCAGCAACTGGCGAATCTCCAATGAACTACATACAACGTATTAGAGTGGTATTAGCGAGAGACAAGCTGGACACTACCAGCTTAAACATAGAACAAATATCCCAGCAAGTTGGTTACAGTGACACAAACCATTTTAGGTCGCTGTTTAAAAAATTTTACGACATGACGCCCACAGAATATCGCAAAACGACACAGGCTTGTGAGATTTAAGCACCTTAATTCTAACTGGACCTAAGCCCTTAGCTAAAAAGGGAGTTATTCACTTGGATTGAAATGATTAACCCAATAATAAAGCTGGTATCTCTCCGGCTTTGAGCTCCACAGCCTTCATCAATTCAACTTTAAGAAAGTTGATGTCTCTCCGCCTACGCTTGTATCTGCAAGCGTTCAACGACAAACCACAAGGGAAAGAAAAGCGAAACAAAAACAAAGTCGACTAATTTACCTGCAAGAAATAAACGATGACGATCTTGGTGAGTCAAATGCGTATTGATTATAAAATTCAGGGCGAGTAATCATGTGGATAAAAAGTGGCAACTAACATTCACTAGATACACTGTTAGCTCGTAAACCGTAAAAAGTTCAGCCTTAGGTTCAATCTGACAAACATCGCTTAAAAAATAATGACTGCCAGATTAGGCCCAAGCAACTACTTTTGATGTGACATTTTTGCCACTCAGACAAATACTATTGAGAGAGTTTTTCTAAGACAGGGGTTATGGACCGATGAAGCTCACTGGACTCATATGCACCAGCTAATAATTTACTCGGATAAGCAATTGAATGGCTTAATACCTCACCAATATTGTTAATATGAATACGCTTATCAGCCACACAAGCACTCAAACATGTTCTAATAAATTGTTGGGATGTATCAAGCTCAAGCAAGCGTGCGCATCGCAGCGCTTCTTTGGTTCTTTCATAAAGCATTTCTTCAGATAACACGATTTACCCCTTCTCCATTCAATAGCATAACAATATGAAACTCTTCGCTTTTCCTCATCGCAGCAAGGAAAAGGCTCTCTCTCATTTCTCTTTGAATTATATTGTCGCTAATTACATACTTCGTCAAAACGTCAATCGCTTGTTGCTCGTTAATGTCTTCCTGACTAACTATCGCTGACAAGACACTTTTCGATAGATTTGACGAAATATCAAAATTTAGTTCTTTTGCCTTTACAATCATCGCTTTTATAACTTTGTTTTTTTGAGCTCTGATAGTACATATCTTCAGCTCATGCTTATCAAATGCATATCCAATGTCATCTAACAGTTGGCTCAATTCTTGATACACTTTACATTCCTCTAGTTCATTGTTCTTGTTCCTCATATGTTAACGTTATATGTTTAAAATAAAACAGTGAAACCAATTGCACCAACAAAACAAACCAACCAAATATCATGTAGTTATAAAAATAACACCATTATTACGTCCATAAGATCAGATATATATGTCCTATTTGGTTACTATATTGGTAATGATAGCGATCTATTTACATTGATAGAACTAGCATATTAAAATGAAATTCATTAGAAAAAGACATATACCCTAAGCATTCAAGACTTTTAGTTTCACGGTTAACATATAAACCATTGATTTAGTATGGCTATTTTTATTCTAGCTTAACCTATGGTTGAAGTTGCTTATTTTATTTTTCATGTGCGGGTGGATAATAACGCACAGAATCTAAAAAAAGGAACTGAAAATGTTATATGCACAACCAGGAACTGAAAATTCGATTGTCGATTTCAAGCCGCAGTATCAAAACTTCATAGGAGGGGCATGGGTAGCACCGAAACATGGAAAATATTTTACTAATACCTCCCCAATCAACCATTCTGTAATTTGTGAAATTCCAGCTTCGACTCAAGAAGACATCGATTTGGCAGTTAATTTTGCGCACAATGCGAAAAATGACTGGGCTTCAACATCAGTCACTGAGCGTTCAAACATATTATTAAAGATAGCTGAGCGTATTGAGAACAACCTTGAGATGCTTGCTATTACTGAAACATGGGACAATGGGAAACCTATTCGCGAGACTCTCGCCGCTGATATTCCACTCGTTGTCGACCATTTCCGCTATTTTGCTGGATGCATTAGAGCTCAAGAAGGTTCCGCTGCGGAACTAGATTCACAAACCATGACCTACCACTTCCCAGAACCTGTTGGTGTTGTAGGACAAATTATCCCATGGAACTTCCCACTCTTAATGGCCGCTTGGAAGCTGGCACCCGCGCTGGCTGCTGGCTGCTGCGTAGTATTAAAACCAGCGGAACAAACTCCTGCATCAATCTTAGTATTGATGGAGCTCATCGAAGATCTAGTCCCTGCCGGTGTAATCAATGTCGTAAATGGCTATGGTTCAGAAGCAGGTCAAGCACTTGCTACACATAAAAAGATTGCTAAAGTAGCCTTTACTGGCTCTACAGAAGTTGGACAGCATATTCTGAAGTGTGCCGCTGAGAACCTAATTCCGTCAACAGTCGAGCTAGGTGGTAAATCTCCAAATATTTTTATGGCTGATATATTTGATCACGAAGACAGTTACCTTGATAAGTGTATCGAAGGTGTCTTGTTAGCTTTTTTCAATCAAGGTGAAGTCTGCACGTGTCCTTCTCGAGTTTTGATTCATGAATCAATTTACGATCGCTTCATTTCACGTTTGCAAACTCGCATGAAAACGATCCAACAAGGAAACCCACTCGATACCGACACACAAGTTGGTTCACAGGTGTCACAAGAGCAATTTGACAAAATTCGCAAATACATAGCTCTTGGTCATGAAGAAGGTGCCGAATTACTTATTGGTGGTAACAGCAATGAAGACAATGGTTACTTTGTCGAGCCTACCCTCTTCAAAGGAACTAACGATATGCGTATTTTCCAAGAAGAGATTTTTGGCCCAGTCGTTGCTGTTACTACATTTAAGGACACTGAAGAAGCTCTGGCAATCGCCAACGATACTGAGTATGGCTTAGGTGCTGGAGTATGGACACGTGACAACAATCTGATTTCACATATGGCGAAAAATATACAAGCTGGGCGAATTTGGGTTAACTGCTACCATGCTTACCCTGCTCACGCTGCGTTTGGCGGCTATAAAAAGTCCGGGATTGGTAGAGAAACACACAAAATGATGCTAGACCACTACCAGAACACCAAAAATATCATCGTTAGCCACAGTGTTAATCCTTTAGGCTTCTTTTAAAAATTAAGCTAATTGTCTGCCCGAAAACCTAATGGGCAGACAAACATTTGGTTCATTATATTTATGGTCTAAGCCATGCCCATTTCCTTGACCCCTTTACAATGCAAGACTGAAAAAATATCCGCCTTCTTAGAAGGCAATTTCGCTTTATCATCCCTAGAAAGGGGCTTCCGCGCTATCAATTCTTCAATAACTACAGTTGTTGCTCATACTCTATGTCCTGCTTATCTTGGTGTCGTACATATCGGCGAATGACTTTTTCATTCACACCGACCGTATCTACAAAATACCCTCTAGCCCAAAAGTGATTTCCCCATAGTCTCGGCTTTGTTGCGTAATTCATTGGAACTAAACCTACGATCTGATCAGCTACATTCACTCCCTCTTGTAGCCCTATACCTAAACCTCGTTATAAAACAACCAACTGGAAGCAAAATACAATCAATAACTCATTAACCGCGGTTCTTTGACCTTTTGGATTGATGAAGAAGCGATAAGTGGCTGGACGCAAAGCAAACAGAATAAGCGCGGGAGGCCACGTCGGTTCAGTGATTTAGCTAT
>NZ_JBGOOO010000069.1:0-9635 GCF_041439695.1 Vibrio sp. FF266
ATACGCGAAACGGGGTAGTTCTATCTTTAAATTTAATTACGCAACAAAGCCAGTTCGAGGCTGTCTCTGTCACAAGTGGCGAAGTAATGCTCTGGCCCATAGCCGCTGGTGTTATCAACATCTAACTCACCAACGTTACCTACCCTATTTTGGTAGTACACCTGCATCCCATTGGGTTCAAACGTATGCAAATCAACATCACCTAGACCATTCCAACTGAGTGTTGCTGTGAGCGACCCTGTAGAAGCGATTGCTTCAGGAGTTTGTAATGACGCCAGCTCCGATTGGAGATCGTTTCTTATCATTCCAGCTGGTTGTAAAGAAGTATTTAAATAGGTTTGTATGAGAGTGTGACCAGATGGATCAACCTCTAAATGGCTGACTGGTATCGAGACATTTGTATCGGGCACTGTCCCTACAGCTCTTAAACCATTTATCACCAAATCGAGATCGGCTAGTGTATAAGGTCCATTCAGTTGTGGTGAAGCTGGTGCAATGTGGACTACCCCAAGATTAGATTCATCTAGGTTATCCAATTCCAATGCTGCGTTGTAGGCATTATTAGCAAAAAGATTACCTTGGGAGTGGGCGATAAACAGCATTTTTGCGCCCTGTGTGCCTAACGTCTGAATCCTCGTGTTATGACGAGCGTAATCGCTTGCTGTTGGCGGTGAAGAAAACAAATGACTAACAAGTGCAACTGTTTGGGATGATGCCCAGTCGTAAAGCTCAGTAAGTAGCCCCAACACCAAGTCACTAGGGGCGCTGACAATATTGTAGACTTTATCTAAGAAACCATCAGCTCCACCACCAGTAATTGCTGACCAAAAGATATCAAATCTACCGCCGAGATCGGGGTCTATTTCTTCCGCTCGCTGAATAAATACTTCTGCTATATCTTGAAACGCTGATGCACTAACCGATGAACCAGTTACGTTATAAAAAGTCTCGTATGCTACAGGCTCTGAATTGTACTCATTTCCAATTTGCTTTTGGAATTCAAATGTCGCTAATTTCGCTTCATTTTTTGTATTCCACACTCCATTAAAAAAGCCAACGACATACCCTGGTACTTCACAAACTGTTGCAGAACTTACATTGAAAGAGATTGACGCAGCTAAAGCGGTTATAATAATTTTTTTCATACATCATTCCACGCAATCGATATTAGATGGTAGGCGCGTCACAGTGCCATCAAGAGCTTCATTGAACGCTGAATATGCCGCTGCGCGCTCACGAGTGTTTGCTGTGTAATGTTCTATCGCTTTTAGAATTTGATGTGCATCGGCAGGGTTATCAAAAGCTAAACTCAAGCAACCGATAGCTACAGTAGACTCTTCATCAACTTGGAGGACTGCATCGATATCAGAATGATCAACAAGGACAGCTTCTTGGATAGTTCTGGCAATACTCTTAACTTGTGTCTTTTGACTTGCTGATAAGTTAGCCGCTTCAATATATGCCAATATATCGTCTCGAATGGCTTCGTTATTGGTGACTGAACCTGTAAGCGAATCACTAGTGTCTAAGTCTGGGTACGTTCCTGACGAAACTAACTGACTTAAAGCATCTGTAGGTGAATTGATTGGTGTTGCTGCATTTACATCATCGGCACTATCAGAGTCACCACCACATGCCGTTAGCAACATGATGGCACATATTGGTAAAGCTTCCCTTATTTTCAACTTCATTGTCTACTCCTTGATCATAAATGTTAAGTTACTAAAATATAAGAGATTAACGCCAAGTGCAACGAGTCCCATACCACCCTTGAGCCGACCAAGTTGCCGCTATAGAGACTGGCGTTACATTAATATACCTAGGTCCGTTACACTTATATCAATACAGTAGATGTGGTTTGCATAAGGAAAAGTAAGCCAAATCACAGGTTTCTGAAATGAGTAATCAATCGGTCGTAACTTCTAATGGGGCATTTTCGAGTTTCATGGCACACCTTTGGACAGAAGCTTTTTCTAATTTAGTAAATGATGCATTATCTCCGGTATGGAGGAGCCATCAGAAGAGCACGACCTTAGAGGTTAAGTTCATTGTCACTTATGAGAAGTGAAAAAGCCCACTAGCAGGGCTTTTGTTGCAAGTTGCCACATATGATGCAATGCGCTACAATTGACATCAACAAACAAATGACCAAGGTAATACATATGGCTACTACAAGCGTTAGACTTGATGAGAGCCTAGTAGATAGAGCTGCAACCATTGGAACAGCTTTAAATCGAACGACCCCCAAGCAAATTGAGCATTGGGCGAAAATAGGCAAGATCATGGAGGATAACCCTGACTTAACCTACGAGTTCGTACTGCAGGCAATCATCGCTAAAGCCGAATTAGAGCACGGGAATACGACCTCTTATGAATTTAGCGAAAGTAACAAAGATTGAGCAAACTACGACATTTGCCAAGACAGTAAAAAAGCTACACAAAAACCAAAAACAAGATCTAGATAAAACAGTGAAAGAGGTTATAGAAAACCCTTTTATTGGCGTGATGAAGAAAGGCGATTTGTCTTTTCTTAGGGTGCACAAGTTTAAGATGAACAAGCAGCTCACCTTGCTTGGGTACAACTACGATGAATACGGGACGTTAGTCCTGACCTTAATGGCGTTGGGCAGTCATGAAAACTTTTATCGAGATGCATCCAGAACATTTAGATAACCAAAGCCTCGCCAAGCGCGAGGCTTTTTTATACCCCTCAAACACCTACAAACTGATTGAAAAAGAACTTAAGGTAGCTAACGCTGAAAGAAAGGTGGAATCTACCCCCGTGAAACATCACGGGGATTAACAGTATGAGAAGAGTGGATAAGTTTTAATATGGTAAAAACCCATGAACAGGGTGTGAATGAGTAAAAGGTCTAGCCAATAATGGGGCACTTTCGAGTTAGAAAGTGCCACAGATAAAGATTCAACCTATGAAAGTTCTGGCCAAAAGTAAGTTAATGCAATGAAACTCCCTAAACCTCAATAGATTAGAACAAGTATTTTAATATCTTAAACACTTGCTCACCGCTACCCCGGCTGCTCAGGGAAAACCTTTACATTAGTTGGTATTTGGTACCAATCTAGTTTTTCACTAACCCAAACATGTGCTTGAGGTTCGAAAATATCAGCTGCCGACATATCAGTTGGTTTTAACTTTAATTTAACCGTTTGCGGTGCATCTGGATTGAAATGGTAAATTCTGTTTCCACAATTTGGACAGAACATCGCGCAATTACGATTGCCACTATCAGCTAAACGTTCCCAAGTTTTCAGTTGACCAGAAAACTCTATTTTCTCGGCATCGACAACTGCTGTAATGCTAAATGGGCTGGTAGACAGTTTTTGGCACTCTGTACAGTGACAAGCAAAGACCATTAGTGGTTTTTCATACAAGTCATAGGTCACTTGCCCGCACTGACATGCTCCTATAAGTGGATATTCCATTTATCACTCCTCCTCACAACATGAGTGGCAGCTAACTCCGAATTAAGTAACGAGTAACACTACCGTCTAACCTAAGTCATTACATCGTAAATCAACTTGAATTAAAAATCCGAGAAGTGTGTCCCTTCCCCTAATTGTACGAGGAGTTTACCAAGGCCATAACACCTAACAGTATAAAAATACTACCAGACCACCTTGAGAAAAAATCAACCCAGTTACTTCTTGCTTGAAACTTTTTCTGTAGATGACTCGCCATCAAAACACTTAACAGATCAGCACTACTAAACAATAAATTCGTAACAACTCCCAAAATAAGCAGTTGGAGCCAAACAGCAACACTTCCTGCTTCATTCACAAACTGTGGGAGAAAAGCAAGATAGAAAATTGCGGCTTTAGGGTTCAGAATATCTACAATGACACTATCAATAAACGTTCTTTTAGGAGAGGTAAGATTGCTTTCACAAGAAGTAATACGTAATTTTTTTGATAGATAGATACGTTGGAAACCCAACCAAACAAGATAGAGAGCTCCTAGCTTTTGAATGGCAGAATAGAGAGAAGGATTAGCTAAAAGCACAGAAGACAAACCTAATACAGCTAAAATTACATGAAAATAACCTCCTATATGAAGGCCAAAAGCTGCCATAATTCCTACTTTCTTCCCTCCTGACACAGCTTGAGCAATACTGTAAAGCATTGCAGGACCGGGCATAAACGCATATAGCAACGTAACAAATAAGTAAGTAAACAGTTCTGTAATTGAAATCATTGTCCACCCTCCAAGCTATATTTAAAGCCAGAAAATGTTGAGGCTAACTCACTTACTACATTACGCGCCTCCTTCAAATTGTAATTACCTTGTAGAACGCCTGCGATTACCTCAGCTAAAACAACTATTTGACTTTGTGTAACCCCTAATCGAGTAATTTCTGTTGCACCAAAACGTATCCCAGATAACAACTCTCTATCTTCAGGAAGTGGGACTGCATTAGCAAAAACCCCAACATCAGCTAGACGGTAGCATGCTAAACGCGCACCTTCTTCTCGAGTCCATTTCACAACAACTTGATGAGTTTCAGTAAAGCCTTCATCAGAACAGAGCACCTCCAACCCGTGCGCCTGTAAATTACTAGCAAGTTGCCTAGCATTAAGTATCCCTTGAGCCATATATTCAAGGCCATATTCCTTTAATTCTAAGCATGAGACCGTCAGGGCAGCAATTCGATTAAGTTGATGTGAACCAGTTAGCTTTGGGAATATAGTCGTGCTAATCGGAGAAGAAAACTTTTCCGAATTCCAACAAATTACTCCTCCCTGAGGACCACTAAACGTCTTTCCTGTCGATGCAGTGTAGATATCAGCTCCCAAAGACAGAGGGTTTGGATAAACTCCACCAGCAATCAACCCTGCTTGATGTGAGCCATCAAAAAGTAACATCCCTCCCCAACGAGAAATAATGTCTTTTATCTCTTTTACAGGAAAGGGAAAAAGGTTGAGACCTGCCCCTAAACTCACTAATTTCGGGTGTCTAAACTTAGCCATGTATTCAAAGGCGTTTAAGTCAATTTCGAGGGTATTCGGATCCACAGGAAGATCTGAAATGGAATAGTTCAAGATCCCCGGGGGGCCTAAACTATGGTTACTTGAGTTACCACCATAAAATGTATTGAGGGTGGACATATCTGATACGTTGAAATGGTTTTTGAGAACTGCATAGACAACCGTATTAGCATGAAGCCCTCCTAAAAGCCTAGGGTCTGCATGATTGCATTCAAATAATTCCTTAAGTAATACTATGCAAAGTGCTTCTATTTCATCAGCTTGATCAAGCCCCGTAAAAAAGCGGTTATTTCGCCCAATAGAACCGCCTGAGGCTCTAGACCCCAAGTCACAACTTAGTAGTCCCCGAGCTTGTAAACTCATAGGGCCTTCTGCTGCCACAAGGTTTATTCCTGTCTTCACTCTCACAGTCTCGTGTCGCTCTATTAAAGCTCTTAATTTTTGATAGAGCTCTTTAGAAGTCGAACACCCAAGTAAGGCAGAAGCATCATTCAGAATATTCATGTCATGCATTTGTTTGCTGATAATCACTTTCTAACCTCCCTTCTCACGTATAACTGTTACGTGTGTTAGACAGATCCTTACCACAGAGCAGTAAGCTCGAATGTCTTGTGATATCTATGTTTGAGCCATCAATAAAGTCGCCCAAGTGTCGAAATGGATAAATTTCCGTATCCGTTGCCGTTACTCTAAAATTAATGCCAAACCGGTCATTATAAGATGTATTAGGAAGAGAACCATGCATGGTTCTTTCCGTGAAAATAACAAATTCCCCTTTTTTCATAGGGATCGTCACTATATCTTCTTGGCTCTCGTCTACACCCAATGTTTTTTTTGCAGGTAATTTTGCAAGTTCAGCTCGAACATAGGCTTTAACATCCTCGAATGATTTCCCACTAATTTGATAATTTTCAAAAAGCCCACTGGTATCAACGTCCAATACTAGTGTGTAATTGTTCGCCCTTTCGACAACATCTTCGATTGTTTTACAGTCAATAAATGGATCATGCCAAAACTCAGATTCTGTCATTGGAACCATGGTTTTAGGATATTGTTTTTTATGTGAACCACGAATGAAACGCAACGGAGCGCAATCAAGCTCAACATCAGTAAGGGCGACCCAAACAGTTAAATTCCACCAACGATCCCGCCTTTCATGTTTAGGCCTTAAACTAGGCTTATTATTGCCAATTTCTTCACCATCGAAATCTCCCCACTCTTGGTGCCAACCTGTACCGTTTTCTCCAGATTTCTTGTGAAAAATTTTTGAGCGCCAAAGAGCTAAATCGTCTCCAATCAGAGACTGTAGCTTTGGGATCAAAGCTGAATCTGTGAGCAACTCTTTAATTTTCGTCGATACTAAATGCCAATCCCTGACAGAATAACGACCATACAGGGGATGCGGCTCTGGGCTTTGAGCTATCTCCCTAACTTCCGTTAAAACATCTTGAATTAATTCGACATTTGCGAACCTCGGTAATGGTCCTAAATAACCATCTCGGCGAAAAGACCTTATTTGCTCTCTCGTCAATCCTTTACTCTTGTCCATTGATTAGCTGCCTACCCTATGATGTTAAACAAAGAGCGTCGAACCTATCAGTCTTTATCGAATGGCCTAAAATTAATAATTAATAATTAATAATTAATAATTAATATTTAGAGAAAAGCGTTAGTTCTCGCGTACACTTATTCACAGAACTCCAAGTGTGACTCCCCAAAACACAAACTTCACCAAAAAACCTAATCTTAAAATTTGATGTACTTATGTTATTCCGACAGATATTTTAATCACCATTCCCAAAAATCCACTTCATATCTAAACCGTTCAACCTCCTTCTCGGTCAGTTCCGGTATTACTTTGATAGGTCTTCCTCTGCGTTTAGGGGGAGATTTCGTCGGCTTAGGTTTGGAGGCTCTCACTTTTCGAGTTTTAGGGTTATTCACAAGCTGGCCTGATAATATTCCACTAATAACTTCCCCTATCGCCTCAGCAGATTGCGATACTTGCACATCATCCACGTGAGCATAACGAAGCGTGGATGAAATACGCGTGTGACCCAACAGTTTCGACACCATCGGAATAGGGAACCCCTCTAACACCGCATAACTGGCAAAGGTATGACGCAAATCGTGAATGCGAACATCCTCGATATGGGCTAAGGCTCGCACCTGTTGCCAGACCATACTAACCTTAGTCGACCGACTCACAAAACGACGCAAAGGCATAAACACATCATCGTGTGATTCGCTACGCTGTGTCCATGCTTGCTTTGGTATGTCTGAAAGGAGTTTCTGCGCTTCCTTGCCCACATACACCACCTTCGCACCCGTTTTGCTGTCCGGCAAGTGCCACTCCCTGCCTTTAACAAAAGACCATTGTAGGCCTGTTACCTCTGAAATTCGACACCCCGTTAACAGCACCAGTTTTAGCACCTGACAACAGCACGCTTCCAGATTACCTTGCTGGCTGACCACAGTTAATGCCTTATCCAATCGCGCTAACTCATCCAAACTCAAAAAACGATTGAGCTTTTTTTTGCGACTTTGCTTGAGACCCTCACAAGGGTTTTCCATGCAATAACCTTGCTTCACCGCATATTTGAAGATAGAACGAAGCACATCAAGATTACGGTTGGCAGCCCCTGCGTAATTCTGGCTGAGTTCATCAAACCAACGATGCACATGAAACGAATCAATACGGCTGACAGGAAAACGTCCAAACTCGGGCAACAAATGCCTTCTTAAGGCGCTCGACGCTGTCCCTTGTGTACTCAGTTTCCATCCCTTGCAGACCTTATCCGTCCATTCTTCTTTCACCAAAGCATCAAAGCGAATTAACCGTATCGGTTTCGTCTCTTTTTCTAAAAAAGAAGACTGTAAAGCTTGCACGTGTTGTCTGGCTTGTTTTAGGGTGAATTGTCCCACGGCCGCTAACGTCTTATTGGGAATGGGTAGATAAGTCACATAGAAACGGCGATCATCGGCATAGACTCTAACCCCTAACGCGGGAATTTTGGTATCCCACACCGTATACGTTCGAGTTTTTGAATGAAGAGATTGAATCACTTTAGAAGTGAATAACAGTGACTTCATGAGCGCATCCCCTTAACGAGTACACCCGACACATGAGAGGCCGCCTGACACACGTCCTCACGTCCCAAATGCGCATACTTTAGCGTCGTTTCCGCTTCAGCATGCCCCAAAAGACGACTCAGCACGATCACGTTCACCTTCGACTGAATGGCAATACTGGCGTAGGGTGTGGTCAAAAATTGAAAATACAGGGGCATTTTTGGAACACTTTCCAATTAGTCTTTGTTTTCACTAAGAGGCTAAATTATCGATGAAAAACGCCCCTATTGGAAGGGGTTGGGGTGTAGATTTGACCACACTGTTTTTACATTAACGCCAAGTTACTCTTATACAGGGGTACTTTCACCCCAAAAATACAGGCTAGAAATGAAAAAATTCTAGAACGCACCATCGCATCAAACCAATCAAATATCCTTTTATATACTGGAGGCATTTCGTGAACAGTATCTAATCCTGATTTTCATTATAAACCCTTAACGAATATAAATTAAATGTAAATAATTAGCTCTTAGCCTTTGTGTTAACTTATAAAATAATAAGTAACTATCTACTTACTCTGGCAATAAGTAACAAAACAATAAGGGAATTCTTCATGGAAAGACAAATAAAACTATTTTCACTGAAGAGAAAAGGAGCAGCAGTCCCTAAAGTAAACATAATTAGTATCAAATCAACTTTCTCATGAAGACGAAGCTTCTGGGTTTAAAGATACTTAATTTCAATTAATTTTGGTCGTTAAAATTATGGTTTTTCTTATAAAAAAGAGTGCGTTGCTATGAAAAATGAAAAGTCAGTGAAAACAATTCAAAAAAAATCGAAGTTTAGAGACTATTTACGCTATCTGCGGATTAAATTTAAAAGGTATAATTTTAAAAGTGGAAAAAATAAAAATGCATCTCTCGATGTGAGACACCTTTCTGACCATTTAAAAAAAGACATTGGTATATATGATAAAGACCACTAACATCATTAATATCTCTTCGTACTCTTGTCTTACTCGTTGTGTCACAAAGTTTAGTTGCACTACATGCGCACTGATTTTTAGAGGCAATTAGGCTGCTGTCTGCAAAATGTCTCCCAAAAAGATAATCCTTCAGGGTTATATGAGCTGTCCATTTTAATTATCGACCATAGTTCCACTCCTACAAGGGTGGAACTAGCTTCCTCATCAGGTTTCCATTCCGGGCACTGATACATCTTACCTTGCCAGTGACTTTGCTCAACGATTAGACAATGGTCAATATTGTGTAGAGACAGATAGAAAAGGAGTACTTCTTTGATTTCATCATCAATGCTACAGGAATACAACGTTCACTCGATAGAAGCAATCCGGTACTTGATAGCCTGCTAAGTCAGAAACTGGTGATATTCAAATGGGCTTGTATGCTCTTGGGCGGATAACTTGTGGTGATTTTTACATAGTCAATAACATAGATATGATTAATAACCAAATCTCCACTTTATCCCTATCTGGCAGGGTAGATGTCACTGTTAAAATTTAACCAGTTTGGGCGATAAAGAGTAATTGTGTCTCGTAT
>NZ_JBGOOO010000070.1:0-9315 GCF_041439695.1 Vibrio sp. FF266
CCGATGACCTCAACCTTGGCAAGGTTGCGCTCTACCAACTGAGCTAGTATCGCAAACTGAAAACGTCTTTCGCCGTTCAGGGCTGCGAATTATAAGAGCATTTTTTTGTGATGCAAGTCCTTAATGCAAAAATCAGCAAGTTTTTACTCAACTGCTGTAAAAGCACACATATTTGCAAAAAAAATAGCTCTTATGTCCCTGAAAAGTTAGATAAACGTGAACATTTGATCTGATTAGATGTTAATAATCGTTTTTCGATAGTACTGCAGCTCAGCAATAGACTCTCGAATATCGTCTAATGCAAGGTGGCTTCCCGACTTAGAAAAACCATCTAACACTTCAGGCTTCCAACGGCGAGTCAGCTCTTTTAGGGTGCTAACATCAACATAACGGTAGTGGAAGTACTCTTCCAGCTCTGGCATATGCTTGTATAAGAATCGGCGATCTTGACCAATGCTGTTGCCACAAATTGGTGACTTACCTTTTGGTACCCATTTTTCCAGAAACTCAATCGTTTGTTGAATGGCATCTTGCTCTGAAACTGTACTGTCTTGAATTCGTTTCACTAGGCCACTACCGGTGTGAGTCGTTGTGCACCACTCGTCCATCTTGTCCAATTCACTCTGAGGTTGGTGAATAGCCAAAACAGGTCCTTCAGCCAGGATATTAAGCTCACTATCAGTAACGATAGTAGCAATTTCAATGATTTTATGAGTTTCAGGATCAAGTCCTGTCATCTCGAGATCAACCCAAATAAGGTTCTGATCGCTAAAGGACATAAGGCGTCGCCTATTTGTTTATGTATAAAAGAGGTACTATACCCAAATAACTATACTCAAACTAGCTTTAGAGCCATCGAAATCATATGGCAGTAGCAACATCCTGTTTGAGTTCCCAATCATCAAGTTAGATGTGTTAAGTGAAAAATTGTGGCTAAAAAAAAGAAGTTAACCAAAGGTCAGGTACGTCGCGTACGTAGCAACCAGAACAAGCGACTCAAGAAAGAAGATTCTATCCAATGGGACGAGAACATGCTTGGCGGAACAAAAAGCGGACTCGTGATTACGCGCTTTGGTCAACATGCCGATATCGAAGATCTTGAAACCAACGAAGTTCACCGTTGTAACTTACGCCGTAGTATTGAGACTTTAGTTTCTGGTGACCGAGTAACTTGGCGTGCAGGCTTAGAATCCATGGCTGGCATCTCAGGTGTTGTCGAAGCCGTTGAGCCAAGAACGTCAATGCTAACTCGCCCTGACTACTATGACGGCCTCAAACCGGTTGCCGCAAACGTAGACCAAATGGTTATCGTTTCAGCTGTACTACCAGAGCTATCACTTAATATCATCGACCGCTACTTGATCGCCTCTGAAACGGTGAATATCGCCCCTTTAGTTGTACTCAATAAAGTTGACTTGCTGACAGAACAACAAATTAGCGAATACCGCGAAACACTGAAGATATACGAGAAAATCGGCTATAAAGTCATGTTCGTGAGTAAAGAGTCGGGTTACGGCATCAAAGAGTTGGAAGCTGAACTGAAAGATCGTATCAACATTTTCGTTGGTCAATCTGGTGTAGGTAAATCCAGCGTAGTGAATGCACTGATGCCAACATTGGACATTGAAGAAGGCGCAGTTTCTGAAAACTCAGGACTGGGTCAACACACCACCACAGCAGCGCGTTTGTATCACTTCCCTTCTGGTGGTGATCTTATCGATTCCCCAGGGGTACGTGAATTCGGCTTATGGCATTTAGAACCCGATGAAGTCACAGATGCTTTCATTGAATTCAAGCCATACCTAGGTGGCTGTAAGTTCCGCGACTGTAAACACAATGACGACCCAGGATGTCTTCTACGTGAAGCCGTTGAAGACGGAAAAATTAGCCGCTTACGTTTTGCTAGCTACCATCGCATTATTGAAACAATGGCTGACAACAAAGATAACCGTCAGTACTCACGAAGCAAGAAAGCCGATCTCTAATCGCGTTTTTGTGAACAAATGTGTGCATTTACTGACAATTGGCGCGAACTTAAGTAACATCTCGCGCCCTAAACCATCATCGACAGATTTAATTGAAAAACAATTAGCATTGGAAAATTAATACAATGGATAAGATTAAAGTTGGATTGCAGTACTGGATCCCACAACATGGCCTGACTCGTTTAGTTGGTAAACTGGCGTCTGCTAAAGCGGGTGGTTTAACGACAGCGATCATTAACTGGTTCATCAAGCAATACAAAGTGAACATGGATGAAGCTCTGCATAGCGATCCAAAACACTTTAAGACATTCAATGAATTCTTCGTACGTGAATTGAAAGAAGGCATGCGCCCTATCGCAGAAGGTGACTCTGTTATTGTTCACCCTGCTGATGCACGTGTAAGTCAGTTTGGCCCAATTACTGATGGTCAACTGATTCAAGCTAAAAACCATAACTACTCAGCACGTGAGTTGCTTGGTGGTGATGCAGACCTAGCCGATGAGTTTAAAGACGGTGAATTCGCAACGCTTTACTTGTCGCCAAGTGATTATCACCGTGTGCACATGCCATGCGACGGCACACTGCGTCAGATGATCTACGTTCCCGGAGACCTGTTCTCAGTTAACCCTCTAACGGCAGAGAACGTTCCAAACCTATTCGCACGTAACGAGCGTGTGGTTTGTATCTTTGATACTGAGTTTGGCCCAATGGCACAAGTGCTGGTTGGTGCAACTATCGTAGGTAGCATCGAGCAAGTATGGGCTGGCACCATCACGCCACCTCGCGGTAACTCGGTTTACAAGTGGGATTACCCAGCACAAGGTGATAAATCTATTGTCTTGAAGAAAGGCGAAGAGATGGGTCGCTTCAAGCTTGGTTCAACGGTTATCAACCTGTTTGCTAAAGATGCAATCAAGTTTGACGACACTATGCAAAATGGTGAGAAAACCGTTCTAGGCACTCCTTTCGCGCACATTGCGGGTAAAGACGTTGAGACTGAAGCTGTTGATTCAGCAGAGAACACTGACCAAGCTTAACGATCTGAGTTAACTCATTTAGTTTTAAAGGCGCGTTACTTTTTCTATATCAGAGAAGAACGCGCCTTTTTCTGAACTCTACCAATTCGTTTCCTACTCAAGCTCTAACAACCCAAGCTTTCAAACCTCAATCCTCAACCCCTGCCCAGCCACCTGCTGCTTCTCACTCTTGCCTCTAATTGCCCAGATAAAATATTGACCAAAAGCAAAACAACTGTCGAAACCTTAAACAACTTTTCGATTTTACAACCCGTCTCCAAGTACCAACAATCCAGATAACTTACTCTATTTGAAGATATTTTATTCATGGGGTCTTTGTACATGCCTAAACTCAATATTGGCGTTCTGGTCAAGCTGTTGATTTGTTTTGCGATTCCCTTAGGCGTGTTATTCATGCCAATAGATTCCATACCTATCGATGACCTCACGCTGATTCAACACCGCTTGTTGGCGATATTCTTACTAGCAGCTCTACTGTGGGTGCTTGAACCCGTTCCAGTATTCGCCACGTCAATTCTGATCATTGCGCTTGAACTGGTGATGATTTCCGACAAGGGTTTACATCTATTTAGAAACCCACCAGCAGGACACGATCTCGGTGAATTAATCAAATATACCGACATCTTCGGTGCATTTTCGTCACCAATCATCATCCTTTTCATGGGTGGCTTTGCTCTTGCGATATCCGCATCCAAATACGAACTCGACAACAATTTAGCTCGTGTGCTGCTCAAACCATTTGGCACAGAACCGCGCTTTATTATGCTGGGTTTAATGCTTATCACCGCCGTGTTCTCAATGTTCATGTCAAATACCGCAACAACGGTAATGATGCTCGCATTGCTAGGTCCTATCGTAGCCTCTGCACCAAAAGGCGACATGGGGATTAAAGCGCTCGTGTTGTGTATTCCAATCGCCGCCAATACCGGTGGTATCGCAACACCCATAGGTACACCACCCAATGCGATCGCACTGCAATACCTAACTGGCGAAAACAGTATCGACTTCCTTAGTTGGATGATGATGGGCTTACCCTTTGTGATCATCCAACTGACCATCGCTTGGTTCCTCCTACAAAAACTCTTCCCTTCTAAAGAAAGAAATATGGTCCTCAAGCTTGATGGACAATTTAAAAAGAGCTGGCGAGCGATTGTGGTTTACATCACTTTCGCTGCGACAATCTTATTGTGGATGACCACCAAACTGCATGGCATGAACACTTATGTGGTCTCTATTATTCCACTGGCTGTTTTCACTCTCACTGGCATCATGGGTAAAGAAGAACTCAAGCTGATTAACTGGGATGTGTTGTGGCTGGTTGCGGGTGGTATTGCGATTGGGATTGGCTTGGATAAAACAGGCTTAGCCGCTGCACTCGCACACGCGATTGATTATGAATCGCTCTCGCCGACTGCAGTGGTACTAACGCTGTCTATCGTGTGTTGGCTAATGGCTAATTTCATGTCGAACACAGCAACCGCAAACTTGCTGATGCCGATAGCAGCTGCGATTGGCGCTTCTATGGAAAGCCTAGTAGCAATTGGAGGCTTACAAGGCTTGCTGGTTGTGGTCGCCTTCTCGGCATCGCTCGGGATGATTCTTCCAGTATCGACGCCACCAAACTCGCTGGCTTACTCAACTGGGCTTATCGAAAGCAAAGATATGGCGAAGATGGGTATCATCTTAGGGATTGTCGGCTTACTGATGGTCTACCTCGCACTGTTTATTATCACCTAGCACGTCAATGCCTCCCTTCCGTCCAGCTAGTAATCGTGACCTCGCTAGCTGGCGGGCCACCAGATTTTAACCAATAAGATAAATCTTGATAACAATTAACACCTTAGCAGCAACCAATTGTGATTCCACTTCACTGTTTATTAAAAATAATCATATATATATTTAAATTATGATTTTCAACACGTTTCGAACTTTAAATATAACGACACTAGACACCTAGCAGAGACACATCCGTTCGCAATCCAACGCGTCGCTGTCATTAGCCTTTTATCCAAGAAGGAGGGATAAACCTTGAGACATACTATTAAGTTCAAAATTCAGATCGCTATCGCGGTTATTATTGCCGTCGTAAGTGGCGCTCAAGCTTGGATATCTGTTAATCAGCTTACTCAAGAAACTGAAGTCGCGATCAACCAACAGGTGAAAAACGTGAGTGTTGGTACGACGAACTACATTGCCGATTGGTTATCAATCCGCAGTGATATGATGCTTGCCAATGAATCGACCATTTCAAGCAATAGCAACTCTGATCGCGAGTTATTGATCACCAAGCAAGCCGGGCAATTCTTGTCTGTTTATGCAGGATTCAGTGATGGCAGTATAGCTTATGGCGACAAGGCTGAGGATTGGCCAGCAGACTACGACCCACGATCCCGCCCTTGGTATAAAGATGCAAACGCGACATCTGAACTCATCATTACCGAACCTTATCAAGATTTTGACGGCAGCATTGTCATCAGTTTCGCTAAAGCATTTAATGGTGAAAGACAGGGTGTTATCGCGGCAGACTTAACCGTAACCAGCATTATTGATACCGTACTCAATGTAAAACTCGATAATGACGGTTTTGCTTTTTTAGTCGACGGTAATAACAACATCGTCGCCTACAGTGATGAAGAGTTGAGTCAGAAACCACTGACGAATTTGAACCCTGAGCTAACGGTCGACAAAGTATCACAACTGCTCCAAAACCAAATGATCACGACGTTAACTTGGCCTGGTCAAGGCGATAAAATGGTCTACATCGCTAACGTTCCGAATACCGATTGGTCATTGGGTATTGTGATCGATAAAGAAATGGCATTTTCTGCGGTATCCGATGCCATTCAATTTATCACGCTTACCTCTTTGATTTTATACATCTTCATTTCGATTGCGAGCACAATGGTGATTAACCGCTTGCTGCACCCACTGCAAACATTGTCTGAAGCACTGACTCAGCTTGCTCAAGGCAGAGGCGATCTGACTCAGCGTATTGATATCAAGCGCATGGATGAAATTGGCAAACTTGCCGAGCTCGTGAACCAGTTCTTGAGCCAGATGCAAAGCATGCTTAAGGGCGTAATCGAGCACAGTCACGACTTAAACAACCATGCGGAAAAAGCCAATCAACTGGCTACGCAATCTTCGATTCGAGTCGAGAACCAACAAAACGACATCAACCAAATTGCGACTGCGATTCATGAAATGTCCGCCACCGCAGCTGAAGTGGCCAGCCATGCCGAATTAACCGCCTCCGCTTCTCAGGCATCCGCTACCGCTTGTAACGAAGGCCAAGAGGTTATCCAACAAAACCGCGATGCGATTACAGGCCTTGCGACTCAAGTTGAAGATGCAGCCAATGTTATTCGTGAATTAGAGAGTAATGCTCAAAGCATCAACCAGATCCTATCCACCATTCAAGGCATTGCCGAACAGACCAACCTGTTGGCATTGAACGCTGCGATTGAAGCCGCTCGAGCGGGTGAACAAGGTCGTGGGTTTGCCGTTGTCGCCGATGAAGTGCGAGTGCTCAGCCAAAGAACGCATGGCTCAACGGAAGAGATCCGCGTGATGATTGATACACTGCAGAAAAATACCGAACATGCCGTTGAAAGCATGACCACCAGCACTCAACTGGCAGAGAACAGCGTTGGCTTCGCAGAACAAGCTCATGGCAGCCTGACTAAGATCACTCAGGCAATCACTGAAATCAACGATATGGCGCTGCAAATAGCAAGTGCTGCGGAAGAGCAACGCGCGGTCAGCGAAGACATCAGCCGTAATACGCAAGGAATCAAGGATGCCTCTGATGACCTTGCACAGCAAGCTGAAAGCAGTCGCAATAGCTCAAATGAAATGAGTAGCGCTGCCGAGTCGATGCGCCAAGACGTGGAGCGCTTTAAGGTATAGCGCGACTCAAGCAAAGTAAGTGAACCACACCACCGAGCGACAGCTGACATAAACTAATAACTGAAACAAAGTAGTTCTTTCATAAGAATCACTTTGTTCTCAGTTCGGTTTGATGCATATTGATGAGCTAATTTATCCCAGACACAAGGATGTTATTCAGATGGGATTTGAATGGTTAGCTCTAGCTGCCGCTTTTCTTTGGGCCATTGCGAGCCTAATGTCAGTAAAGCCTGCCCAACACTTAGGTTCTTTCGCCTATAGCCGTTGGAGAATGGGTTGTACCGCGATCATCTTATCGAGCATGGCTTGGTTTACCGGAGGTTGGTCAACTGTCGAAGCCAATCTAATCACGCCGATGATGCTATCTGGCCTGATTGGTATATTCATTGGTGATACCGCCCTATTTGCCTGTTTGAACCGAATGGGACCGCGCCAAGCGGGTTTACTGTTCTCTTGTCACGCCGTGTTCTCGGCGATTCTTGGTTACTTCCTGTTTAGTGAAAGTATGACCTCTATTGAGCTGATTGGCTCGGCTTTGGTGTTTAGTGGTGTATTAACTGCGATATTCTTTGGTCGTCGAGGACAAGCCAACAACCAGCTTGAAACCATCAAGGGCACCGTGTGGATTGGTGTCGCACTGGGAATCACCGCAGCGATCTGCCAAGCATTGGGCGGCATCATTGCCAAACCCGTGATGCAAACCAGTATCGACCCTGTTGCCGCTTCTGCCATTCGAATGATCACCGCTTTTGTTGCTCACTCCGCATTTCGTTTAACAGGCGCCAAACTTTCACGCGCACTTAACCCAATGAATAAGCAGATATTCGCGATTACCGCGGTTAATGGTTTTCTAGCGATGGCAGTAGGAATGACGTTGATTTTGTATGCGTTGCAGGAAGGCAATGTCGGTATGGTCGCTCTGTTATCTTCAACCACACCAATCATGTTGTTACCGATACTCTGGCTATACACCAAGCAGAGACCGAACGTCTACGCTTGGATAGGTGCCATTGTTGCCGTAGTGGGTACTGGTATTTTGGTCAGATAGTGGGTACTGGTATTTTGGTCAGATAGTGGGTACTCGGATTCTGGTCAGTTAGCCAAACGGTAAGTAGGACTAACTGAATAGAGAGCTAAGAGCGCGGGAACGGGAAAGCCGTCACGTCATCGATGTGGTCATAACCTAACGCCAGCATGATCAGACGATCAATACCCAAAGCAACACCCGCACAGTCTGGTAAGCCCGCTTTTAATGCCTCAATCAAGTGATGATCAATCGGTTGAGGTGATAAGCCCATCTCAATACGTTTGGTATTATCATCTTCAAAGCGCTTAAGTTGTTCTTGCGGTTTATCTAACTCGTGGAAGCCGTTTGCTAACTCAATTCCTTTGAAATACACCTCAAAGCGATCGGCGACTCGTGAATCGTTTGGATTGATCTTAGCTAACGCTGCTTGCGATGCTGGGAAGTCATACACAAACGCAGGCACCTGCTTGCCTATTTTCGCCTCGACCCCAATACTGAAAAGAAGCTGCAATAACGTATCGCGATCTTGCTCGGGGTCAGCTATGTCGCTGAGCCCTAGTTTCGCAGCTGCTTGCTTTAGCGTATCCATCGAATCTTCCAGCGGACAAACACCTAACACATCAATAAAGGCTTGTTGGTAAGTCATTCGCTCTGCTATGCCTGATTTAAGTACCTGCTGTAACAGCAGATCCATCTCATCCATCAGATCATGATGATCAAAACCAACGCGATACCACTCCAACATAGTGAACTCAGGGTTGTGATAACGGCCATTTTCTTCATTGCGAAAAGATTTACAAATTTGGTAAATACAACCGCTTCCGGCAGCCAACAAGCGTTTCATATGAAACTCTGGGCTAGTCATAAAGAATAGTGGCTGGCCGTGCGCATAACCTGGCCCTACGAATTCAGTTTTGAAGGTATGTAAATGCACATCCGTCACCGTGGCGTGGCTCATCGCAGGCGTATCCACTTCCATCACGTTTCGCTCAACAAAGAACTGACGAATTTGATTTAGGATATCAGCACGTTGCTTTAACTGCTTAATGGTTGCGGCCGGTTGCCATGTAGAGTGCATTATTGAGTTCCATATTACTGAATTTTAGACGACGAAAATTACCACCTTTCATCGCTTTTGTAAGCTTCTATCTTTCTATTCTTGAAAGCGAAATGTTGTTTTAATGAAGCCAGAAAATTACGTTCTACAATACAATTATCAATACAGATTTTACATCCACATTGATAACAAAAATCATACTCAACAAGCCGTTAACACAAGCCCTGTGGGCTAATCGTTATCAACTGTCCCGTCCTGAAATGTGTTTACACATTGAGGACGAATTATGACTACTTCAAA
>NZ_JBGOOO010000071.1:0-8904 GCF_041439695.1 Vibrio sp. FF266
TATTGGTATCCAAATCACATCAAGCATACGTGGTTAGTGGCATATTATTCAAATAACATTACTGAAATAGGATATCACATGCCAAAAGATAGAAATCTCGTTAATTTCTCAGAAGAATATGAACTAAACAATCGCCTAAAACGCAATAACAAGCGCCAAACCGAAGAGAACCGCCAAAAGTTAAAGAACATTGGTGACAAGGCTAAAAAACAACTGAATAAAACTCGACTCACACACGAAGAGCTAGACAACGCCATAGAACGTAATCAAGACAAGCTTGATTAAACAAGTATGGGGAAGTTTAGTGATGTCGTCGATTACCATCTCTATATGTCGACGACGCTTCTCTTATTAAGTTGATAAATTAAAACCGTTAAACTCGTACCTTTCCCCCCAAACATCCCATCCTTTCTTGCGTAAGTTTTGCCGACCAACTTTGACTTTTTCTGCTGTAAATAAATTCTCTAGTGGTAGATCTAACCCAATGTTGATTGCCGATGCTACTGATGAATCTCGGAGCTTAAATGACTTAGGTAAGCCATTAAGACCCGCCTTTCTGGTCTGTAAGTCAGAAAAAAATAAAATAATGGTATCAAGATCAGAAGCTCTTTTCTGATTGACTAACAAATGCAATGGCTGCTCAGAGGTTTCTATTTCTGCATCAAAAAATCTATTTCGAAGTTCTTCAATAAAATCTATCGTCGTTGGCCAATACCTCGAATCAAAAGATAAAAGTGGTTTAAATCTCTCTCTCAAAAATGAATTGAAACGTGAATGATGCTGACTAGAGGCATTCAAAATGTCTGGTAAGTCAGTATCAACATATGAGTACCAGCGAGCACCTTCACTAAACTCTTCCCTTTCTTCTAAAAGTGACGCAAGCGTTCGTGCTGCATCAAAAACAGCTTGATTCGACTCGATAAACCTCTGGTAATCAGCCCGTATTTTAGTTGCTTGATTTGGGTGCCAGAACATATCCGCATCTACCAAGATTTCTAATATCAACCTTTTCTGGTGTTCATCAAGCTGGTTGTGGACGTCTTCAAAAAAATCATTGAGTTCACCAGAACGTTCGATAGATCTCTTATAAAGTGGAGTCAAACTCCCCCAAATATTGTTCTTCTGATTGTACTCTAAGTCCTTTTCAAGCCAGTCAAGGCAAGCCTGCGCACTCGTAGTTAATTTGCTCTTCGTTTGCATATAAGATCCTGTAATTGCTAAGTTGTTACATTAATCTTATCGACCGAGAAATCAAAGTACGGTATTTGAAACAACTTTTTTATCTTTGCTATAAATACCTTGTCGTCGACGGTAAGCACCTGAGCGATACCATAATCACTCAGGCACAAAAAAGCCCACTCAGCGTTAGAATGGGCTTCAATCAATAATCAATAATCAATAATCAATATGATGTTCAAGGTTACGATTAAGCAGCTAGAGGCTTACCTGACACCATCACATAACGCTCGGTATCTCGACCTATCTTAAAATAAATTCCGTTGGCATTAAGACTGCTTTCTTGAGCTTTAAGCTTGCTTGTTAGTGCAGCAGCGCCTCGTGGTAAGTACATCGGGTTTTCATGATGCTGCAATGTTTCCAATAAGCGAGATGGAGTTGCTTTCCAAATTTTATCGTTCGCTGCTGATTTGATGAGCTTTTGCATAGCAACCGTAAGGCTGTCATCTTCTGTACCTGAGGCCATGATATTTCTCACATTCAACTTATAGGCTTTCTGTAACTTGCCCTCACCTAACCCCAGCACTTTCTCAATCGCAGCAAGCCACTTTGCAAAGTCCATCATACGAGCCGGATACTTCACTTTAGCACTTTCCTCTTCAACCAATGTTTTCGACGCCAACGTCAACAGTGAACCAAAAATTTCAGGTAATGCTGCTTCTAACTCCTGTTTTAGTAAACCTTCGGGCTTACGTTTGTCCTCTTCCATAGGAACAAGCGCGACCTTAAAGCAACGTGAGGCCAAATCTGATTCGGTCACAAAATTATGAATACCATTAAGCAATAAAGGAGCATGTAAGAGTAGTGAAGTTAATCCATCATCGGAATACAAGGTACGAGAAGCAATATTACCCTTAGTTGCAGTCGTACAGAGCATATCACTTTGGTCTTTCGTGAGCTTACGTAAGTTGTCATACACACCTAAAAACATACTGTTAACTTGAATGGCAAAGTCTTGTTCACGTCTTGGCATTCGCAATCCATCAAGGCTACTTGGGTCCAATAAAGTACGCGTGACACTGTTGGAGAAGAAACTTTTACCTGAACCCTTTTCGCCTTGAATAAGCAATATTGGATAAGGGACACCGCATTCTTTCGGATGAGCCAAGATGTAAGTCATGTAAGCCACTAACTGAAAGAATGTGTTTTGGTCTGTATTAATGAACGGTTTTAGCCGTGTAATGCCACTTTTAATCGAAGTGAATTCAGGAGTCACCATAGGTTTCATGTCTTTAGGGCGACTAAATACCACTGATTTTGTTTTAGCATTAGGTTTACTCAGTACTTCTACATTACCTGCCGAAAGGTCGATGATTTCACCTTTATCATTACACAGGTCGATTAGTACTGACGCTTTATCTTTGGACAGTGCATTGCGAATTTCAATGGTAATCGGTGCTTTTTCATAGTCCCATACCATACTCTCTAGTTCTTCAATAATTTCATCAATATCTGCTGCCTTAAGGCGTGCTCCAAGATCACGAGCAATCTTGCGAAGTACAGACTTGAATTTCTTACTCTTAATGTTTATGGCCTCTGTTGATGCACCTTTTCTCACCAACACATAGACTTGATCTTTCTCATCTACACACAAGTTTTGCTCTGGGTTTACGACTTCAATAATGTCGTCCATTGATATTGTGTTTTTTGATTTACTCATTTTATTCATCTCTGATCATCGCGGGTAGTTGCATTTCCACCTGCACATTTAATTTAAATCCATCCAATACCTCGGCGCTGGCGTCGGTTAACGCCTTTTTCGCTTGCCTAAGTTGATAGTCGTATTTATCGGTTTCTAACCGCACCAAGAATGAATCATGGTTGGTCAGTAGTACGGGGAGCTTGGCCTTGTCTAGGTTGAAGCAAGCTCGCCGCATAATGTCCGCACCTGTCGCCTGTATAGGCCAGTTGCGTATTGTTAGCGTGTTAATTTCTTGGGTAATTCCCATGCGCCAGTCTAATGAGCGTATCTCGCCTTGCCGCTTGGCTTTTAAGGCTTCACCGTCAAGGTAATAATCAATAGGGCTTAGGGTTTTCTTAAGCACCATCAGCCAGTTCATGACGTTTGATTGTGGTTGAGATAGCTTGTGCGCTATACGCTTTATGCTCGCTCCGTAAAGCTGCATGACTATTAATGTCTTTAATTCAGTGCGTGTTAATGCATTGTCCGTTACTGTTTCTATGAGTAATTCATAAATATCGCCTTGTTCGTATAAGTTAAGTAATTTCATGCACTTTGCTTTCTGCGCAGCTATCATTGGCTCTTGTTGGTCATAATCTAAGAGCACATAACAATATCCTTGCTGGGGACTCAGTAAGTCTTGCCAATGATGTTTTGGTATCAGATTTAAGGCACTTCCTGATGTGGTATCTCTGCCTGTTTTAGTACCGAAGACATTCACTACTTGGCGGTGCCAATCACCGCTTAAATCATGAGTCAGGCTAGCTTTAAATCCGACTAGCTGACTCACTAGAGCTAGGCTTCGGTTTGACTTTTTCTTACTGTATTTCGCTATCTTTCGATTGAGGTAATCAACATCAATGCGAATTGCAGGACGGTGATTAACATGAGCTAGATACCGTTTAATATTCACCAGTACCGCACAAGGGATTGTTTCCCCGAATGTAGATACTCGTTGTACTACATGTTGAGGAACCACCTTACGCGCCAGAGCGACATTAAGTTGTCTTGATAGCACGTAAGCATGTGGCTTACCTTCAATGCAATGTCTTGCAGCTATGATTCATGCCGCTTCTTCGTTGATATCAATGTCATCAAGTGAAATCTCTTCAAACTCTAGCTCATCCTCATCAAGGTATATGTCTTCAAGTTCGAGTTCATTTTTAACTGAACTGACAGGCTGCTGAATCTCCTGTAATTCTTCAAGGGAACCAGATTTAGGCAAATTAGCCTCTACCGCGTCGGTGTCGTCGAGTAGTTCAATCTCAGGTTCGTCGACAGCGTCAATCGTTGGACTGTTTTTTAATTTTCCGACTAGTGCAGGGTGATTGAGGTCAGCAATTTCATATTGACCGAATGCGTTAGCGTAAGCTTGCTGTACATCTTCATCGGTAATAACAATTGGTGTAATACCTGTTGCTTTATGCGCCTCGTAAACCTTAGCTATAACGTCACGCTTGGCGATAACAGGTGATGTTTGCGCTTGCATAAGCAATTCATAGTTAGACACATGCCATGAGTTCTTCGTCTTAGCTGGTATCATGATGCTCTTTAGCTCGCCACTTTCTGTTTTGACTACATGGAGTACTTTAGTGCGGTAATGCTTGCGATCTAAATGTTCGATTAGATCAGGGTCTACGATGTACTGCACTTTGTAGTCAGTGTTTTTATACTGCTCCTCAATAACAACTAATTCAGCCACACCAAGTTTGCTTTGAAATGCTTCATCTTCACTTGGCACTTTAATATATGCGGCCTGCTCAGGTGCATCGTACTGCTCAGTGATTGATTTAATTGCTAGCGCTTTCTTTATGGATTTATTAAGTAATGACATTTTGCTTATCCTTTTGATTGATTTTTATTCATGCTGTGAACGATTCAGTGCATGTAGTGCGTCACTTGTCGACAGATGTAATTACAACCCAAATGGGTTATTTAAGCTGTCACCTGTGGTCCAGCTATTGCCTATCAGCCTTTCGTTATTTCAGCTTTTCCGCTGACAAATGCAGTATCCTTTAATTCAACCAATCCGGCTGTCATCTCTGCTCCGGCTTATGGAGAGCAAAAAAAAAAGAGAAGCCGTTAAGCTTCTCCCTTTCAATTCAGTATCAATTTTTATACGTACTAACTGCCACGTTGACTCATTGCTATCAATTTGCCATTAATGAACCCTTTACTGTCTTCATTCTTATTCCACTTGGATAGTTCATTTTTTAAATCCAAAAAACGCTTATCTATTAGGTCATTTCTTTCAGCTTCACTTTTACAGTAGCTAAGCAAATGCATGCTATCTCGATAGAAAAAACGGTCATCTTTCGCAATGACACGGGCTAAATCTGAAAGACTCATTGGGTTTACCCTTAAATAAGAATAGGCCCACGCCTTGATAAATAGCCAACGATAAGCCGCTTTTGTACTGTCTGCTTTGAGATTGCCATTGAGTCTGACGTAAATATACTCTGCTGGCAGTTGTAGCATTTCTTTTCTAACCTTCTTTCTGCCAGCAGCGAAATCTGATTTTAACGCTAGACGATGAGTCAGAATCAAGTCAACAACCTTAATAATATCGTGGTTATACTCAACTAGTTCATTACCTAATTTATTAACGCACACTTGAGTAAATAATTGTGCATATAACGGCAGTTCTCCTTCGTAGAGTTGCAATGCCGCTTTAGCTAGCCAATCATACTTTGCTCCGTTACTTAGCGCCTTAGTCCCACCTAGTTCCATATCCTCACAAAGAGACAGTTTAATAAGTTCATCACCAATTTGATCTGATTGCTCGATGAGCATACTGACATCGTCTTCTGTTATCTTGGCTAAAGGATCAGATAAGTGTTTATAAATTATGTAATCCCACAATTGGCAGCATCGTTTACTCAAACCTTTCAACTCAGCTATCAAGCTAGGTTTATCTTCAATACGCAAAAAATCATTCTTGATTGAATCAACAGTTTTATCCGCTTTTTTACCGTAAGATTTTTGCAACATTAAATGAGCATCAAGCTTGTAACTATTAAGGAGGTCTTCGCTGAAGAGACTTGCCGCGAACACGCAGTACCCATCATCATTTCCAGGAAGGTATTCAACGGTTATTGCTTCCTCGAAAAAGTCAGCATTTTCGTAACTAGGTTCTTCACCAATCTTTAGGTAAGAGAGCTGTTGATGAAAATCAGCAATGTACTTTTCATATGCATTTAAGTCGGGATCGTCAGGGCTAATTGTATAGTTATTTATCATTGTGCGAGCATATTCGATAAGTGGCTTATTATTTGATTATACTTAAATATATTAATGAGTAGTATCGCAGCCTATACGCAAACTAATATCTATATATAACTGTCTATCTGAATGGCACAGCACAGCTTAATATGGCTAGGAGGTTTCAACTCCGACCATCTGCGTCGTCGACAAAAAAAGCAGAGGTTATCCCCTGCTCTCATAACACTTGCCCGTCAATCCTCATAACACTTGCCCGTCAATCCTCAATAACTTCGTCGGCGACGACACCAATTACGAAACCAGCGATACCACCGATTAGTGCCCCATATGGACCATACCTAGCACCTAGAGCAGCACCGACTTGAGCCCCACGGATACCAGCGTTCTTTTTTGATTGGGATGATGATTGTGAAAAGGTTTTGCTTTGCATACTTCCCTACCTCTTTATATAGATATGAAAAAGGGCCATGCTCAATGAAGAACATGACCCTTTAGAGTTTTGTTAATGCAGCTTTAGTGAGAGTGACCACACACCTGACAGCTACCATCATCATATGCACGTTCACCACATGCAGGACAGGTTGTAACGAGTGTTGTTATGGATTTAATCGCCATGTAAAGGCTCCTTCTTGTTGGTTTATTAGGTGTTGCGGAGCTCATTGATGTCTCAGCGTAGAGAGTTCCAATTTCGAAACTGAGATATCGAGAGCCAAGCTCCGCAACAAAACTTATTGTGCTTTACCTTTCGGGGTATCAGGGGCGCATTGAGTTACATCAGTGACATGACCATTCATTGTTCCGCAGACATCGGCTTTCCACTGCACAATGACACCGTAAGACGATGTGTTCTGAATTCCTGCTTTACCATTCCATTGTGGCTCTAGCAGTTCTTTCATTTTTGAGATATCGCCCGGATTACCGCCGAACGTGCCACCTGCGAATACCGAAGATGCGAATAGCGAAGTTAGACCGAGCAGGATGATTGATTTTTTCATTTTTTGTTTTTCCTTAAAGATTGCATGCCCTCTTTCTAAGAAGACATCTGTTGATTAGTTTGAAGGTGTGGACTGACAGGTGGTGTCAGTTGGTAAAATTAATTTGAGGAACAACGGCAGGGCTTAGGTTTCGTGGGCTATGAAACCTATGACAAAATCGGTCACTTACTCATGACTATCGGGAAATAATGATGACTGACACTACCTGTCAGCGAATCAGTACATCATTGGTGATATGAATAAGAGTGAGAAGTTAGCCTACCGATTGAGTCAGATACTTTCCCGATTACATTCAGGAGAGAAACTGAGCCTTATCGACTTACAGCAGGAATTTGGAGTACATGAACGAACTGTACTTCGAGATTTCAGTCGACTGGCATTTTTACCTATCGAAAGAGAGGATGGATATTACTTCTTAAAGCAATTAGATCATCGCAACCCTAAAGCTCATTTAGCTCTGAACTCCCTATCGAGTATGGGAGTAGATAAGTTGTTTCCAGATAGAGCAGTCATGACTCAGGCACTAAGCCATAAGACACAATCTATTCTGTTCCGTCATTTACCTATCGAAGATTCCAGTCGCTTTCAGGCAACATTACGTGTCATTGCGAACGCTATTCATCAGCGAAACACTCTGACCTTTACGTGTCAGCGTCGTCGTTATCATCGGATTGAGCCTTACCAACTCATTAACGAACATGGGATTTGGCATTTGGTTTCAATGCTTAGAAGCAAATCATATTCGTTTCGAGTGGCAGAGATTACAGAGTTAGTTCAACACGATGATATTTACACTCCCTCACCTAGCTTCAACGAGAAACTAACCAGAGAAGAATTACACTGGAATACTCAGGGTATTGTAGAGGTCATCGCTCAGGTTGGTTCTAGTCGAATTGATGATTACCAGAAGTTAGAACAACCTATGGCAATTCAAGTGCTGAAAGAGTTGGGTTATGGCTCGACACTTATAAGCATTGAGACATCAGATATTCACGCATTAATGCCAGTCCTCAAATCTTGGCTACCTGATATCGATGTAATTTCTCCATCATGGGTAAAACAAGCCTTGGTTAGAGATGTTGAAACCTACCTAGCGACTTGTTCATGAGTAGGTTTATCGACAGCGTCGTCATTACGTCGACGACGACAAGGTTTTTACACACTATTTAGCCCTTGATTTTGACAGTGCGAGAAGCTCCTTTTTTCTATCTTGGTATTTCTCTGAAACGACATGTAAGTAAATAGAAGACTCAGCTTTCACGGCTAAACCTAGGCCACGAACGATAGCGGCACAGAAACCCTGATTGTTGGCTGAACCAGAAGAATAGAGGGATTTGTAGACCTGACTTTTCCATGGTTTATCACCCTGAGATTCGATAACCTCGAATAACTTAGAGCATGGAACCCATTGTTTTGAATGTAACCCTGCCCCTCCTGTCTGCCCAGCAATCCGGAAGTAGAGTTGTTTATCCTCAATATTTTGAGCAATCTCGTAGAGAACTTTCCCTTGAGATTTTGAACCTAGTTTGTCTGCTTCCCCTGATTTGAGGATGTTCGAGAATGGATTGTGTTTTGGCGTGTCTTTAGATGCATCAGCTTCTGCATTCGCTGTACTACCTTTAGATTGGTTCATAGAAACTTTCCTTTATTTATTGAACTAGAAAGAAGACCCTTGCCGACACAAATCGGTAAAAGTTATTCTAATTCAATAATATAAATTCATTTCGAGACTTATTACGCCTAGACTTCTTCCTGTCTCTTCCTGTCCGG
>NZ_JBGOOO010000072.1:0-8649 GCF_041439695.1 Vibrio sp. FF266
TAGAATGACTAGGCGACTTCCCCCTCGCCGCGATTAAAACGCTTTTATCTCGAACGAAATTTAACCACGAAAGGTCAACACGCCCTAATTACAGTTATAAAAATGGGCAGATAAACTGCCCATTTTTGCATTCATACAGTTAGGATTAACTATTTCCATAATTGAACCAGAACTTAGAGCTATACAAAAAAAATTAAAATCGTTGTTGGTTATTGCAGTTATGTTTAATATACAATCATCAAGCAAAGGAATGGGTTATCGCCCCCCTATACAGCACAATCAAGATGGACAACAAGAACAGACATTTTCTTTGACTTAACTTTCGAAGAACTTCATCGCTTTGGCGTGACAATAAATAAAGCATGACCAAGCGCTTTACTCCACTATTACTATCTTTTGTAAGTCATATGAAAATTAAAAATGTAATACCTCTACTGCTATGCCTCTTCTCTCATCAAGCTATATCTGCGGCAAATTTCACAACGGACTTTGTAGAACTTGGGATGCAAGCAAAGCCTATGGGGTTAAGCGTGGATGGTGGACGCGACATCAACGATAGCTTGGCGATTTTGGGCGGCCTTAGTACCAACACAGCCGAAGATGAAAGCAACTTTGATGCGTACATCGGCCCTCAAGTTTATGGTCCAATAACTCAAGGGATCGACTTAAATACGCAGCTGCTACTCCATTTCAACAAAAACTCATACGCAGCTGGAGAAACGAAAGCTTATGTCGAATTTAATGCGGGTATTCGAGCGTGGATCACTCAGAGAGTAGAAGCCCATGTGCTTGCGGGTTCTAACGGAGAGCACTCAATCTTTACGTTTGGAGCCAGGTTCCATGCCACAGATAAAGCCGTATTTGCAGTTGCTTCCAAAAACAACGGTCTTTACGGCCCTCAATTACAACTTTCGGTTAGATATCAATTTAAGTAGCCACCTTTATAAACAACTTTCCGCTACTGTTGGATCTAACATAAAAATAGCGTCAGTAATTCAATACTGACGCTATTTTTTTATCTCTAATTCAGACACATCCTATTAGTTATACGCTTACCTAAAGTTATACGCTTGCCTAGCTATTGAGTTACCCATTGATATAGCGATGAACCGTGAACTACAAACATTCAGTAAACTATGAGCATTTATCCAACTTGAGCTCGGCTGTCACCTTAGTAAGACGTAATGCAATCGCGAAACACACTAAGTAAGGACTCACATACCAAAAGATACTTTCTAGCGGCTGCTTCACCTGAGCTTCTCTGGTTTTTATATATTGGTTTTTCTGCTTTTCATACTGACTCAGCATACCATCCACCCACACCGCATCACTTTCAACTAACGACACGCTAGGCGCAGGAACCGTAAAATCCGATGCATTGGGTAACAAGGTGAAATCGACATCTTTAAACGTAATCGCCGTATTCAAATACCACAAACACGCGTCGTGGTACTGAGCGTAATTATCTAAAGATGGCTGACCTGTACAGGTATCACTTCTCAGCTTATCCAAAGAGAACTGCTGAACAGATTCTAAAATCGCCACCGCTCTGGTTTGTTCGGTTTCAACCCAATCACCCGCCACCTTCGCTCGAATCTCAGACACGGCACCAAGCATTCCGATACCCGCTAAAAACGGCCATAAATAATCCATACGCTTCCATTTTCGCCGACTCAGGTTGAATCCACACCAAATTGGAATATGTAAGAGGAGCGTTAGTCCAAGTGACAGCAGAACGAAGTTCAAGGAGCTAGAGAGCATGAGCTCGCTATCGAAAAAGTTCTTCATAATGATAAGCTTGCCTGTATAACCAAGAGAAATTTGATACTAGGTTCGATATAAGAAAAGTGTGTAAGAGGAAAGTAAAAACAGCACTAAGAATTGGTGTTAACGCTGTTTATTTGGGCCTATAACCACCGATGGCAGGGCTTAACCACTCGTTACTCAGAAATGGCTAAGTTGTTCAGTTGTTCAGTTGTTCACGATACACAAGATGCTAAAGGCTCTTACGCGCCAGACTTGAGGTAGATACCTACTTCTCTTAGCTGTGCTTTAATGTCTAACATTTGGACGTGAGATAGCACTAATTGGATCAAATTGAATATTGCTCCAGCGAACATCAAACCCGCGACATAACCAGACCATGCTTGGTGATCAACTTGATACAGAGTATTGAACGAAAGAACGAAGAAGATGAGACTGGAAAAACCAATAGCATACTCATTACAGTTGTAGACGTATGAATTCGTCGCGTAATCGTATTTGATTTTTACCTTTCCACCCGCTCTGCCTAGCTTAAGATTAAGAACATTTCCGCTAACCTCATATTCCAATCCATTAATTAATACAACGCGCTCTACTTTCTCAAGCATATCTGTTTTTTCCGTATTATTTTGAATACTGTCCATAGTCGTACCCTACTCCGTCACCTAAAAATTATTCGTAAGCACTCAACCATGCTTTTAGAAGTTGGTTAGTGTTCTTCTTCTGGCTCGCAGACAATGACTTAACCAATTTTTTCTGCATTTCGACATGTTCAGTCATCATTTGGTCGATCAGAATAAGACCATCTTTGGTTAGCTGAACACTCACGCTGCGTCTGTCTTCTTTGCTGTGCTCACGACGGATCAGCCCTTTAGCTTCTAGTTTATCAAGGCGATTGGTCATTGCGCCTGATGTCAGCATCATCGATCCGATCAGTTCTGATGGCGTCAGTTGATAAGGCTTCCCAGAACGTCGCAACGTTGCCAACACATCAAACTCACCAAGTTTCATGTCGTAATTTTTATGCAGATCGGCAACTTGCGTCTCCATATACTTGGCAATACGCATAATCCGGCCCATCATTGCCATTGGCTCAGTTTCTAACTCAGGCTTTTCCTTTGCCCATTGCTCTACTACGCGGTCGATAGCATCCATTTGCGATCTCGCTCCGTTATTAGTCTGATTAATTCAAACTAGTTTAACATAAAGATACTTTACAACCATATGATCTAGGTATACAGTTCATACAACCATTATCTTAACGTAAAGATATTTCATATGAACATATTATTAGCAATGATTCCCGCGTTCTTTTGGGGAACAACCTATGCAGTGACGCAATTTACGCTACAGGAATGGCCCCCCTTATTATTGGGTGCTTTGCGTGCGTTGCCTGCTGGTTTGTTATTGCTAGTAGTAAAACCGACACTGCCTCAAAAAGGCGAATGGCAGATCATTTTCACATTGGGTCTTATCAATATCGCGACCTTCTTTAGCTTAATTTTCGTGATGGCGTTGACGTTGCCTTCGGCAATCTCCGGTGTAGGTATGATCTCTGTGCCAGTGTTTGCGATGATCTTCCATTGGGTAGTAAAGAAACAGCGTCCGCAATTGATTCAAGCCTTGTCTGGTGTTGGATTAATCACATTGGCGTGGATATTGTTTAATCCAAGTCAAATCGCATTAAACCCAATAGGTTTAGGCGCCATGTTCGCTGCAATCATGTGTATCATTATCGGCAGTAGCATTACCAAGTCACTGGGTAATCGCATGCACTGGTGGAAGGTATTAACGTGGCAACTGATTCTAGGCGGTACGATTTTATCTGTCGCGTCTGGCGTTCATGCGCTCATCGACCCACAGCCTTATGTTAACGCTGTGACTCATTTCGATACTCGTAACGCAATAGGACTTGTTTGGGTGATTATCCTGAACACTGCCCTGGGTTACGGCATGTATGTGTGGCTACTGCAACGTATGTCCGTAGTTGATTTCACCTTCGGTGGCATCGCAAACCCAGTAGCTGGCATCGTGACAGGCATGGTGTTAATGGGTGAATCATTCACTGCAGTCCAGTATTCGCTAATGACCGGCATGATAGTGATGTCGCTGCTACCACAACTTATTCTGGCAGTAAGACAGTACAAACAAGTTAAGCCTGTTACGCAGTAGACGCAGCCTCTTAAACGTATTGCTCAAAAACGCGCCTCATTGAGGGCGCGTTTTTTGTTGGTGGCTAGACTCTCAAAGAACCAAAGAGTCGCGCTCTACTCAATATGTCGGACTTTGGTCATCAGCAGAGCTAAAGCGGTAAATAATTGAATAATGAAGCAGAGCACAAAAATATTTGGCACGTCGAATACTGTTACCAAATAACCGGAAGCCGCTAACCCAAAGGGCATCAATAATTTAAATAAAGATCCCGTAATGCCTGCAACTCGGCCTAAATGTTGCTCATCGAAAGCTTCTTGCCGGTAACTCCAGATGCAAATACTGCTGTACACGCCAATCGCACTCACCCACATAAACGCGCCCATTAATACCCATTTACCATCAAGACTAAACAGCCCATCACCAACAAAAGATGACATTAAAAGTCCGCTAGCTTGGTCGCCGTCTATGAATAATACAGGAATAATAAAACCGACCGCTTCAAGTGCAATAGAGACCATAAGTAAAACACCTAAGCCGATGCGTTGACGAACTTTGTCAGCAGTAAACGAACCTAACAGCCCTCCGATTCCAGATGCTGCAATCAGGTAGCCCACCTCCATATGGTTTAAAGCCAGCTCTGCTTTTGCAAAGTAGATAGCTTGAATCCAAAATACCGCTCCCGTGGTATTTATCACCATCACTGCTAAGGTAATGTGCCACATGTTCTTGTTCGCATACAAGATCAGCCAACCCTCTTTCAGTGCGCTAATCACCGACTGATGAGCAACGGGCATAGCCGGCTTGAATTCCAATTTATTGAGCTGCCAAAACGCTAGCACATACATCACTGCAATAAGTAAAAACACATTATGTAACGCGGATAACAGAAGCAGACCACCAGACAAAACCGGGCCGACCGTTTCTAGCAAACTGTACAAAGAGCTCATTCTTGCGATGGCGGTATTTTGCATGTACTGAGGTAAAACGTTTTTCATCATCCCGATACGTGCATTGTGATAACCATAGTTAAACGCCATCATCAGGAATGCACACGGAAACAAAGCATATAGAGGGTTGGAAAGCCAACGCACTGCAATATATGAGATAACCAACACCAGCACTTGTCCGAGCAACATGCATTGTGACCAATGCTTTTTATTAAACTTATCAACCCATACACCGATGAACAGCGCTAAGAGTAGATTGGGCAAAAACTCGACCGCTCTCATCCACCCCATCATCTCTGAAGACTGTGTTAACTCGTACACCAACAAGGGCAGAGCAAGGTCATAAATCTTGGTTCCAAATGCAACGAAGAACGCCGTCGAAAACAACACAATAAAGCTCGAGCTTTTCCAAATAGAGGACGTAGCCTCTTCTTTATTTACACCTTCCATTTTTCATTCCTTTTAAAAACAATCGAATAACCCTATTATCGAGATTAAAAGATGAAGAAAAATAGAAAGATTCAGCAAGGATTTCACCTTTATGCATTACTGGAAGGCACTGGCATTTTTACGTTCTCGGGTACTCATTAACCAACCAACTCAACTTTCGCTTACAGAAATTACTGAAGCTCTAGGTTGTACCAAACGCAACGCTCAACTGATTATCAAAAAGCTAGTAAACGAAGGCTGGATTGATTGGAAGTCAGGCGTTGGACGGGGCAACCTACCCACACTCACTCTACTCAAAAACGTGAACCATGAGTTGGAACTGAGGATTGATGAATTACTATCGGAAAACAAGGTCGACCAAGCTTTAGAGCTTATTGAAGAGTCGCAACGCGATCAGTTCCTGCTTGGTTATATCAGCCGCTATCAGAGCTTGCCGACTACGCTCGATATTCTGCAAATCCCTTTCTATAGAGGCACACATAGCCTAGACCCGATTGAAGTGACACGACGCACTGAAGCACACATCACCCGTTACCTGTTCAGTAACTTACTGCGTTTCAACACGCGTACTCACTCGTTTGAAGGTGATCTTGCAATTGACTGGTCCCAAGATGAAAATCGTTGGTATTTCACTTTGCGAAAAGGCTTAGTGTTTCATGACGGCTCATCGATTCTAGCGCAAGACATCAAAGCGCACTTTCTACGCCTGATCAGCAGCAGCCATCACAATAGTCAGCAATTTAAATGCATCTCTACCATTACGGTTATCGATCCGCTTCACCTCTGTTTTGCTATCAATGCCAACGCAGGCTACCTTCCATCGCTACTATCGAGCTCTGCCGCAGGTATTGCCAAGAAAGTAGGAGAACAAATCATTGGAAGTGGCAGCTTTAAACTAGTGGAACAGTCAGAGTGGCTAACCAGACTCGAAGCTTTCAAGGCCTACTATGGGCACCGACCTTGGGTAGACGGCATTGAGATTTGGAATGTTGGCGATAAAGCCAAAGACTATGAAATGCACTGCGACATTGTTCACTCACATCCGCACTATCAACAATCGTTATTACAGAACGAGCTAGCAGAGATAGAGCAGTGGGAGAAAGGCTGCGAGTACGCCTTGCTCAACTCACATCGCCACCCTTGGCTCGCAGAACCACAACACCTTAGGTCACTGAATGATTTACTGCGTTTACTTGGTGTCGCGAAAGACATTCCTCTGAATACTGTCGGCTACGCATATGGAATGCTGTCGACGTCTAGTCAGCCATCGAAATCTAAGCTAGTGACGGCGAATGACAAAGACGCATTAAAAGTGGCTCGACAATTCGCAGATAAACTAAACAAGCCTAAACAACCGATAAAAATCCTAACCTATCAGCTGTTTGATCACATAAAAATGGCTCGCCACTATTGTGAACAACTTAATGAACTTGGTTTTAGCTGCGAATATCAGGTGCTCGAATTTCCAGATTTTTGCCAACAAAGCAACCTACAAAATGCGGATATATTGATCAGTGGTGAAGTGTTTTCAGACAATCTCGACAGCAGCTGGATGGGATGGCTACAAAGTTCTATTGCCTTAGAGGTTTGTTTAACTGACGAGCAAAAACAGTGGCGTAACAAAAGCCTTGAACAGCTATGGGTTCTCAATGACTACCACCAGCGACAATCGGCCTTTCTAGAGCTTGAGGCACAATTAATAGAGTTCGGTGTTTATAGACCGATTTTCCACGTAAAACAGCAACTCAATTATGCTAAAACAGTTAATCCTGTTGAGCAGCTGGCGAATGGTTGGATCGATTTCAACCAAATCACTATGCGTCGCTGAATAGCAATATTTCTAGATAAGAAATCACCCCTTTATAGTCTGATTAAATAAAGGGGCTTTTTGCTTCATATCATGTCTTTCGTATCAATTGAGTATACAGAGATCGACTTAAATCAGTTTCGCTGCTTCGGCCTCAATTTCAACTTTCCATCGCTCGTCAAAGAGCCCTTGCACAAACAGTAATGTCGTTGGGAGACCACCAACATCGAAAGGCAATTGCTGCTTTGCGGCTTGATAGTCAGACATATCATTCCGGTCCACTAAGTACAGCCTTACACTGATTAAATCTTCGATATCCATTTGGTTTGCCTGAAGCACACCTCTCAGATTTTTCCAAGCCAGTACAATCTGTTGTTCCGCACCTTCAGCCACCATTCCTTCGCTATCAATCCCTAGTTGCCCAGCGATGTGCAATCGCGTTGAACCTGCGGGGATCAACGCACATTGATGATAATTAGCGGCTGGAGCGGGTACTGAAGAAGGGCTCCATATCTTATTCATCATTACGCCTCAGAGGCTGTGACGATTTTTGACATGACGGTGATAATTGGCATATCCGTAAGCATCGCGCCTAAACGGTCAAAATCACCAATATCTTTGCGCCAAGCAATGTATTCATTAAAGTGAGCGGTACTTTCCCATTCTTCACATAAAACCAAGGAATTTTCTGCCAAATCTTTTTGATAAAGCTCCGCAGAAAGGTTGCCGTTAAAAGTACGAGTATCTGGCAATATTTCATTAAAAAACTCAACGATCTCTGCCGTTTTATCTTCAGTATGGCTCAAGGTAAATTGCACTAAAATAGTCATCATTCTCTCCGTTTTCTTATTTTGTTAAGGTACGAGGAGAATCTTACTTGTTTGTTAAAATAGATAAATACAGTAATATTTGAAACATAGTTCGATTTAATAAGACAATGAACCACCATGAAAAACGAATTACATCGCATGCAAGTGTTCGCCCAAATTGTAGAATCGGGCTCCATAACGAAAGCGGCTGATAAGCTAGATCTCTCAAAATCTGTCGTTAGCCATCACTTACAAGGGCTTGAGCAACACCTTGGTGTGAAATTACTCACTCGAACAACACGTCGCCAATCCTTAACCGACGCTGGACAACGTTTTTATCAACGATGCTTAGAAATGCGAAAATTAATGTCGCTTGCGGAAGAAGAAGTACGCGAGTCCTGTTCTGATTTTGCAGGCACTATCACCATCACATCCCCACACACATTGATGACACATCTTATTGGACCTGCAATGTGTGAGTTTATGAAAAGCCACCCTCGTATCGAGCCTCAACTATTGGCCAACGATATGCGCGTAGATCTTATCGAGAAATACATAGACCTGTCGGTCACTGTTGGGGCTCTTCCTGATTCAACGTCTCGTGCAATTAAGCTCGGAGAGCTTCATCAAGTACTGTGCTGTCACCCAGATTATCTTACTAAGGGGCTTTGTTGCGTAATTAAATTTAAAGATAGAACTACCCCGTTTCGCGTATTTC
>NZ_JBGOOO010000073.1:0-7238 GCF_041439695.1 Vibrio sp. FF266
GAGACAGTCAAAGCGTTAGCCAGCAAGGAGTCGGAAAAGCTCAAATCAGACAATGACCATCAAGAGCGCGCGCATCAAGAGCTTGAAGAGTCGGCGATATCTCAAGATATCGAGATGGACTCTGGAGAAATGGTAGAATAAATAGCCATTGCGCTTTAAGGAACTTAAATACCCTCTTAAATGGTCAACTTATCAAAAACTAGGTGTCGAGGGCATTTAAACAAGGATGTTAATCACTGTCCCGTCCTGAAATGTGTTACACATATGACCATTCCAAATAAACACTACGTTAAGCGCACTCAGCGTGATTACACACTAGGCTTTAAATTACAGATTGTAGACGCCATCGAAAAAGGCGATATGACCTATAAACAAGCCCAATCAATTTACGGCATACAAGGTCGTTCGACCGTTCTTACTTGGTTAAGAAAGCATGGCAAAATGGATTGGACTACCAATCCAAGGAAGAACACGATGTCAAAATCACCGAGAGTGAATGAAACACCCGCCCAAAAAATAAAACGACTTGAACAAGAGCTCGAAGACGAACGTCTTAGGTGCCTTCTTCTCAACAGAGTTGTTGATATTATTGATGCTGAGCATGGGATGTCGCTAAGAAAAAGTATATAGCGAAGGAGCAAGAAGCCTTCAAAAGGAGAGGAAATTAAGCTTAAGTAAAGCTTGCTCATTGCTCGATATATCCCGTCACAGAGAGAAAAGCGTGAGGCAACTCGTCAGGCTGAGCTTGCTCCTGTTAAAGGAATGGTCCTTGAACTAAGACGCTTCATGCCTCGGCTAGGAACTCGTAAGCTCTATTTCTTATTGAAACCTAGGCTGATAGCTAAGGGAGTAAAACTTGGGCGTGATGCTTTGTTTGATTACCTCAGGGAAGAGCGCTTACTCGTTAAGCCGAAACGGAGTTACACCAAAACAACGAACAGCAGGCACTGGATGAAAAAACATCCGAACTTGCTAAAAGAAGTCGTTCCGTCAAAACCAGAGAGGTTCTGGTGAGCGACATCACTTATGTTCAGTCGATCGAGGGCTTTCATTACTTGTCATTGGTTACCGATGCCTTCAGTCTTAAAATCATGGGTTATGAAGTCAGCAATGAAATGAAAGCGAGCGATGTTGTGAAGGCCTTAGATATGACGGTAAAAACTCGATGTTATCGTCATGCGACAATCCATCACTAAGAGAGAGGGCTTCAGTATTGTTCTAGTTTTTATCAAGAGAAGCTTAAAAAGCATGACATAACACCGTCAACGTATTTTAGGACGAGACACCTCAACAATGGAAAATAATTATGAACCCAAAAGCCCAATACGGACTGCAAATGAAATACCCTTACAACCAACCTATCCCTAAAGCACATCAACTGCCTGTATGGAAATGCGATTAATGCGTTATCTTTTCCTACACAAAGAAAATGAATATCTTTTATTGAGTAATGAAGATGGCACATTAAAAGAGGAGGCAAGTCAACTGACGCAGCAAGGATTTACTTGTTTCATACACTCCCCCATCGAGGCAGAAGAGAAAGAAACCGCGAAAACGCTATACCTTAAAGAGTTATTATTTTGCGCAACCAATGGTCACATTATCGCCATTCACCAATTAACAGGACAAGAAGTGTGGAGAAATCGGCCACAAGGAAAAGAGTACCAGGCATTAGGAACCACTACGCTCTTGCTAGAAAAAGGTATGTTGATTTGCGGCTCTAACGGATGCGTATTTGCGCTATGCCCCTTTTCAGGCTCTCTTTTATGGGATAATAGTTTACCAAATCTTGGTTTTGGCACAGTGACGCTGGCAACGACACAACAAAACACAACAATTGAAACCATCGTGATTACTCAAACAAACACGACACATGGTCATGATCACGGTCATCATACTCGCCACTCAATTTATCCCTCCATCATCGAATACAATAACCTATGATGAAAAAATACGATGCGGCCCTGACATGTTAAAACAACCTGAACCACTCATTGTTCTCGATATGCTCGACGGCAACGACTGGCGACATTTCGTGCTTACTTATAGAAGACGCTAAAAGGTTGATGCCCTCTACATTGCGTATGCGCTAGAGTTAGATATTCCTGTGGTGACAGATGATCAAGACATGGCTGAGTTAGCCGAAACGTTTGAAGTGAAGTCTATTCCGACTTTAGAGTTAATGAAAATTATGCATGACAACGGTCATGCAGATATCGGCAAAATCAAAGGTATTGTTGACTATTGGAGCGCAATTGGAGATTGCCCAGCTAATCTCCATCGTGATCTTAAGAAATTTGTTCCTGAGTTATAAAAACGCTCAACCCTTGTGAGAGCCCTGAACAAGCAGAACATTCAATGGATTCACTTTCCAAACGTTGGACGAATTTACCCACCCCACTTTCGTGTTATGGAATAAATCAAGGTTCGCTCCACCTGCTATATGCCTGCATGTAGTAGGTAGAGTGAGCCAGACAAACGCAGTACGTCAGAAGTATTTTCGTTTTTAATCGATAACCCTAGCTCACTGAGCGCGACCAACCCCTATTTTTTAATTTCGTCTCAGGAAATTTTAGTGGACCGTCTCAGTGGGCTACTTTATTGATAGTAAGAACCGGACGGGTTTTGACGTTATTTTATATTTGTCTCTCACTTACCCTCTACTTCTGAGCCCTTTTCCTGTTATTGAGGTGAGACGCGAAGCACCGTATTAGTTGAAATGCTAGAAGCTTGTTAACGGTATTTTATCCGTATTATGGTCATGTTATACGGCGTTCCAAATGGGCGGTTAATATGAGAACTCGATCATGCTTTTACTTTGCATTAGCCCATAAAATAGTTAAATCATACCTCCTCTAAAAATGAGGTTAAACATTACAGTATTCATCAGTATGCCTAACAATTTTTTGAAACATTACATGGATCTATTATCACCATTAGGAAGCATAACATCGCACTCTATGTTCGGCGGATTTGGTTTATTTTCAGATAAGACAGTTTTTGCTTTCGTTGCGAAAGAGCGATTATGCATAAGAGCGAATGAAAGCCAAAAAAAAGTGTTTGAAAAGCGTGGATTTCAGCCCTTTTCTTATACAAAACGGACGGGTCGGGTTGTCACCTCTTATTACATCCTACCTAATGATGTATTGAAGGATCGTAACCAGGTGCTTCAATTAGCTAAATGTGCACTGAACGATTCCCAGAATAGAGGGTTATCAAAACGTTTATCTTTCCCCGTTAAATTGAGAGTATTACCGAACTTTCAAGCAAGCACAGAACGGATGCTCAGGAAGGCTGGTATTGATTCTGTTGAGTGTTTATATCGTGTTGGCGCAGCCAACGCTTTCCTCGCCATTCGAGCTTCGCATAATGTTCCCGTTAAACTTGAACTGCTTTGGATTCTAGAGGGAGCGATACAAGGTGTACACTGGTCGGTCGTTTCTGACCAAAGGCGCAATGAGTTAATCCATTTGATTGAAACTGTGTGACTATATCTATAAAAACGACAAACAACGAGCCGAGGCTCTGAAGCCCTCTTTATTTATAATTACTGTAATTGAAGGTGATGTAAGTCTTTCGTGGCTTGTTACCATATAAAGGGGCAATAGAGCATTAAACCACCTTTCGTTTAATGCTTTGTAATATTGATATGTGTTTGCCAGCGCCAAGTCATGGGGGCTCTGTCCATTGCCCTGACTTTTTGCTGAGCAAAGGGTCAAGTATGACCGTTATAGCCGTCTGCAGGGGCGCTTTTTGGCGTCTCCAAGCCCTTTCATAAATACCGTCTCTGACTTCAGTAAGGTATCATTCTCGTCGAAATGTTGGGTCATTGTGGGCTTATCTCTCGTGATAAATAAGCCCAGCAGGCCTGGCTATGATAAGTAAGCCATTGTTTGAGTAAAAGAAACTAGCGCTTAATCAAAAAATCATCAATGGATTGACCCGCATCTAATTTCGTTTGAATGGCCGCAGGTGTGCGACCTTGTCCTGTCCATGTTTTTTCAGTGCCGCTCTCATCAGTGTATTGGTATTTCGCGGGTCTTGGTTGACGAATTTTTTTTGTTTTTGGCTGTCCAGTGAGCTCTGCCAGTAAGTCCTCTACCCCTATTCCACTCTCTGACATTTGTTTTGCCATTTCAGCCACTTTGGCCTCTTTTTCTGCGCGCGCTTCACGTTCAGCTTCTTCGCTTTCCTGGCGCTCCAGATACACGGTTGTTAATTTATCCAGTGCTTCTTCAAGCTGCTCAAAAGTTAATTCTCGAGAGAATGCTCGCAAAGTGCGAATGTTCAGTAACGTTTTAATCATTGGGTTCATGTTAAGCCTATTTATTGTTGAGTTTTTATATGACTAAGCGGCAGCATATATAATGCTTGTCGAAGTGTGTGTCAAAATTCATTTGAAAGTAGTGATGCTTTGTTAACTGGGTCTCATATAAAAGCTTAGATGGCACAGAGGGGGAGAAATAAAGAGGTCATTGTCCAACAACGTGCTTATCGCTCACTTTTGGGGAGGAAATGCGATGCAAGAGTAAGTGAATCACTTCATGCTCATCCACATGCTCGATTTCTACGCGATAGACACCTTGGGCTTGCACGGCCTCAATCAGCGCTTTGAGGCGCGTCGTTTTGACAGTCATCACCAAGGGTTTGATTTGGTTATTGTCTTTATCAAACCCTTCTTCAATTTCTGACTGGGTCATGTACAAGATCTCCTCCTCTCTCGCTTTGTCGGGATGGTCGAGCTCGGAAGGAAATTGGTGCTGATCATTGAGGTCTGTCAGCATGAGATAGAGTTCATCCGCCTGTGACAATCGAGCCTGATACTCAAGGTTCAGTTGATTGACCGTCCACAACTTTTGCTCAAGATTGCCTCTGGTTTGGCGACCAATAGTGAGCATGGTTTTTAGGTCGTTTTTGCACACAGAGAATTGAGCCTGCTTTACTTTCGGTTTGAGGTATTTCACCAAGAAGGCATTGCGTTTCTTTACCGTCCAAAACCCACCTTGCTGACTCATAGTGCAATAGAGCGTCAGCAGTGAATGGGTAACCAGCTCATCCAGAGCTAGGTAGTGTTTTAAATTTTGACTCATCAAAGCGCTCTGTTTATCCAATCAGTCGCACAGTGTATCAAATCCCCAATGAAAATCATGGCGTAAGCGCGCCTTTCCTTTGAATAGCAGTGAATACGTTCATTTCACCACTTTACCTTCAACGCCAACTCTTAAATAAGGAGCGACGATGCGTCCCCGTAAGAAAAGCAATCATTTTACCCGAGGTGGCCAAGTCATCTTCCATTCCATTCGAATGTTCTTCCAAGTCAACAACACCATCATCAAGTTCATTGGTTTTGGGATGTTATTGGCCACCCTCGCGTCACGCCTTTTGGGGGAGTTCTATTACTGGCGGAATATTTTATACGCTATTAGACAACTTGGTGAACCCAGTGTGGGACGGTGAGCGCTACCAATCCACGCTCGCGTCTCAGCTTGACAATGTCGTGCTTCTCGATATTCACGCCGAGGAGTGGCGAAACTTCCAAGTCTACTACCTCATTTCGATGTTGGTCGGATTCTTCATCTTTTATCTGCTGCAGCGTTTTTTCAAAGAGCAAGGCGAGAAACAGAGTGAAGACTTTCATGTGCGTGGTTTTCGTCTGGTTGAGCTACAAGTATTAACCAAGATGCAAATCAAGCGCGCTAAAGTGAACCGTAAACGCGGTTATGGCGATGGCACCACGGGCGCGGCGGGTAATCAGTGATGATCCGCAAACTGGTGCGATGGATACGAGAGCGTGGCGACAAGGCCATTATTTACGACAAAGGTTGTGTGTTCACCTGTAAATTCTACCGCCCTGAGACCGACGTCATATTGAACCCGTTTGATGCTCGATGCGCGAATTGGGACGTGTGGTGCGACGCAAAAGACGCCCCCGACTTTGAGAACATGGCCGCGGCCCTCATCCCACAACACGGCGATGGCGATCCATTTTGGGTTGACTCAGCGCGCACCATTTTTTCATCCACCGCCTTTCGCATGAGCCAGGACAATAAACCCGCGACGACCGCACGCCTATTGAGTTTAATTTTGACCAGTGAGCTTGAAGCGTTAGGTAATTTTCTGGAAGGCACCGAGGCCGCCGCCCTGGCATCGAAGGACATCAAGAAAACCGCGATTTCCATCAAATCGGTATTGGCCACCTACATGAAAAGCATGCGTTTTTAGACGGCCTTGATGATGAGCATCGAGACGAAGCGCTGCAGAAGAAGTTTTCTATTACAGACTGGGTACAAGACGATAAGCAGACCGGCTTTTTGTTCTTATAGAGTAACGCGCAGCAGCATGCGTCACTGCGACCGCTCATCTCCATGTGGTTGGCTATCGTGTCCAACGCCATTTTAGGGCTAGAAGCCGATGAAGACCGCCGCATTTGGGTCTTGATGGATGAAATGCCCAGTCTGCATAAATTACCTGAACTCGGCTCCATCACAGCCGAAGTGCGAAAATTTGGCGGGTGTTACTTAATTGGTATCCAATCGTACGCGCAGTTGCTGAAAACCTATGGCAAGAACGCCGCCGATGAGATGTTTGATTTGTTGAACACGCGCTTTTTCTTTCGTGCGCCATCAGCACAAATGGCGCAAATCTCTTCCAAAGACTTGGGGGAGCAAGAAGTCGATATTTCTAAAGAAAACGTGTCGTACGGCGCGAACACGCTGCGTGACGGTGTGTCATTGGGCCATCAAACGGTCACAAGGCCCGGCGGTCTCGCCGAGTGAGATCCAAGCTTTGGATGATTTGCTGTGTTACGTACGTACGCCAGGTGTTGATCTCATCACTAAGCTGGATTTGGAGTTCGATGTCATGAAAGACATCTGCCCTTCTTTCAACAAACGTAGCGTGACATTGTCACAGCCCATGTTCAAACCACTTACTACGAAAGGTCGCACCGAGTCTTCACCTATCCAAAGAAGCGCAGCAACCACTTCTCAAGCTACAACATGCCAAGTTCGATTCAAAAGAATAAATGCTCAACGAGGCAAGCCAAATGAAAGAAGCGATGCAAAGTGACACCGTGCAAGCGATGGTCGAGTCAAAGGATCAAGACAATCTCGAGTACCAGGAGCAAGCGCAGCGAACCATTGAAGAGCAAGCCACCTCACCGGAAATAGAGATGGAAGCGGGCGATATGGTTGAATAGCGCATCAAATAGTCGATAGCCACACAAGACAGAAATAGGT
>NZ_JBGOOO010000074.1:0-7113 GCF_041439695.1 Vibrio sp. FF266
CTTTACCCATACCACGAAGTACCGCGAGTAAAGTGTCTTTCGATGTGCCCTTACCGCCTTTCAAAGCGACTTTACATGTACCTTTAACTGCACTACCAAACGTTGGGATACAACCAATCAAAGTCAGAGACAGTGCCAACCAATTTTCTGGCTTCTCTCGCTCTTCTTCACTTAATAGTGTCATGATATTGGCTGACAGATCTCGCACATCCGCTGCTTGGTCTACGACGGGAATCATTGTCAGCGCTGTGTTGGCTATGATTTGCTCTACCGATGCATCATCATTAAAGTCACCTAAAATTACCCCCCAGATCCAGCTAGCTGCCCCTGACATTCTCTTCCAAGAGTTTTCCCAGAAACCAACTTCACCTCGTTTAGCTTCTTCAATAATTAATTGGGCATTCGCATTTGGATTGAAATTAGGGTTGTTTTTAGTTGGGATGTTCGGCATGAATTCGCGACTATCTTCACCATAGTCAATGTTAAATTCACCCGGTGCAACCCCACTCACGGAAGCTTTGCCTGCATTATCTAATGTACCTTCAAAGGAAGCGCCGGTTTGATCGACCAGTTTATATGTCGCACCTTGAACAGGTTCCCCATCTGAGTATGAAAGAAACAGATCAACCGTATACGTCCCTTCTTGCTCTTCTGTTACTGAAACCGAAGGGTTTTGAGCGCCGCCTAAACACATGGTGTTGGCTTTATTCATCGTCATTTGATCAGACAGGCGACATACACCGACGCCTTCAAATTTAACGGTAGGAGAAGCTGATATGAATTCGGCCTCGGCTTCAATAGTGCCAGAAGCTACGCCCTTTTTATCACCACCGGCATCGCCAGTACTGGCACTGAATTTACTGCCTTTAATAGCAATGCTGTTACCACCATCCATAGAAACGGTAGTGGTGCCGCCAGCTAAATCAGCGGATTTTGCATTATTGCCATAGGGAATAGGTACAACAGAGTTGCCGACTGTTGTTAAACAAACATCAGGAAGCGTTGCGTTCGCTTAACTCAAAAAACACCGCAACTGAACGTAAAAAGCGCCTTGCGGCGCTTTTAATTCTGACGGTCTAATAACGACCATATGGAGCTGTTGTATCGTACCAAACGTCTACACACCCAGCAGACTTTAAGTCTTTAAGTCTTTAAGTCTTTAAGTCTTTAAGTCTTTAAGTCTTTGAGTCTTTGAGTCTTTAATCTAGTGGAATTGTCTTCAACTTTGATAGATCAAACTTATTGCTAGGTGAACGAATTTGACCATCGAATAGAAGCGAATATGTATTATTCAGGTCAACTTGAACGATGTTCTATCACTGTAGGATCTTGCTCGAACAAAGCCTGAATTAGCACTGATTCAAACTTAAGCGAATCTTTACTATAAACAATGCCAGTATCATTTCTTCCAGTATCATATTGGCTTTGTAAGACTGCTGGCAAAAAGACATACATATTTTCAAAAGGCTCTCCATCGGCTTCATAGTAAGTTACTGTTTCAGTTTTAAAACCATCCGGTACTTTCAAGGTATCTCTTACAAAGACTCCTGGTGAAGGAAAAAAGACTAGAACCAAATCCGGTATTTTGGGAAACAATGAGTTCGACTTAGGTTCCGAAAGCAAACCGTCTTGCTTAAACTTCTGTTCAATCATACAAACTCCATAGGTATGAATTCAATTCCAGTGACTCCAGCTTCTTCTAATGCTTCCTTAACCTTCTCACTAACATAATAAGGATCCTTATAAGTGGATAAAGTGAAGCAGTCATATTCGATATTTGTTGATTTAAATTTATCTATATCGATAACCTCTTCAATCACACTAGAATAACCTCCATAATGGTCATTCAAATCTCTTGCTTCAGATACATCGGGATCAAGTAAATCATAATGGGCGGTTGGATTCATAAATGCATAATTATGATGCAATCCACTACTTTCAACATCGACTGGAACGAATTGAATTCCTGTAAACCCATGCTCATAAAAGACCCGCTGTATCTTTTCACTCGCAAGCTTACCAATTCCCGCTTTTAGGAAATCGGACATCCCACGTTCAGCATAACATTGATCCACTTGGTAAACTCCTCGAGTTTTTAATAGTTTACTTTGAGGCAATGTATATTCTAAAACTAAATTCCACGGCTCCTGGACAGAAAAACTTCCTTCACCATTTTCGAATCTACTGAATAACAGATAGTAATCCATTCTTAATACCCTAATTTTGAAATCACCACGCCAGCATAAGGAATACGCGCCGGAGTGCCACCTTTAGTGGTTCTAAAGTCATGATGCACAGAAGCATCCATTTTCGATAATGTTCGATGTCTGCAAGGAGTTGAATCGTTCTCTATATCTGAATGTTTAAGTTTATTACAGCACCCCTTGTTTCCTTTTTTATAAACATCGTAGTTAGAGTAGTTCAAAGCACCCATTCTACGGAATTGGGTTATCTGCTTATAAACATCTAAGCTATGCTGTTGCATCTCTTTTACTATTAGTTCTAGTGCTTTAGAGTCGTTTTCATTGCAATATTTAGAACCTAGAATAGCATTTCTTAATAAGCTCAACCTTCTTTTCACATTATCAGTATAAGGTGTTGGATGTGATCCACTATCTAAAGGCATTTCATAGAAACATGCCAGTTCGGGAATACCAGGCAAAACAACTATATTATGCCAATCGTTAAGATTGTATCCAAGATACGGTAGCTTTTTGAAAAGAAAATCATTATTTCCCATTTCATTAACAGTAATTATATGATGCGCTTGCAAGTTCTTCTCAAGACCTTCCATTTTGTCTTTCTCAGTAACTCCTAAGGCTTTTAGCTCTTGAAATGCATCTAGTCCTTCCTCGTTATCCCAAATTTGTTCAGGTCTAACATACTTACCGTTCAAGTCTCTGTCATAACAACGAGCATATAGTGGGTGCTGCATTGAAGAACCATTTTTGCGATTGTTGTGCGCCTTTAGTTTAATCCATGGATAATGACCATTCCCAGATGTTCCTCGCCCTGCGAAACCATACTCATCGTCCGTTTTTTTATGGTGCTTACCTTTAAAACCATTTTGGTCGCAGTAAGTCGCCGAAGGCTTTTCTGTTTTCTTCTTCCCTACTTTCTTCTCGCATAACCAACATTCATCGGGCCTCTTTTTTTCTTGGCTGACTTTATCATCATGCGTACCCGCCTCAGCAGACCCTTTATCTGATTGAGAGCCAGCATTCGATTTAGATTTTCCTCTTCTAAGGCTCATATCGACTTTGTCTTTCAGAAACATTAAAGCATCAGGAATATGTTGGTGTGCCTGCTTTTCGACGGCTTCAACCTGAGATTTAAAATTTCCAATTTCCAGCGCATATTCATCGTAGCCAAAGAAAGAGGCTTTTTTGGCTAGCTCGTCTAATACATCAGCGAAACTCAGAATCGCCTCAGAGATAATTTGTAAGACTTCATATTTAATAACATTCCAATCCAGATTACTTAAGAACTTATCTACATCACCTTTACCATATTCTCTAACAAGAGCATAAACGTCATCACGAGATTTGTCTGACTTTACTGCCTTTCCAATTCCTTTTAGAACTGAACCCAAAGTTGGTATGGCGCCGATACCCGACAATGCCAGATCTAACCATGCTTCTTGGTTGTTCTGATTATCTTCTTCACTAAGGAACAAGATGTTTGCAGTTATATCTCTTGCATCGAGAACCTGATCAATTCCCGGGACTACACCAAGTAATGTATTTAACATTATCTGGGCAGTTGTGGGATCTTTATTAAAATCCCCTACAATCCCCCCCCAGAGCCAGCTGCCAATGTAACCCTCCCAGTTTTAATGACGGAGAGTTTTACGCTGCCAGAAAGGCGGGATAGAAGTTATCCAAGAGCATTAAAAATAAGGCCCAGTCGGTATGCGACTAGGCCTTCAAAAAGGAGGTAAATGCTTCCTAACTTACAAACATTACGCATTTCGGCGCTTCATTTAAACGTCTATCACCTAAACATCACCAACATGGTGCTTAAGTAAAGAATTGAACTTAGGTAGATTAAAATATAGCTAAATCATATAAAAGTGGATTATATTAGCACCTAAAATGTGCATCCTCCGTGAATATTCTACATAAGTAATTTTAACAAATCAGTCTATCAAAATGTCCACACCATTTTTTTTGAAGAGAGATTCAAACAACAACTTACTAATATAGTATTTATTCTCACTTGAAATATATAAATACTCAATATGATCATTCTCAGATAATGATGATACAGGTTCAGCAATTATTTCACTATAGTCTTCTAAAGCTTCATCAACACACCCTCTTGAAGGTGATATCATTGAAGGCTCTAAAGAAACTTGTAAATTGCTCAACAATTTATCAAAACAAACATTTCTAACAAATATCCTTTTATTAAGATATTGATTTATGTATAAATCCGGTTCTACTTCAACAATTCGGTTAGAGCAGTTGTCGTGTTTATCTAAATCTTTAAGCTCTATAAATTCTCTCATGACAACATCCACTCCATAGTCCATTTACTTGCAGATATAACCTTGCCTGATTGCAAATCCCCACCATTAAGAACGTTATTAATAAAGCTTTTATGAAACAAGTATGTCATTGAATCTTCAGATGGTTTAAATATAATCCTTTTTTCTATAGGTATTGATGAGATAATTTCAAAGTCTAATTTATCCCCATCAATTATATCTATTACGTTACCGCAGTGAATATATATATAATCTGAGCCATTTACAGAGGCAGGAACGGCTGAGCATTTATAAAGATAAATTGATTTTAATTTTCTGTAAAAATCAACACTTAATAATATATCATTTGAAACGTAGACGTCAAATATAGGCTTAATTTTTTCTGTAGATATAAAATCAAAGCATTTAAAAACAACTGGGGTGAATGAAGCTACAGTTCCATTTGAAAGAATATCAAAGTCACGTTCATCGTCATAACTTACGATGTAATTTACATTTTTATAATTCTCACTGACAATGAAATAATCATCTGAAATTTTATGTGTCATACTCTAAGCCCTTACCAAAGTTCTCTAATTCAAAAACAGTTTTTAGTCTATTGTTATGTTTCATACTATCTATAAGGGGAGATAAGTTATAGCCATGATACCTTTCTACGCAAGACTTTGACTCATCTTTCTTTTTCTCGATATTATCTGTGATCTCTCTACATCCAGGACCATTCTCCCTGTAATCTTTGCCAAATTTGTGAAGAAGCAAGTTAAAACTACTAATCCATTCCAATTTTATGCATGATAGATAATCTACATTAACTAGTACTTCTTGACTCTCAGATTCAGTATCACCAGGGCAAGTCCCTTTTCTACGAAGTAGTTTCAACATATGTAAAATCATCTTGGTAGTAAACATATGATACGACATTCCCATTTGCATATCTGGAATCGCTTCTCCATTATGATTACCATAATGAATCGGTACTTCTAACTCACATGCCATCTGCGATAACGTGGGTAGCGCCACGATGTTTTTACAGTGATTAGTATCATACTTAGCAGCCTCCAACATAGTCCCATATTTAGTCTTGGATGCAGCTTTGACTCCTGAAACAGAAAGAATGTGATGACCGGTAACGGAAACTTTTTCGGAGGCCTCAACATACCAAGGGTGAGCCGAAGGATATTTGTTTGGTTCACTGATTTTGTTAGCTGAACGCCAACAACTTCTTCTCTCAAAGTCGTGCCTTTTACCTGTTTTCACTGTTTTCTTTAAACTTCCTTTATTATTTCCAGAGTAAAGTTTAATTCTTTCGATTTCCATTAGTGGAGTCATTTTTTATTTCCTTTTCGACCCTAGCCTAGCCTTACATGGATGTTTTTTGCTTTTTTTATTTTTCCTACATATTTTGCAAACATACTCAGCCTTGTCATTCTCTTCATTTGTTTTGCTAGCATTTTTACCAGACTGTGCGGTCTCACCAGAGCCATGCTTTACCTTCGCCGGATATGCTCTCTCACTCTTACCCAAAATTCGCGCAAACAATTGGTCAAATTCACCCATCGCTTGTTTTAGTTTATCCGGCACCATTTTATCGATGATTTTCACTTCATCGGCCAACTTTAAGAAGTATTCTGCTAATTCGTCTGCGCCCATGCGATTGGCGTAAGAAGCAAGCTCACTTGCTACTTCGATACAGGGCTTTAAAACATCCGACACAATGTTGCTCGCCTGCTTGGCGTAATCAACCCAATCTAATGTGCGTAAGAACTTTTCTGGATCGCCTTTACCCATACCACGAAGTACCGCGAGTAAAGTGTCTTTCGATGTGCCCTTACCACCTTTCAAAGCAACTTTACATGTACCTTTAACTGCACTACCAAACGTTGGGATACAACCAATCAAAGTCAGAGACAATGCCAACCAATTTTCTGGCTTCTCTCGCTCTTCTTCACTTAATAATGTCATGATATTGGCTGAGAGATCTCGCACATCCGCTGCTTGGTCTACTACGGGGAGCATGGTCAGCGCTGTGTTGGCTATGATTTGCTCTACCGATGCGTCATCATTGAAGTCACCTAAAATTACCCCCCAGATCCAGCTAGCTGCCCCTGACATTCTCTTCCAAGAGTTTTCCCAGAAACCAACTTCACCTCGCTTTGCTTCTTCAATAATTAATTGGGCATTCGCATTTGGATTGAAATTAGGGTTGGTTTTAGTGGGGATGTTTGGCATGAACTCACGGCTGTCTTCACCATAATCAATGTTAAACTCTCCCGGGGCAACGCCACCTACTGAAGCTTTGCCTACATTATCTAATGTGCCTTCAAAGGCAGCGCCGGTTTGATCGACCAGTTTATATGTCGCCCCTTGAACAGGCTCCCCATCTGAGTATGAAAGAAACAGATCAACCGTATACGTCCCTTCTTGCTCTTCGGTTACTGAAACCGAAGGGTTTTGCGCGCCGCCCAAACACATGGTGTTGGCTTTGTTCATCGTCATTTGATCGGACAAGCGACATACGCCGGCACCTTCAAATTTAACGGTAGGAGACGCCGATATGAATTCTGCCTCGGCTTCAATGGTGCCAGATGAGACACCCTTTTTATCACCACCGGCATCGCCAGTAC
>NZ_JBGOOO010000075.1:0-6482 GCF_041439695.1 Vibrio sp. FF266
ATCTTATTCTTCGTGCCGGTTAATTAGAATGCGGGGTTCATGACGCGCTTACAATTAAACCCGCGATAGCGGGTTTTTTAGTTCACATGCGTTGATATATGGTCGAATTTACTCCCGTGATACAACACGGGGATTCACGACGAACAGTATTAGAAGAATGGATAACTTCTAGTAGGGCAAACCCCCATGAACAGGAGGTGAATGAGTAAAAGGTCTACCAAATAACGGGGCACTTTCGAGCTAGAAAGTGCCAAGGGTAAAAATTCAACCAAAGAAACTCTTGGACAAAAACGATTTAGCAAGATTGCTAATTTAGCGAAGCATGAATTATTAAAAGTATGGCAAATTTGTTTACGTGATTGTCCAGTATCGCTGAAGCAGATCAAATTGTACTATTTGGGGAGTTTACATATATTCAGAAACAGCAAATAAAGTTATTGTTCTTGAATACCTAGTTTTAAGCTATAAATGCAGATTTCCCCAATGCCTTCAGCAGCCCACTGGTCCATTAAGACTCTACAAACTGGAGGCCCATTACCCAATCAGAGACTTTTACAAAGTTAAGCGTATCCACGTTTTGTTTCTTGAACGCTTTTACTACTTTCTCATGAACAATAATATGAGGGTAATCGCTGAATTTTGGCATAAAGACCAAGCGTTCTTTCTCTGGCATCGCAGACAACTTGTTATCATCCAAATAGTACTGCTCAATTGTGTGTCTAGTATCTTCCGGGTCATAATCATCAATCTGACACTTTTCTAGATTCAAAACATCCATTTTCTCAAATACATTAAACACCCAATAGCCCTCATGATATTTGTCATGATCATCTACGATCACGCTGGGGTAAACCTGACAACATGCATTGTCTATATTACCAAGAGATTGTTTAATTTCATCAGAAAATACTGGGTAGGTTGAGTCTAAGTGAGCCTTTTTAATTGGCCTAGAAACCCCTCGAACCAAATCTTCATCACGATAGCAGTTTTCAAAAAGCATTGGCTCATCACCACTTAGCTTGGTGTATTCGTAATCCCTCATGGCTGAATGCTTTTGAGGCTTTAGGTACAAAGTATTTTCATCATAATTTTCGAAAACAATATAGTATTGGTCGTTGTATTGGCTCATTGTCCTACCTTGGGTATCCATCTGGTGTTTTGGTACGTGATCGTTTTGGTGTTCCATGGGGAACTACTGGTTTGATAGCGCTTGTCTTTGCCATCTCTTTCGCCCAGTTGATAGTGAAGCCGGTCACTGTTGCAATAGTTATCAGGATTGGTTTGTGCGTTGATAATATCGAATTGGCAGGCGCAGCCGGGTCCTCCTGGAATAAAGTATTGGGAAATTTTGGTCAACGGTAATGAAAAAAATTGCCCTCTTTCAATTTTGTTGATTTTCTTTAGCACTTTACGACTAATCGGGTCGAGCAGCTTATGTATCTCTGACTCGGTTTCTGTTTTCTTAGTCTTTCCATAGCAGTCTTTAATCTTTTTTCTTATCTCTGGATCTCTCAACTCTCCAGAAACGTAACGATGATAAGGTTCTTCCCTAGGTCGGCTAAAGATATGATCGCCGCGGTGTAATTGGCAATGGAGTTGACATGCACCCGGCAAAGTAGCAGGAAAGCCGACCAAATTCGATAACTGGTTGATGTCGTAGCCTTTGTTGACTAGGTTTTCACCCAGCTCACTGTGTTTTACTGCTTCTGCCGAAATAATATGATGGGTATCCATATGGATACCATTATTATAAGGGTGCTCAGATAATTTTTTTACGTTGTTTACCCAGCGCTTACGATAGCCTTTTTTCTCAATCATACCATCGACGAAATCCGATTCTGCCGCCTCTTGACTCATCAGTGTGCCCATAGATAACTTATCCTATACATATTCGATTTCACCCCGGTACAACCGAGGCGTTTTATGTTCTTCACTCTTACACAGTCGACATTTACCCTTTCTAGGCTCATGTTTCTCTTCCACTTGAGCGGTACTATTAACCCGTTTGTCTGCTATGGCGGACTTACGGCGCAATGCCAAATGGCCCGCTAACTTGTCGTAATCTGGCAAGATGTCGACTAAACCATCGACGGTGCTGGTAAAGGTTTCTAGTGCTTGTGCGGCATGAGAGGCTGCACCAACCTTTTTAACGCCCATGGTAAACTTCGCTGTAACCGTCGCAATTCTGGCGGCTGCCCCTGCTGGCCCAGTTAGCAAACCAATCACTATGGTTAACACCACTTCAATGGCAATATACGCAGCTGCTTTACCCACGTGGTAGAAATAGAAGTTAGGTGGGACAGCTTCAATAATCAGGTTCAAGTATGTAAAGAAAGGCAAGATGCTGTTGTCATCATTAATCAACGCCAAGGCCTTAGGGAAAAACTCACTCTCCTTGATTTCCATTGCCCATTCAGGGTCAAACTCCATCACAACAGTGTCAACGAACTTTTCTACGCCTTTAACATCGTTGTTGGTAAAGAGCGTAGGCAAATTCCAAATCGCTTCTCTGTGTCTTGCAATACACTTAATCTTGCGCGCCATATCGTCTGAGCCTTCATTCCACCAAAGCTGCACATCATCAATGGCCTCATCAATGTTCTCGTACGCATCCACACTGGCCGCAATAAGCAAGTTAGGCGCCATACTGGAAATATAAGCCGCCTGTTTTACCCAGCTTGGTAAATCACTTTGAGCTAACTGAACTTCCGTTCCTTTCATCGCATCGGCGGTGTACTTTTCCAATGCATTGTATTTTTGATTGGCGTAAATATAGAGCTTATCAAAACCATCGGTGGTGGCATCTGCTAAGGTATGGCCCATCTCGCCCCAGACTTCGGGAGAGAAAAGTTCCACCACATCAGCACCCCAAGCTTTAGCCCCTTCAAGCACACCATCACCCAAACAAAGTACACCTTCTTCGTTCCATTGTTTCTGGAAACCTGTCATATCTTTCGCGACTGTGTTTAAAAGGCCGTCCAAATAAGTCTCGATAGCTTCCTGTTGTTTTACAATCTTATCTTCAATGCCTGGTTCACCTTCATACTCGATAGTGACAGAGTCTGTGTTGGGCTTGAGATCATCGACCACCACTACACCTCCCTCTGTCTTCTGGGTCTCTAACGCCAGATCCATAGTTTCTGAGGCCGTACTTCTTTGCGGCAATGGATTGAGATCCAATTTGTCTTTATGGGGAACGGAGCCATTGGCTATCACTTTGAGGTTTTTAGCGTAAACAGGCGTTCCCCACAGGTCATCGTGAACGGCACGGATCTTAATCCACTTCTGCTCCTCTAACTCTATTTTCGGTATCGCATTCACGACTACTTCGATAGTCCCTGCTTCGGCAGAGTAAACATGATCAGGCGCTTGAATGACCGAGACATCTGACACATCATCCATAAGTTGACTAGCTTTATTTTCCATACGCTTGAAAGCTTGGCTGAGGTTATCGGACAATTTTTTAGCATAGGTATCAATGGTACTCACATGCTTTTTATAGATATCAGACGACAAGTAATCATAATTCAACCGACTAGCTTCGGACTTAAGAGATTCCACACGCCCTTTTATCTTACTAAGTAGACTCTCTAGTTCAGAGTTGAGTATATTCTTAGCCTTATCCCAAGGGTAGTTATTGATGAAAACCTGAGGATTACCTTTACCACGAGCTCGCATGTAAGCCAGCATACGATCTGCGGTTTCATGCTTGGGTAAACGAAATAAGACGGAGAAAATTTCCCCTTCTTCCATCACCATTGGTAACCCGTTCGCCAGTACACTATCAAAACTCGTATCAGAGAGACTATCAATTCCCGCGATTAGCGATTCTGACAATACGCTGAAATGAAAATCAGGGTGTCTAAACTCGAAGTGGGCTTTCGTTTCTGCTTCCACAATATCGGCAAAATATCGGTCAGCGGTGAGGCTAGGTCCCATGGTTCCCCAGCCTTCTACTGGCGGGGCAATACGATTCGGGTGCCAGAAGGTTTGCTGTCCCTGAGCAGACCTATCAAAGAAGTCATCATCATTGTAATCGGGTAGGTAGTGTGGGTTGGTTAAACGAACCGGGGTAGCAATAAACTCATCCGTACTTTCTTTAACCAGAATTTTGATTTGACCCGGCTTTAAGCCTGATACTTTGCTTTTGCCAGAGTTATCAAAGTGACCAGGAGACAGAGCACCACCAGAGACATCGGTAATGTCAAAATCTGCGTTCTTAAGAAGTACACCATCCGGGTATCGAGCCTTGATGTAGACAGTGTAAGTGCCGTCTTCATCTTCAGTGACCGTGACAGCAGGGTTTTGAACCCCACCTAGGCACATGGTGTTGCCCTTGTTCATTGTCATTTGGTCTGACAACCTAGCCACGCCTTTCCCTTCGATGATGACACTCGGTGATGCGGAAATGAACTCGGCCTCGGCCTCTATCGTACCCGATGCTACGCCTTTCTTGTCCCCGCCCGCATCGCCTGTGCTCTTGGCAAACTTACTGCCCTTTAAAGCAATACTGTTTCCGCCATCTGCTGTGACTGTCGTAGTGCCTTCCACTAAATCTGCCGACTTCGCGTTATTTCCATAAGGGATTGGTACAACAGGTTTACCGACTGTAGTAAGGCACACATCAGGCAGGGTAGCATTCGCCTCTCCTCCCGAGCCTTTATGGACAACACTGAGTCCATTTGCACTTATTGTAACTGCCATTAATATGTCCTACTTAGATTAAGTGGATTAGTTGAGTTTTACCTTAGCGCCCTGGATCTTATGAATTTTTTCAGCGCTACTACTAAGATGCTTGGCTGTTGTAGTGATACGGCCATCCGTTCCACTATATTTGGTTTGTGTCGTCCCAGAGCCAATAAGCACTTCTTCCTCTGCATCAAGGGTTATCCTCTTTGCTTTAACAACAAGCTCTTGCTCTTCAAGCAAAGAAATATAGATATCAACCAATGTTGGAATGGTAAGATCTTCGGATAGAAAAGAGATTCGGCAATCGAGTTTATTATCGATGGCCATAAAAATTTCTGACTGAGTAAAAGCACGGCCTATTGACGCCCAGAGAGGTTGAGAAAATGGGTTATGCTCAAAATCTACTTTGACTCGATTCTTTTCTGGATGAACTTCCACTACCCAACCAATTCGAGAGCAGGGTTTTGAAGTAGGCTTAAGAATATCTCTTGGTGGCTCTTGATTCATGGTGGGCCCAGTGATTATTTAGAGCCTATTATTTTATCTCTGGGCGATTTGAATAGGTAATGTGGAAATGAATGGTCACTACGATTGAATAATCGACTTTAAAGACATGAAGGCCAATCAATGTAACTAGACTAGCAAATCAATTGGCTTTATCGCATGTGTTTTTCACTTTTCTATAGGTTTATCTCGCACTCAAATTTGTGATTAAAGTCACGCACATCACTATCATTTTAAAGTTGAGAGTATTACATCACTTGAGTAATGATAGAAACGATATACCAAGCCAAAAAGCAACACGATGATGTCTTTTGTGTCGTATAACTTTGACAACTGCTAATGTCAGATAACTTTTATTAGGGGAAACACACATTAACAAGGTGTGAATGAGTAAAAGGTCTACCTTATAATGGGGCAGAAATTAGATAACTCGTGCCTAGCTAATTACGGATTTAAAGCCAAAAAGTGATCAAACTTTATTGGAATCGAACAAACTATTTTGACATCTGACAATACTTTTTTCGCGTGCGTTTTTCCTAACAAAGTGCCCCTGTAAGAAGAAAATTGGACGTTAATTCAAAAGTAGTGTGGTCAAATATACACCCCATCCCCTTTCAATAGGGGCTTTTTTTATGGATAATTCAACCTCTTAGCGAAAATACGAACCAAAGAAAAAGAATTTATTTAGTGCCCCTGCGCTTTCAGTTTACCGCCACACACCACGGCGCATTGATTTCAATGCGAATGGTTGTCTGTTAAGGATATAAAGACAATAAAAACAAAAAGTTATATTTAATGATAAAGGGGGAGTAGAGTGTAAAAAATTTTCAAAATCTCAACTAATTAGCCGCTGAAATCGTATTTAAAAATATGTTAAATGTATTTAATATCCATTTAACCCATGCATGGTAAGGTTTACAGGCTATTTGATTTGAAAGTGAGTGTATTTGTATTTGATTTCAATTTAGCCCTTTTCTGGCTTTGTTTGTGAGCGATTGTTAGGTTGTGATAATATGGTATCGTATTTAAATGTACATTAAATCGTATTAACCAAATTTGGTGGGAGAAAATCTAAAAATGGCGAGAAGCACAGTATTACAAGCCACAATCAAGGGGCCGCTAGAGCAAGATTTTCGCAAGTTTAAAAAGAGAGAAGGTTTAACTGATGCTGATGCGATTCGTCAGCTTTTGACATTGGCATTGCGTATTAAACTGAATGACAGTGACGATGAAAGGCCGTCGAACCGTGAGTTGATGGAAGAAACGTATCGTAGAGTTAGGCAGGTACA
>NZ_JBGOOO010000076.1:0-6394 GCF_041439695.1 Vibrio sp. FF266
CCGATAGTACCAACGTTTACGTGCGGTTTCGTACGTTCAAATTTTTCTTTAGACATGGGGTGTCCCTCTAGGTACGGATTAGGTGGCTTAAAATAAGACCACGCAACCAAAAAAAATGGTTTTCTTTATTAAAGGAGAAGAAGCTTTTGACTGGTGCTAATACCCAGAGTCGAACTGGGGACCTCACCCTTACCAAGGGTGCGCTCTACCGACTGAGCTATATCAGCACACAAAATGAGTTGGAGCGTGCAGCGGGAATCGAACCCGCATCATCAGCTTGGAAGGCTGAGGTAATAGCCATTATACGATGCACGCAACACGTAACTCTGTTTGAGCTATTTAACCTTTAGAATATGGTGGAGGGAGACGGATTCGAACCATCGAAGGCAGTGCCGGCAGATTTACAGTCTGCTCCCTTTGGCCACTCGGGAACCCCTCCAAATTTTGAGCTTTCTCTCGCTTACCTTAAAGAAAGGGAGAAAGTGGTGCCGACTACCGGAATCGAACTGGTGACCTACTGATTACAAGTCAGTTGCTCTACCTACTGAGCTAAGTCGGCACAAGTGGGGCGCATTTTATTGAATGATTTTCCACCTTGCAATAGTAAATTGAAAAAAAGTGAAAAATTCTCCTATCAAATTCCTATATACGGCTATTTAGCTCAAGGTTTCTGCCTTTAACCCACATCTAGTACAGGAAGATATTTTATTTATCTATCGCTTGATGTATTTTCCATGCACTTGTTTTGTTATCCACTATAGAGTTTATATGAGCCCATTTATGTCATTTGACCGCGAACGTTGGTCTGAGCTAAGGAATTTAGTTCCGATGACACTTTCTGAGAGCGACTTAAAAGAGCTTCAAGGCATCAATGAAAAGCTCACAATGGAGGAAGCCGTTGAGATCTACCTGCCGCTCTCTCGCCTATTAAATCTCTATGTGGCAGCCAGACAGAATAGAAACTCAGTACTCCATCAATTCCTGGATAAAAACGAGAAAGCACCACCTTTTATCATCGGTATTGCTGGAAGTGTCGCTGTGGGCAAAAGTACAACTGCACGACTGCTTAAAGCCCTACTTTCTCGCTGGGAGAACCACCCAAAAGTTGAGCTAGTGACAACCGATGGCTTCTTATACCCAAATGAGGTGTTAGAAGAAAAAGGATTGATGAGTAAAAAGGGCTTTCCGGAGTCTTACGATATTAAGCGTTTAGTGAACTTTGTTTCGGATGTAAAAGCATGCAAGAGAAATGTCACGGCTCCCGTGTACTCGCATCTTACGTACAACATTACTGATGACGTTAAGTGTGTCGACCTACCAGATGTGCTTATTATTGAAGGACTTAATGTCTTGCAAACAGGCATGAACGATCCACACGAGCCACATCGCGTGTTTATTTCAGACTTCCTTGATTTCTCTCTCTATGTTGACGCTGATAGCCAACAAATCAAAGAGTGGTACGTCAATCGCTTTATGAAATTCCGCGATGGCGCGTTTACCAAACCTGGCTCTTACTTTAGTCATTACACAAAATTATCGAACCAAGCGGCACTGGATAAAGCGGAAGGTATCTGGAGTTCAATTAATGGCTTGAACCTAGAACAAAATATCCTTCCTACACGAGAAAGGGCTCACTTGATTCTACGTAAAGGCGCAGACCATATGGTTGAAGAAGTATTACTAAGAAAATAGTAACACCTTAATCGCCTTTTCTTAGCGATATCTCTCCGCCGATATAGCTCTCGATACCATTCTCAGTTTTGAGTAATACAGCACCTTGTTCATCGATGCCTTGAACAACACCTTCAATTTCTCTAGGTCCAATGATCAACCTAACATTGCGACCTAAGAAATTATCAAAGCGATTCCAACGCTCTACAAAATTCGACATCCCTTTCAACTCATAATCAACAAGAGACTTATCCCAGGCATTGATCAGAGCCTGCGCTAACTGATTGCGATCGGGCACCTTCCCATCACACACTTCTTTAAGAGAAGTCCACGGTTGGCCAATACCTGATGTTGTTGGATCCATGGATAAGTTTAGCCCTAAACCAATCACAATATGAGCAGCGCCACCAGACTGTCCTGACAGCTCTACCAAGATACCAGCGAGCTTCTTGTCATTGTGGTAAAGGTCGTTCGGCCATTTGAGCTTTATACCTTCTACGCCCATCTCTTCCAAAGCTTCAACAACAGCGACACCAACCACAAGGCTCAAGCCCATAGCGGCAGCCATCCCTGCGTCGAGTCTCCAATACATTGAAAGATAGAGGTTTGCACCGAATGGCGATACCCACTCTCGTCCACGGCGTCCACGTCCCGCAGCTTGATATTCAGCAATACAGACAGAACCCGATTCGAGGATGTTAGTACGATCTAATAGGTGTTGGTTTGTTGAACCTATGATTGGAATGAGTTCAAGAGAAGCATCACGACTAACAACAGACAATTTGTCTTCGTCAAGCATATCTAAACGGCTAGCTAGCTTATAGCCCTTGCCTTGAACTCGGTAGATATCTAACCCCCAGTCTTGAATACCTTTAATGTGCTTGCTGATAGCCGCTCGTGATACACCAATCATTTCACCTAGAGCTTCACCTGAATGAAACTCACCGTCAGCAAGACATCTCAATAGTGCAAGCTTGGTACTGTGTTCTCTCATGCCAATGACTCCAAAGCCTTGTCTAGGTTTGTCTCGCAGTCTCGTCCCATAAAACGCACTTCATGTTCCAGTCGAATATCGAATTTATTCAAGACAGACTGACGTACTCGCTCTGCAAGCTTAAGGATATCCACAGCAGAAGCCTTATCATAATTGATGATAACTAATGCTTGGTTTGGGTGAACTTGAGCACCGCCTTCTGTCACGCCTTTGAACTGACATTGATCAATCAGCCAGCCTGCAGCGACTTTGATCATGTCATTGCTCTCATAGCCTACAATGTTTGGGTATAGAGCAAACAGGCGATCAAAATGATCTTTGGTGATCACAGGGTTTTTGAAGAAGCTGCCCGCATTACCTTGGACTCTAGGGTCTGGCAACTTACTTGAACGGATAGCGCATACTTCATCAAATATAGTACGAGGAGAGAGCGTATCGGCTGCTAGGCTTTTTAACGGGCCATAGTGATTGCATGGCTCCCACTCTTTCGGCAACGTTAAACCAATCGCAACAACAATCGCTTTATCGTAGAGAGCGTGCTTGAAAATAGAATCTCGGTAACCAAAGAGACACTCTTCTTTGCTCAATCGCTTAACTGTATAAGTATCCAGACACAGGATATCGACATACTCGCATACGTCTTGTAGCTCAACACCATACGCACCAATATTTTGAATCGGGGCCGAACCTGAACAGCCAGGTATCATTGCTAGGTTTTCTAGACCACCGAGCCCTTTATCCACACTCCATTCAACTAAGTGTGGCCAATCTTCCCCCCCACTAACATGCAGTAGGTGATGACTATCCGTCTCGGTCAACTCAATCCCGGATAATTTGTTCACTATGACCAGACCAGCGAAGTGCTCAGTAAAAAGCATATTACTGCCTTTACCCAGTATTAACTTAGGTAAAGCTGACCATTTAGGGTCTCTGTAAACGGAAATTAATTCTTCGATATTGGTGACTTCAACCAACGTATCACACGTCTGATCTATGGAAAAAGTATGAACATTTTTTAAACTAGCATTGAGATGGAATTGCATGGCGATATTCAATTAACTTACACTGCAGTCATTCTACAGCAGATAAACCAATGGCGCAGTGACTGAATGAACAATGTCATCATTACCCAATTAGACCCAGTAAAGGTTCCCCTAGTTAAACGTTTCTATAAAGAACATTACCCAACGGGAAAAGCTAATAAAAGTGAACTGATCTATTCGTTATTACTGGATAACGAGCTGTGCGGTGTCGTGCGCTTTCGTACAATAGAAAATAATCGCTTACTTACTGGAATGGCGATATCAAAACAACATCGCGGTAAGCAATTAGGCTCCAAACTTATGGATTATTGTGCGCAACATGCACTTACGGAAGACGATTACTGCTTTGCGTACGCTCATCTCACCAATTTTTACGCGCGACACAAATTCGTACAGGTAGAGCCTAAAGATCTGCCAAATGGTTTAAGAGTTTTATACGAGCGCTATTCGAATAGCGGAAAAGATCTCATTCCTATGCATTATCAGCAAAATTGTTAGAGAATGCCTCGATTATCTAGTATTTGATGCTATCCCTTTGGTAAAATTAAAGGTTCGCAATTTTGCATATTTTTAAGGTAAAACAGTCAATATGATTGCCAGTAGGAATCCATTCATACAGTTGCCAACCATAGCGCAGAATCCTGACAAGTTTGAAGTACTACTATCAGCGCAAGAGTTTCGAACTCGTCTACTTGATGAGATATCTCGCGCAACGACTCGTATTAGTTTAGTCGCTTTGTATCTTGAAGATGATGAGGCTGGCCGTGAAATCCTAACTGCCTTATATGAAACAAAGCAAAAGAATCCAGAATTAGACGTAAGCGTTTGTGTCGATTGGCACCGAGCGCAGCGCGGATTGATTGGTGCAGAGTCTTCTGAAGGCAATGCAGCCATGTATAAAGAGTTTGCAGAAAAATATCAGCACTCTGTACCCGTCTATGGCATTCCAGTTCGCGGCAAAGAAGTCTTTGGCGTATTGCATTTAAAAGGCTTTATCGTCGATGACAGCGTGATATACAGCGGTGCAAGCCTCAACAATATCTACCTGAATTACCATGACCGCTATCGCTTTGATCGTTACCATGTTTTAAACAACGCAGCGCTTGCTGATTCAATGTTTACCTACGTACACGAACAGATGGTTGCGGACAGCGCTGTTTATGACCTGGCTGATAAGAACAAGCCTTCGACCAAAGAACTGAAACCAGCTATTCGTCAGTTTCGTGCATCATTAGCAAGGTCTCAGTATCAATTCGATGGTCAAGAGGTTTCAGCAGACCAAGTTGCTGTAACACCATTAGTTGGTATCGGTAAAAGACGTAACCGTCTGAATCAAGGAATCAATCAACTCGTAGCTCAAGCTAAAGATGAAATCTTTATCTGCACACCTTACTTCAACTTCCCACCTAGCCTAGCTAAAGAAGTGAAGAAAGCGCTTAAGCGTGGCGTAAAGGTCAGCATTGTTGTTGGCGATAAGACAGCGAATGATTTCTTTATCTCACCAGAAGAAGAGTTTAAAACGATTGGTGGTCTTCCATACCTTTACGAATTGAACTTACGTCGTTTCGCTAAAGCGAATGAGGCTCATATTGCTAGCCGTAATCTATCAATTCGACTTTGGCAACACGATTCCAACAGCTTCCACCTAAAGGGTATTTGGGTAGATAAGCGCTACATGCTACTAACAGGTAATAACCTAAACCCTCGCGCATGGAAGTTGGATCTAGAGAACGGCATCTTTATCCAAGATAACTACCATCACCTAACAGACAAGTTTCAGGCTGAAGTGGATAATATCCTTCAACACACTCAGCTTATCTGTACCTATAAGCAGTTAGATAAGGTAGAGAGCTACCCGATGGAAGTTCAGAAGTTGATTCGTAAGATCACTCGTGTGAAAGCCGATAGAGTGCTTAAGCAAATACTGTAGTCGGATGTATTAGAAACACTATTTATCAACGCCTAGCATACGCTAGGCGTTTTTGTATCTGCGATATAAATGACTAAATCGTGAAAATCGTTGATAAGTACCACCACCCGAATTCTATCTATTATCTCCTAGACCTCATGGGCTTTTCTTGGATAACTTCTCGCTCCAAACACCCCAAGCAATCACAGCAAATCCAAGACGATTAAAAAAAATCAAAATAGAAACGGTCCTTAAGATCCCCGGTCATATTGGGCTAGAGTGTGTTGATGTCTGGTTTCAAGACGAAGCTAGGTTTGGTCAACAGAACACAACTACACGTCTTTGGGCGACTCGTGAAACGAGGCCTCGTGTGGTAAAACAACAGCAATTTGAATACGTTTATTTGGTTCGGTAGGAATTGATGAAACAACAGTGGTTCTTTGGGTTAACAAGGACATAATGACAAATCACTTAGAGCAGATATCTAAGGCTACTGAAAAAGGACGTCATGCAGTCTTTATTATGGATGGAGTTGGTTGCGAAAACATGATCTAGCAAATCAAAGTTTCACTGGTTATAACGACATTGTTTCCAAGGTTTGTCGCGCTTGGAATGGATTTCTTGAGTGCAAAGATCGCGTCACCAAAATGAGCAGAAAAGATTGGATAAACCTGATCAGTAACTTTCCGGATTGGTATAACAGCAAGACACTTTTTCAAATGTAAAAAAGCCCTGCTATTTCTAGCAGGGCTTTTCTAATAAGTGGCGGAGTGGACG
>NZ_JBGOOO010000077.1:0-6368 GCF_041439695.1 Vibrio sp. FF266
TTGAACAAGCTTACTGGGTTAGGTATGCCTGAAACTTGTCGTATTGACTAAAAAGTATGCGAAACGGGGTGCATCTATCTCTAAATTTAATTACGCAACAAAGCCTTCCCTACTCTCTTTGATTAGTTTGTTTTCTAGGTGGTACTCAGATCATTGAATAATATTTTTTTTCTTTAGCGAGAGGGAAATAGATGTTGTTATTATTATAAGAACGCCACATGTGCTCATCCAACTAGGGATTTCATACCAAAAAATAACCCCCCAAAGTATATTGAAGACCAAGCCGATATAGCGGGTGACTGCAACTACAGCGGCGTTTTCATGACTGAATGCCTTTGTTAGGAAAATTTGCCCAATGAGCGAAACAAGACCAATGGCAATTAGATAAATCCACGCAATTCCCTGTGGAACCACAAACTCATCCCTCATCAAGTAACCGGATACCAACATCGAAGTGAAAAGAAAATAAAACACAATCTCGTAAATATGGTGCCTCTTACTCAGGTGGCGAATAGTGATAGAGGCAGCCGCCGCAAAAAAAGCACTCGCCACCCCTGAGAGGGCATACAAATTAAATGTGTCGAAGCTAAATGGATTTACAATTAAGGTAACTCCAACCAAAGTGAGCGGAAAAAGGAATGCTACTTTTTTAGGGGCTTTTTCTCCCAAAATTAGGTTGGAAAGTAATATAACGAAGAACGGGGACAGGTAAGCCAAAATCACGGCGTCCGCTAGCGGCATGTGGGTAATCGCGTACACAAAAGCGAGCAGATAAAACGCCCCAAACAGGCCACGAAGCAAAAGCATTGGTATGCCCGTGGTAGAAAACCTGATACTCGCTTTCCACATTAAACCTAAAATCAGAACGGTTCCTATTGCGCTTCGGAAGAAGACAATTTCAGAGCTTGGAATCGTCAAACTGGCCGCTTTAATAAGTGCGTTCATGACACTAAAAATGAACGCAGAAAATATAGTTAACGCTACACCGTTGTTCATGATGGGTTTCTTTAAAGGTCGTATGATAGACGCACCCAACCAAGGTATTGGTGCGCTTGAGTGCGGGACTCTTCAATCAAATGGTGAGGGAGTTGAGAGCTACTTAACCAAGATTCGAATATACCTAGCACACGGTTAACGCTCGGTAATGCAATCCCATGCGCTCTGCCTAAGACTTGAAGCCAGTAAAGATTCTGTATATCTTCTTTAGGTATTCGAGGTAAAGACAACTTGCCTTTTTCCACCTTACCTTTGGCATAGGGCACGGCAGAGAAGTTGAAGTAGCACCCATTTTCATCCGGCTTAGAAAAAGGATCGATCAGAATCGCGCTGTATCGTACGTAAACCAAATATTCCTGCGCTATTGGAGTGAGCGACATAAACTGCTCAATTTGACGACGACGAATGGTTTCTGGATGCACAGGGTAGTTGTCATCATTGAGAAATTGTAACAAGTTAAATGGTGTTCCGTTAAAGTGAAGTATCAATCTTGATATATCGCGCCATAGCTCAACCAAAATGTGGATGGTTTCGGTTGTGATCGGTCCCTCAGGGAAAAGTTTGTACATGTACTTAACTTCTCTCGTCTCACTTAAGATATGATTGAGCGAGAAAGGGGTCATAAAAAATGCGGGATGAACGAAAGAGGTAATGTTTCGTCCTTCTACGCTAAACCCATTTTCCAACTCGACAACTTCAACACCGATATCCGCTAAAGTTTGAGTCAGTAGCTCTAGGACAGGGCATTTTTCTTTACTTGAGTAAGCATAAATACGTTTTTTAACCGCTTTGGTAAGGACACGAACGCCAGCTTGTTCCGTTATAAATTTAGTGGCCGCAAAATAATTGGAAAATATCAGTACGTTGGGGGTTAAATTCAGTTCTGAAAACAAGCCTTTTACAATCCGGTGCCCACCAAATAAGGATGAAATGAGGACTACTATTTTTGTGGAACTCAAACACGATTTAGGTAAAGCCAATAGAACCGCTGAATAAGCATGAGATGGGGTGCCCAGAACCAACGTATCCCATTGTCCGCTTACATCGCGTAAATCTTCAAAAACCGCATCAAATATCACCTGCCCAGCCATTCGCTTCAAAGAGGATTTGGCAGCGAAAATATGCGCAATACGTTCGTTGTGTAAGCTTTCGAACATCGGCTGCCAGCGCTCTGATGAGCGGTTTACTAACCCAAGTTGCTCGCACTGGTTTCTGATGATTTTTGCTGTCTGAAATGCGGCTGGCCCTGTGCCAACGATTAACACTTTTCCTAATGAAAGAGTCATTTTGCGCGCTCCATCAAGACGGTGTCATATATCGCTGCATCGTTATGGATCTGTTGTGTTTCCCACCCATCCATTAGGTTTGGGTTGAAAGGGTAATTGAAGGCGGACTTTAAACCATTACCGAATCGAACTAATACTCGGTGAGAGTGGTTAAGATGAGGTCTAAGCTGTCTGAGTTGTTCCCATTTATGTTCCACTAAAGAGGCTACTACAACATGAGTTGGCCGGAAAGAGGCAAACTCAGTGATTAGATCTTTGCAGCTAAAAGTGGTTGACAAGTTGAGTTGGTTGGCCATTTTCACTGCCTGCTCATCAAGATCTATACCGTGCACGAGAGCGCCTGTGCTCTGAGATATAGTGAAAGCAGAAACCGGATAGGACCCTGAGCCAATAAACAGCACTCGAGAGTTGCTTTCAATTCCTGCTTTTTTTAGTTCAATTTTTGTGTTTTCAGAAAGTTGGTATAAATATTCGCTGATGTCGATTTGATGCTCTCTGGCACACTGAGACTGATGTTTTTCCAATAAACACAGAGCTTTTACAGCAGTTTCACGAAGCTGCTTGATTAAACGATCGTACTCAGGGGTCATATCAAAATCATCGCTAATGGTTTTAAAATTTTCTTGCAAAATCCAAGCGCAAAACTCATCAATTTTTTCTTGCAAAAGGACAAAACATTCACAATTTTCAAGGCTGTAATGAGTCAGGGTTTGAATTTGAGATTCAAACGTGGATAGAGAAACTAATAAGTGATATTGCCTTTTATTCATTGCCATAAGAATGCCTAATCTGTTTTAAGGGCTCGAACTGGGGTGACGTGGGTATGTCCATGAACGCAACAACCTACGTCCACATGAATCTGATAGATTTTCCCCAGCCTTTCAGAATCGAGCACGTCTTCTGGTTTACCGCAATATTGAACTTCACCATCATTCATTAAGAGAAGATGGTCGCAGTATCGAGCAGCGAGAGAGAGGTCGTGTAGGACCGCAATTGTGATGATATTTTTGGCTCGGGTATATTGACGAACAAGGTCTAAAATTTGGACTTGATGCTTGAGATCTAAGGCGCTTGTTGGTTCATCTAAGAGCAATACCTTGGGCTCAGCAACAAGAGATTGCGCCAGTGAAACCAGCTGTTGCTGACCACCGCTTAGTTGAGAAAACTGTCTAAGGGCGAGATTTCTCAAACCTAGATAATCAAGGATGGCGTCTGCTTTTTGTTCTTGTTCAAATGTGATGTTCCAGCTCAGTTGATGAACCAAGCCCAGTAAGACAAACTCAATAACCGTTAATTGACAGGGAGATTTGTTGAGTTGACATAGGTACGAGAAGGATTGTAGCGGTAATCTCAGCCCGTCCTCCCCACTTGAATTAATCTTCCCATCAGAAGGAATGATGCCCATGATAGCTTTGAGCAATGTCGTTTTTCCTGCGCCATTGGGCCCTAAAATGGCGGTAAATTTGCCACCCAAAAAGTGGGCATCTACCTTCTTTAAAACGAGTTTTCTTCCAATTGGAACGGCAAGATTTTCTATTGAAAGCGACGTCATTAGATAAACCTCCTGCTTATCAGAAAATAAAGAAGGATCGGCACACCGACTAAGGAGGTGACGATACCAATTGGTATGATAGTGCCTGGGACAATCAACTTAGCAACAAGAGACGAGGTACATAAAAGCAACGCTCCCATTAATGCCGCCAAAGGTAAGTAGAAACGCTGATCTTCGCCTATTAGCATTCTTGCTAGGTGAGGAGCAACCAAACCAATGAAACCAATGGTTCCGACAAACGACACTGCTCCTGCAGTTAATAAGGAACACAGTAAAAACATCTGTAGTCTTAACTTGCTGGTCTTTATTCCCAAGGCGAGTGCACGCTCTTCGCCTAAAGTGAGGGCGGTGAGTGCCCATACCTTAGATAACGCAAAGACCAAACCGAACAGGAAAACGGCTCCTGAAACAAAGAAGGACAACCAACTCGCCTTCAGTAGACTGCCAAATAACCAAAAAACAATTTGCTGCAGCACTTCTGGTGATGCCAAATATTGAATTAATGACTGTAAAGCCTGGAAAAAGAAGAGAACGACAATACCTGCCAAAATCAGGATTTTTGCGTCCATATGTCGGCTGCGACCAATTATATAGATCGCCATACTCGCTAATCCAGATGTCAAGAAAGCGGCAAACGGCACGCCTAACCAATGCAAACCAAATACTGAAAAACCGGTTAAAAAAGCTATGGCTGCACCAAATCCAGCAGCAGCAGAGATACCAAGGGTATACGGACTGGCAAGTGGGTTGGCTAAGAGGGTTTGCATTAGACCGCCAGCGAGGCCGAGTGAGGCGCCAACCATAAGACAGGTGAGAGTGATGGGTAACCGAAGTTGCCAGACAATAAGTGTTGATAAGCTGTCACCAGAGGGACCACCTAGGAGGGCTTCAACAACTTGTTCAATGCCTAGCCACGATGAGCCAGTACCAAGATCGAATAAAGCGGAAAAACTCGTTGCCAGAAAAGCGCCTAGCAAAATCTTAATTCTTTGCTTCTGCATTCTTTGATAAATAGCGCCGCTGGAATGATTCAGGTCAGACGATGCTTTCATGCTTTCATTCATGAGTTACGCCCACCTGAATCATGAAAGTGCCTTTGAGCGCTTGCGGCATGTAGTTCCTAAAAAATTCTTGGTGCAATTTCTTAGGTTCAATATCTTTAAATGCTTCTGGGTAAATAGACTTTGCTAGATACAACAAGAAAACGTGGTCGTAAATAGTACGTGTTCCTGAGTGGTATATACCGTAGACGTCACCATTTTTAACTGCCGTCAGTTGATTCCAGCCAGCACGATTTAGGTAGGGGCGGTATCTAGTTTGCGCTTCTTCCATTGTGCTGTTGAAACCAAGCAGGGCGCTGTCGTTATGTTTAACCCAGTGAGCACCGGATATAAAGATCACTTCTGGATCTTGACTCAAGATATATTCAGGCGTTAGGTGGGCAGAACCTTCAAACATCCCATGGGCAAGGTTATCGGCCCCCGCCATTGTCAAAAGGTTGCCCCACATTGTCGTCGAGTAAGATTTACCGTATTCATTTGGTCCACCTGTACCTGCTTCCACATACACACGGCGTGCCGTGTGGTTTTCCAGATGCCTCGTAACACGTTGTTTAACCATGTTTACTGTGTTTTCGTATTCCGTTGCAATCGATGAAGCGCGTCCTTCTGTCCCCATTACTCTGCCTATAACACGTGTGCTAATGACGTGTTTTTCAAGCGTTTGAGCATTGAAGTCTACAACGACAACTCTGATACCATTCTTTTCAAGTATTTCAACTTTTTCACCAAGGGATTGATATTGCCACGCCGCAAGAAGTGCAACATCAGGTTTAGTTAACAAGAGTTTTTCGAAATCAAAAGTACCTGTATAAAGAGAACCTGAATCAATAATCGTTTCTAACTCAGGAATGATTTTTTTATAGGTGGTCCATTGAGATTGACGGTAATCTTTCCAAGAGTGTCTTGGGAAAATAGCCACTTTTTTGTAAGCATCTGGTCCAGCGATCGCTAGGTAATCCTCAAAATAAAAACCTAGGAAAATTTTTTCTGCCGGCTTTTCTAAAGAGATGTTTCTACCGAGCACGTCTTTGAACTGAAGAGCTGTAGAAGCAGAGGCCATGTCACCCAAAGCCAAAGTTGCCAAAAAAAGTGCTTTTACTTTTAAAAGGTGTCCTTTCATTCCCTCGACCTCAAATAGAACACTAATTGTTATAATGTAACAATGGTTCTAGGGTTGAAAAGATATATATTTATTATTTATATCTATTAAATATAAATAATAAAGCTAGGTGGATTTGTTGTTGCGTAATTCAATGGAACTAAATCAAGAACCTACGATATGATCAGCTACGTCCACTCTCTCTCGTAGCTCTATGTCTAAACCTCGTTACAAAACAACCAACAGGAAGCAATACAACCAATCGCTCATTAACCGTGGCTCTCTGACTTTTTGGATTGATGAAGAGGCAATAAGCGGTTGGGCGCAAAGCAAACAGAATAAGCGCGGTAGGCCACGTCGATTCAGTGATTTAG
>NZ_JBGOOO010000078.1:0-6207 GCF_041439695.1 Vibrio sp. FF266
CTCCAGAACGTCGTGACTTCGCTGTTAAGATTGTGCCCAAAGCTGGCATAGATATGATTGCGCCAGTAGTAGAACACAGACCAAAAGGCGTTATCGGGCGCGCGTAGCCAGGTAAGAACGCCAGTGAGCGCTATCACCGACCAAATGGCGGCGTAGACTAAGGTATTGTTGACTTGAAAGAACATCCGAATGGAGTGAAAAGTAATTTGTCCGCCACGGGTAAAGTGGTTGCCGGACGCGCGTTTAGGTCTAGGCATCGTGGTTCCTTGAGAGTGAAATGCAGTACTTTTTATATAATTACCTGCGTATGCAGATGAGCTGGTTTAGATTGGAGGTCAATTATGTGGACGAAGAAAGGTCATCTAACAGGGCAGAAAAAGTCCTTCAAGCTTGAAGATATCTGGCGAATTCGCACTAGGCTTGAAATCGACCTTGCTCAATCTCGCTATCGATTGCAAGTTACGTTCTTGTGACTTACTTAGAATGAAAGTGAGGGATATCTCTTCTGGTGGTGCGATTCAAGATCGCGTGCTTTACAGCCAGAGGGGTACAGTTTGAGCTCACTTCACGCACTGCACAGCCAACTCTCTGCACCAGACTCTATTTTCCCAAGTCCTCGAAGGCAGGGTAAAGCAATTAGTTGTAGCAGTTACGCCACCATCATTTTCCGCTGGGTAACGGAACTCGGCTACGATCCCTATCTCTATGGTACCCACTCGATGCGCCGTACCAAGGTGACGTTAATTTAGGCGAGAACCAAAAACATTCGCGCTGTGCAACTATTACTTGGCCATGTTAAGTTGGATAATACCATTTGCTATTTAGGCGTAGAAATTGAGGAGGCTCTGAACATCTCTGAGGGGATAGACTCATAGTAAGGTTGGGGTGTTGATTTTAGAAAGGTCATTTTTAATGACCTTGAAATGATTATTATAAAACAATAGGTTAATAATATTTATTCGTTATTTTTGCCGTATTATCCCCTTTGAGTTTGCCGTATTTCTTCCTGTCATAATAAGGTTGCGTTATATTACGAACACGTATGAAAGTTAGGAGGTTCAAATGACAGCAGTTGATCGCGTTTATCAAAAGATAAAGCGCTCCAGACGCTATGTTTTTGAGCGCAAAGACTTTGATGTAGGTTTCACCCATTCGCCACGAGCCAGATACGGGCTTATTTCTACACCTCGCTCTGTGCTCTAATACTGGCGTAAATTTGATAACCCAACGATTAATAGTGGCCTGATCCACAACGACTCCGCGCTCCAATTGTATCTCTTCAATTTCACGATAACTGAGTTTATAGGCGAGATAATAACGTACGGTTTCGAGAATAACTTCAGAGGGGAAGTGGCAACCTTTAAACATTGAGATTCAGAGTATTAGGTAAAGATTGAGTAAATCTTAACCGACAACGCAAAACTTTGCGACAAAACCCATCATGTCGTACGGACATTGTTTATTTAGATATTCCATGTATTCTACTTAATGACCATCTTGCGGCTTTAAATGTTCCATTTCATTGAATATGTAGTCATTCAATATCACACGTTTGAAAAGTAACTTTCGCGTAACTTCAGGGACATCTACTTCGTTACACACGGATTCAAACTCTTGGGTAATCGTAGAAATTTGAAACCTAATAATTTCTTCTGCTTTTTCAGCCTTAATATTGAAACTTGGTGCTGCTTGCATACAAAGTGATAACAGAGATAAATTAAGATTTTCGAAGATCTTCATTCCATGACTCGCCTCCCCACCTGTACGGTTTTGTGGACAAATATCATAAGCCGGTGACAGGGATATTTTCTCCCCTTCTACAAAGAAAGCATGATTTCGAGCATGGTCATCCGTATTACCGATCAGTACATTAAATACCATCCGTGCAAATAGCTCTTGGCTATCAGAGGTAAAATCGATGCAATACTGCTTCATATTGTTCACTAGGTCTGCGTAAGATGCCTCTCTAGCCCATGTTTCATCTAAGCCTAAAACTGTCAGCCCGGACACCATTGAGCGACGACACCAAACGTCACCAACTAACGCTCTATCAAAGCGTCTTACAAGAAGAACATCTTTTCCTAATACTTTTTCAAAAATAACTTCGGCAACATTGAGTCCTGCTAACTTGGCAAGCCTCATTGCTACGTATTCTGATTGTACAACTTCGTAAGTATCATTTGATGCTGAAAACTTAGCAATATACTTAGCTTCATTACCAGTGATCATCGCTTTCGGGCGAGCACCTCCGAGGGATGTACCATGCATAAGTGCTCTATCCAAATCCGAAGAGATTTCCTTACCTTGACCGACGATTTCAGACGCATTGTATAATTCTTCAAGAGTTGCCGCATCAGTAGAACGATCAAAATACTCAGTGGCCGATTCTTGAAAATCGAGAGAACCGATCCGATCTGAAGCGGAATGCATCAAATACGTCATTTCGCCTAACTCAGCATCGTAGTCTTTGCCCATCAACCGAGAATTAATGACCCTACGTCCCCAAGCATCTGGAGCTGCATCACGCAAGCAAGAGAATATAGGCATACCTTGAACTGGTTCCTTAGTACCAGCAGAAAGCGGTAATTCATTTGAGTAAATTGGTTCTGCATCTGAACGTTTCAAGTAAGACTGACCGTACGTAAAATGTTGGCCAGTTTCATCAATAGTGAGTCTACCTGCTACCACAGGCTCTGATTGTCCTTTAAGCCATTTCCAAACGAAGCATTGATTACTAGAAGTCATCATCTAAAATTACCTTTTTCCTTCTTACTCGATTAGGCAGTAATGCCTCAATTTTCGCATTTGTTTTACGTTTAATAGCAAACTGGTTTTCATCGGGTTCAAATAAAGGAACACCTAATACCCAAGCAGTTTCGAAGTAGAGTCCGATACTTACAGACGGATCACCTTTAAGAATCTTTATCATAGTGGGCTTAGATACCCCAACTCGGGAACAAGTCTCTTCTACAGTGATTTTCTTTTCCTTACGCTGGATTGTAAGCATCGTGGCAAAATGAGTTAGTGCGGCACTAGCAACAGTGCTAACCTGAATGTTACCTCTTCCCATAGTAAATTAACCTTTACCGTAAATATAATAAGGTAAATATTAATTTACCAAAATTTAAATGTCAAGGTAATAGGTTAGAAATAATTATAGTAAAAACTATTTTACTATAAAAATCTTAAAGTGAATTGTAGTTTACAATAAAACAGTCATTGAAATGACTGCAATGAAAAACAGAGATCCTGTCTGAACTCTCTATTTAGTTATTGCTTTACCACACTTTGGTCGAGTAGACGACACCTGAGAAGCTTTTGGACAAAACCTTCCAATTACAGTCAATGATGCGAAATGTTTATGCATTTAATGCAGGAGTGCATTCATTGTTAATGCAGCACCTTTCATTCTATTAAACAGCTACAAACTCAAGCTTGCTCTCATTATTGTTCAGTGTACAATATAGTATTGCACACTGAACAATAGAGTAAAATCATGAATGCCAATACGATAGCAAACAAATACCTTGAAGCACTTGAAGAAGCAAACATTGAAAAAGTACTATCGCTTTTCACGCCAGATGCGTTGGTGAGTTCACCACTTTACGGTGAACGTAAGGCAGCAGACTTTTATCCTGAATTGTTTGAAGATACGAGCAGTTCAAAGCTAACCTTGAAGGGCGTAATGGAAGGGAAATCAACTCGTGACTGTACAGATTTGATATCTATCTGGTTCTACTTTGACTGGACACTTGCCAATGGTGAACCTGCACCTTTTAATGTTGTCGATGTGTTAGAAGTCGACAAAGGTAGCCGCTTGATTACCAAATTAAATATTGTTTACGATACTTTTAACATTAGAAGTTCGTTCAATCTGTCTAAAAAGCAGACCTCCCTTTAGCAAGTACTTTATAGATAGCGGTACCTTTATGAAAAGAAAAGCAAATACAACACCTCTCTCTAAGGAAATTATAATCGAGGTAGCACTGAATCTTATTGCGGAGAAAGGAATCGATACGTTTAGTATTCGAGACGTAGCTAAACGGTTAGATACCTATCCAACAGCTATCTATTGGTATTTTAAAAACAAAAACACACTGTTAGGTGAAATTGCAAATACAGTGATGTCTAGTGTCACACCTAACTACGGTAACCTGGATTGGCACGTCTGGTTGACCCTGTTATTCCAAAACTACAGAGGTGCAGTAAAACACCATCCCCACATCGCAGATTTGATAGGAGGGCGACTTCTGGCAAATGCGTATCAAGATCCTAGATTGCTAGATGGAATTATAGCTGCTCTTTTGGATGCAAATTGTCCGCCGTCTCATATAGTCCCTATGTACAACACAGTAATTGCATCAATGTGTGGTTTCGTAACCATGGAGTTCGGTCATTTACCGCTAGATAATGCGGATGAATGGGAAGCTAAGTTAAGAGGGGAGGCTAAGAAGGTAGAAAATAGTGAGTATCCAAACTTAACTCGTTTTCTACCTCAAATGATGAATGCTTCTTTCATTTTACGCTGGCAAAATGGCTATGACAAACCGATGGATGAGAGTTTTAATAGGTATGTTGATGTTTTTATAGATGGTTTGAAACACCAGATTAACGCACTAAACGAGATGCCATAGCAGGAATTTTATACCTTATGGTAACGTTAATTTCAGAAAGTATTGTGCTTAACTATGCACCTCATGAAGCCAATAAGACACTTTTGAGTTAGAAAGTGCCACGAGTCAAAATTCAGGTCTATGAAGCCTCTGGACAAAAGCTTGTTACGATCTACGGAGCACACTGTATTTTCTGATTACTTCAGGTATAGAAAACATGGTTAGGCAAAAGGCAAGACTTGACCCCATTAGTTCGTTCGTGCTGCCCAAAGGGCTGCAACGGGTTCGAGACTATGGATTTATGCATGGCAATGCGAGGCGGTTAAGGCTGGCTATCTTACTCTTGCTGGCACCACAGTGGATCTGTCCGATGCTAACGTCTCTCCCTGTGCGCAGCAAAGCCGTACGAACGTGCCCTTGTTGCGAGCACGAAATGGTGTGCGTTGGGATCACCCGACCGAGCTAGCCAGCTGACGAGCCGAAAGGTGCTCGCTTATAAGGATAATGGTGCAATGAACACCGCGGAGGTCTAACACGTAAAAGAGACACAGGACAACTATCGGCTTGGGCAGATCGTCAATGATCGGCTCAATGGCTTCATTCGGCTTGAAGACGCGAGGGGAGCCTAAACCCCTCTTGCTCAGACTGAGCAAATTACTAATAAAGGTGTCACCGTGACGGGCTTGTTCAACAACCAGATAAAGTGTCGGCTGGGCGACACTTATCCTTATTTGTTATAAGCGTGCCAGAGATTCGCGCAGTTTTTCTATGCTTTGAACTCCAATCTCACTACTTTTCCACCCAAATTTGTCACCATTAAACCTAGGAAAAATATGGAGATGGTAATGTGAAAGCTCATTGAATTTACCGTTATTTTGAATAAAAGATATACCATCTGGTTCAAAAGTTCGCTCAATACGTTGATAGAGGTCTCTGGCCACCGATTGAATTTCTGTAAGAACTTGGTCTGGTAATTCAATGTAACTTTCGTAAGGGTAGGTTGGGCAGATCAGTATGTGTCCAAAGTTAATAGGATCATGATCAGCGAAGGCTATAACATCACTAGACTCATATACGATTACAGCTTCAATTTCTCGATTAACTATTTGCTCTACTATTGTCATTTGACCTCTCTCGACCAAAGCTTATAACGCTTATTAGGCGACAAATTGTCGTCTTTCATCTTTCGGCAATGCCATCATTTTAATATTAACTCAACTGACAATCAATAAGTTATGACACATGAAGGGAAGTTAGATTGCAAGATGTCGCCTAATGACGAGAATGAACGGTTATCAACTCAATCGAATAAGTTTTAGTAGGGTAAACGCACGCCCTCTAAATTGTGTAGAGTATTTAATCTAAATGTTTTTGGGGCAGAAGTGTTTTAGAGTAGTCGCACTAAGGCACTGTGATCACCAAGCGATTCTGTCGTATCGTAACTACCAAGCGACTTTGTCATTCGCTTAATTACCGAGGGAAATTGACGGTCTCTATTTTTACGTAATCCTTTGACTAGTGCTACGAATTAGTCAGGGGTGATCTGCTCCAGCAGGACTGGACACTACATTAAGCGACATTTCGTTGTTCAAAG
>NZ_JBGOOO010000079.1:0-5685 GCF_041439695.1 Vibrio sp. FF266
TGCCGGACGCGCGTTTAGGTCTAGGCATCGTGGTTCCTTGAGAGTGAAATGCAGTGCTTTTTTAAGTAATTACCTGCGTATGCAGATGAGCTGGCCAACAATTGAACGGTTGTTGGCTAATGGTATTGCGGTGTAGGGCTCTGATATGAAAAAAATTTACGCATGCCGAAGGTAAGTCACGGATGTTCACCTCTCCGACGGGGTAGGGGTCTAGAGCCCCGACATGCTGGCAAAACTTGGGTGGTTTATTTCCTTGCGCTGATAATCCTCACGGTCTCGAATGTGGTCAGCGTTATGCTCGAAACCTTCAAAGCAATCCTGATTACTCTTTTTAAGAAGAAAAGCGAAATTGGTCTCTGTGTAATAGAGATGGTGAGCTTTATGTTGATGATGGGCATCACCGGACAGGGATTGGTCGAGTGTTTTTAGAAACGAATGGCTTTGAGCTTATGATTAAAAATGTCCTCGTTGCTTATTGCGCTGGACAGTTATCCATCGTATTCGTATTTTCCCGCGTCGGCTGATTTCAAGGCGATTTCATGGTAAATTTGTCAGAATGATAACGTTCCTTAATGACCTTCAACTTCTATGAATGACCAACTAACCCCAATCAACAAAGACCATTTAAAAAAACTTATCCGAGCAGAACTGGAACCGACATGGTTTGATAAACAATCAGTTAGCCCTGATATGTCTTGGGTGACTCCTGCTGTGTTTGAAATATTGTTTACTGAGTTGATAACTCATACGCGCGGTAATCAGTCTAAGGCTGCTAGGGTTTTAGGGATTAACAGAGGTAATTTCACCAAAAAGTTAAATCAGATCACAACTCGTGAATTTGGATAGGATGAGAGCTTATAAGTAGGTATCCGCCTATTGGTACCCTAACGAGGGTGCAGAGATTAACCAACCCCCATGACCTCTCAAGAAATCAATGGCAGTTGCTCTAATTTTCGCTTCAAGGAGCACTGGCGGTAATCTACTCCAATTGCAAAGTAACCATCATTGGGCTCTTTTAGAAGTCAACGAATATACCCGCCTCTTAGTGTCGCGATAAGTTTTATAATTGGCGCTTTTTACTTCAATTTGAAAACAATTATCGGCATTTTTAGGTGATTTCGATCTATTTGGTACCATGAGCATAAACTCAACCGACGAAGGTTTTAGACAGGTTACGCCCCAACTTTGTGGATAACTGCTTTAATTTGTTATAAAAAAATAATGTTAGGTTGGAATTTAACGAAGCAAGCAAAACGGAAGGCCAAATTAACCATGGAAAAGATAATTCACTACGATATTCTCAAGGTTAAAGTTAGAAGCGATAAAGAAAGCACTCGACTGACCAGCCAATGGGATCAGGTTCTACAAATCTGTCGTGACAAACCACTCGGAGAGATCGCGAGAGCAAGATTAGCGTTTAACCTTGTCGATTACATCACAAGTGAAGATCTACCTTTTCGCTTATTCATCACACGCGCACCACAAGCTATGGCCACCATAGGCGAGGAAACACGAGTGTATAAAGAGCATCGAGTTATTAATGGTAAACAAAGCGGAATGATTTACGCCAAAAGCGAACAAATGTTACCAAGAGAAATCCACTATACGAATGAGTTTGTGGCAACCCGCTACGTTGCTGGGACAAAAACACCACTCTCTGCCACCTCCCTCGTTGATTGCCTCAAGGCTGGAGATGTCATAACACCACTCGATGGCATCTTGTTTTTAGGCTGTAAACGAATCGCCAGTGATATAGCACGTCTTAAAAAAATCGAACCCACCATGAACATCGAAATGAAACGTATCGAAGTATCAGACAACTTCACAGGCACAACAAGAAAGATGGCAAGTTACGAATGAATAACGAGGCGTAAACGATTGCCGCATGCTTTAACATGACAGATATAACTGAAACTAATCTTCGGACAATTCCGAGTTATGAATCATAGAACACTCTGACCTTTCGAATTACTTCTAATATTATAATCATTCAGCTAGCCTACATCTGGCTGACCAATTCCTCTCATACACTACATATTGAAGTACTATGATTAAAGATAGTTAAGCATGCGTTGATAGACCTTGAACTAGGCCGCCTACGAGCACTAAGTCCAACGATAATGTGACACTCTCTTTCTTTCGAATATTTCGAATGTTGACTTTTTTCGAATATTTCGGATAATGTCATGGTGAGAAGATTTGTATACCATGACATCAGAAACTAAAAACTAGAGAGAAACACGATGAATACTGCTACAAAATTGCCAAGCGCTGAAGAAATGGCACTGGCTAAGCTTGGTAGCCAAGAGTTGTCAGCCGTTATAGAAATTAATGGTGAAGCTCAAAGGATTAACGTTGTCGATAAGTCTGGTAAGACTCACGAAGTAACTATTCCAGCAAGCGCATTAAATATGATGATCGAGATGCTTACTCAATTAGGTCAAGGCAACTCTGTTAGCATCACACCTATTCATGCGGAACTCACAACGCAAGAAGGTGCTGAGATGCTAAACATGTCTCGTCCTACTTTCATTAAGCTTCTTGATTCAGGTGATATTCCGTTTAGCCGTACTGGCAACCGTAGAAAGGTAGCTTATACTGATCTTATGGAGTACAAGAACTGCCTAGAAGAGAACAGACTAGCTGCTCTTGCTGAACTATCTGCATTAGACCAAGAAATGGATATGGGATATTAATGGCGTCATATACGGTAATTCTAGACGCATGTGTAATGTACCCAGCTCCACTCCGAAGCTACCTAATGTACTTGGCCAATACTGGCCTGTTTAGAGCGCGATGGACAGAACAGATACATGATGAATGGACTCGAAATCTACTGAAAAATAGGCCAGAGCTAAATGCAGAACAACTGCAAAGAACTCGACAGTTAATGAACGCAAATGTTCCAGACTGCTTGATTGAAGGGTATGAGTCTTTAATTGATGGCCTTACTTTACCCGATGTTGATGATAGACATGTTGTAGCTGCCGCCATTAAAGGTCAGGCTGAGTCTATCATTACGTTCAACCTAAAAGACTTTCCTTCTTGCGAACTCGAGCCTTTAGGTCTAACAGCAATACATCCAGACGAGTTCCTGTGCGATATGTTCGAATTGGACAGTAGCGCATGCGTTAAGGCTGCTCAGCAACAAAGAGCTTCATTAAAAAGGCCACCAATGAGCCAAGATGAGTTCTTAGCTTGCTTACAAAAGCAGAGACTCCCAAGCTTCATCTCACACTTAAAGAGCTTCAAATTGATGCTTTAACTTTGAATTAGTAGATTTTAAACTAGGCCGCTGATTGCGGCCTTTTTGTATACACTCATTCGCGTCTGAAATGTGTTTACTATTTAGCTGTACTCTCCCCGATATTTAAGAGAGCATCATTCGATGTTCTCTTATCTTTTTAACACTTTTGGCATATAAGAAAAAGTACGGTGATTTCAGTAGCGTGATCTGCTACTGAGTAATTACGTTAACGCAGAAAAGGGCACTTTCGAGTTAGAAAGTGCCATAGGTAAAAATTCAGCCTGTGAAGGTTTTGGACAAAAACGCGTTAAACTCAAAACTCTAATTCACTTAACTAATATTAGAAAAAGTATCTTGAAACCTTAAAGCTGAGAGGTTGATACGGCGACGTTGAACAATGAGTCTTAGATCTCTAATCAGTCACGTTAGTATGGGTGAAGCCTGAAAGTGATAGACTTAGAAAGCGTATTAATAATAACCAACAAAAGTCTGGTGAGTGTGTTACCTTGGTTGTTATCCCTACCGCTTAGTGGGGACTTCTTTTCTTTTCCGAACTCGCATCTCGGCACTCCTTAGTTGCCCTCCTAAGCCTCACCGCAGGCTTTAATTATGTCCATTTCAACTCAAAAGTTAAGAAACATCTTCAAACTCACTAGAATTGAAAATGTAGAAATCAACAACGACGTACCCCATTTCGCACCTTGGTTACCACTTGCTCAAAAAGTAAAACCTGTCATCCCTTCTGCGATTGTATATTGCGAAGGTAATTTTGGTAAAATTGATGGTAAAACCGCTAATGGGTTAGTGAGACATTCGTTAAGCTATCGTATTCTATCGGTTATTGATAGTGAGTCTGCTGGCTTAGATGCTGGTGAAGTTCTTGATAACAAAGCCAATGGAATACCGATCCTTGCTAATGCTGAAGAAGCTATCATTCACGCAGAAAGCATTCCTGATTACTTCATTTTTGGCATTGCGCCATCAAGTGGCTTTTTATCTGACTTAGATAAAAGCATCATTTTAAATGCCATGTCACTAGGAATGAACATCGTAAATGGCTTACATGAATTCCTAACCGATGATCCTCTATTTTTAGAAGCCAGCTTAAAGAATAACGTTCGAATATTCGATACTCGCAAACCCAAAAATAAAGGCGAACTGAAAACGTTTAGCGGGAAAATACACAACGTTAAATGCCCGAGAATTGCTGTAATGGGGACGGATTGCGCGCTAGGAAAACGAACAACAGCAACAATATTGGCGAATGAACTGACTAAAAAAGGCCTTAACGTCGTTCTGATTGCCACTGGTCAAACAGGCATTATGCAGGGCGCACAATACTGCGTTGCACTCGATGCTGTTCCTTCACAATTTTGTGCCGGTGAGTTGGAATCTGTCATTGTACAGGCCTATGAAAAAGAAAATCCGGATCTGATTATTATTGAAGGGCAAGGAGCCTTGAGTCACCCTGCGTTTTCAACCAGCGCTTTTATCTTACGTGGCAGTTGTCCAACGGGTGTGATACTGCAACATGCCCCTAAACGTTTATATCGTAGTGATTTTCCTGATTGCTCAATGCCTTCGATTACCTCAGAAATCAATCTTATCGAAACGTTTTCTAATACCAATGTTATTGGACTAACACTGAATCATGAAGATATGTCGTTGGATGAAACACGTTGTGCGATAGACACTTACACTACCGAATTTGGTTTACCGGTTACTGATGTCTTGTCACAGCCTGTTGAACATCTACTGCACATCGTAACGTCAGCCTTTCCTATAATAGCAAGTAAACTGGCCGAAAAAGGGTGAACTACCCTAGGTTAGACATCGATTGTGGGAAAGTTCATCATAACGCTCAGTTCCTGATTTCTCAGCTCTCACTGAAAAATATATCCGTTACGCCTGTAACAAAAGCCTTCCTCGGCCACCCTATCATCGCACAAGTTCTTATTGATGCTGGCGCAACAATGTTAGCCGATTCAAGAATCGAAAATCTTCAAAAGATGACTGAATCTGGCATTGCTATCCCTAAAATGCTGATACGTACACCCATGCTCAGTCAAGTGGCGAGCGTAATAAAATACAGTGATATGAGTTTAAACTCTGAAGTTGAAGTGATTCAGAGGCTTTCACATGCAGCGGAACAACAAAATTGCTGTCACGGTATCATTATTATGGTTGAGCTTGGCGATCTCAGAGAAGGTGTGATGCCAAATCGCGTGATTGATTTTATCCGAGAGATTATTTCTTTACCAAACATCACGATAAAAGGAATTGGTACGAATTTAGCCTGTCGGTATGGTGTCGCTCCAGATGATCAAAATATGAGTATTCTTTCTGTGCTTGCCGATGGAATTGAAGCTACATTTGGGGTCAGTCTAGAAATTATTTCAGGGGGTAATTCTGCTTCAGTTAACTGGGCTCTTCAGAGA
>NZ_JBGOOO010000080.1:0-5207 GCF_041439695.1 Vibrio sp. FF266
CTGCTATTCGTTCTAATGAATCATTAGAGTAGTAGCTCTAGCTCATTTCTGCCCCAAAGTGTGTCACGACCGATGATTGACTAATTAATGGTGAGTTGATTTTGTAATACATATGCTAACTAACAACCCTAGAGTGCAGGTGTTTTTTTCGTAACCCATCACTCGTGTGCGTACAAAAGTCACATAACCACCATATATGGCTTGAGTTGCTTAAAAAGGTTGAGCAAGATGGACAGAAGCAAATGACTATATCCCGACTGAAAAGCGTTATGCATAGGGGCAATTAATGACGAAAGCGAAACAAGCGTTAAGCATAAAAGGTGATACGTTTAACCCATTTCCAGAGCCATTTAAATCTCGCCTTGGTCAATCTGAATGCAGAAGTTTAGGTGATTCTTTTGGGCTCACTCAGTTCGGTGTGAATCTGGAAGTATTAGAACCGAATGCGCAGTCGGCTCTTCGCCATTGGCACACAAGGTCAGATGAGTTTCTTTATGTACTCGGTGGTGAGCTATGTTTAGTCAGTGATGACGGTGAGCAGACATTGTTTGCAGGAATGTGTATTGGCTTCCCTGCTAGGGTCGAAAATGGTCATCATTTAATAAACCGTAGTAGCGAACAAGCTAAATTTATAGTTATAGGGAGCCGAGTTGCAAAAGACGAAGCCCATTATCCAGATGATGATTTCAAATGGGTTGTTGAAAGTTCTGGTGAATGGACTCCCTCTAGAAAGAACGGCACACCATACTAGTGATTGGTAAGTAGTAGGAGGAAGACTATGATTCCAACAGCGATTCTTATTCATGTTCAAAATGTCGCATTGGGCATCGAGTGGTATCAAAAAGCCTTTCCTACAGCAGAATCTGTTTATCATCCTAGTTTCGACTTTACCGTGCTCAATTTAAACGGTTTTTCTCTTGAGATAGTGCAAGCAGACGAAAAAGTAGGCTCGGGTAAATGCGGGACAGTTTTATATTGGTCGGTAAACAACTTGGATAAAGCACTGGATCATTTTGAAGAACTTGGTGCAAAACTGTATAGAGGCCCAATGGCAATTGAAAATGGGCTTTTTATGTGTCAAATCGAAGATCCATTTGGCAACCTAATTGGCTTGCGTGGGGCGACGACGTTGCAAGTGGTTTAAATGGATTATAAAGGCCTTATATGCCATATCAGTTTAGGAGGTAAAATGGACATTTTGATCGAACAAGAAATAGAACTCCATCAATACCAAACTCGTCAGAACAAAGCTGACCTTGATCGTTTAATACACCCTAGTTTTACTGAAGTTGGTAAGTCAGGAGATAGCTACGATTTTACATCCATTATTCAAATGATGGATTTGGAAGAGCCTTCAGATATCCGCGTTCATTCTCAAAAGTATGAATGTATTCAACTTGAGCCTTCTATACAGCTTTTAAAGTATGAGTCTGCTCTTGTAAGTGAATCTGGAGAAGTTAGTGACTATGCCAAACGCTGTTCAATTTGGACATTTACGGGCACTTGTTGGAAGCTCAGGTATCATCAAGGTACGCAATGTAAACCTTTCAAACTCAGTTAGTAGTGATTATCCGTAATCTAATTATCTACTGAAGTTTGTCATTACGGGGGAGCTTAAAGTTTGTAACACGCCTCTGCCCCATTGTAATCTAGACCTTTTACTCATTTACAACCTGTTCATGAGCTTTCCCCTACGAAAGGTTATCTGAAGCAATGTGTTGTCCAAGTTATATGCAAAGGCTATTTACCCCGTCATATCTGTTGGTATTGTTGAAGGTTAAAAAGAAAGAAGGCATTATTGGCCCATAAAATACGGACAGTCGACGTATAGAAAGCGTTATGAGCTTCCAAGAATAGAAGGAAAATATGGCAGTTTTAGAAATTCTGACTGCACCAGATCCAAGGCTTAAGGTCAAAGCGGAAAAGGTGCAAGATCTCTCCACGGTACAAACATTAATAGACGACATGTTGGAAACGTTATATGCGACTGACAATGGTATTGGTTTGGCTTCAACTCAAGTTGGTCGTAAAGAGGCCGTTGTTATTATTGACCTTTCCGAAAGTCGAGATGAACCATTAGTTTTGGTTAATCCTGAAGTGGTTAGCGGCTCGGATAAAACATTGGGCCAAGAAGGTTGTTTATCAGTTCCTGACTATTATGCCGACGTAGAGCGTTTTACTTCAGTTGTTGTGTCTGCTTTAGATCGCGAAGGTAAACCAATGACCATCGAAAGTGATGAGTTTCTAGCTATCGTAATGCAGCACGAAATAGATCATTTGTCGGGTAACTTGTTTATTGACTATCTTTCACCACTTAAGCGTCAAATGGCTATGAAAAAGGTTAAAAAGTACGTTAAAGCGCACTCTTAACTTCCGTCTATCAATATAGGTTATTACATCCTGTTGGCTGCGTGAGTAGCCAATGCTTTTCGAACAACAAAGTTATCTGCTTCGCTTTGTCATTTCGGTCATTAAACATTGCTTACGACAAACACATATAGAAGGTCTCTTATTGTGGTCTATCCGCAGCCAACCACTATTGGCTAGGCCATTAGACATTTATTGGTTGATAATTACGGTATGACAGAATCGCTTGGTGATCACGCGAGTTAGCCATCGTGACTAACTCAGAGCTGCCCCAATATTAGTTTCAGCCAGAACATGTACTTTCTTAGCCAGCCTAAATTCTGCTAATGTCAGATGAAATACGCGAAAAAGAACTAGACTTAAAGTCAATATCGATTTTAACGGACTGAAAGCTCTATGAGTATAGATTTTCTTACAAGAAAGAAATATTTAACGAGTCATGACTTCTATCGAGATCTCATTGATTTTTTTGTACAAGAAGCCAAGAGCGATATCGGATATTTCCACTTCTATTCTCATACTAACGAAGAAATCGCATTAAATGTTTGGTCAACCTCTGTTTTGGAACATTGCCATTGCAGCTACGTAACCCACTATCCACTATCATCTGCAGGAATATGGGCAGATAGTATAAGAACTAAAAAGCCCGTAATACACAACCACTATGATGCAAACTATTCCATAGATGACTCTTTACCGAAAGACCACATAAAACTAACTCATCACTTCAGTCTTCCCGTAATACAAAATAATGACGTAGTTGCAGTCATCGGTATAGGCAACAACAACGCACCATACAGTCATGACTTCGTAAGTTATTTTTACAGTATGATCAAGGACATCTGGCCTCAGGTACAAACAAAGGTAAGTAAGATCGAATCTGGATTAGCTAACAATAAGCTAGAATTTGATTCTTCTACCTCCATCGCGATTATGACTAATATGCTAGGCGCAATATCTCGTGCGCTTGAAATTCGTGATGAATACACTTCCTCTCACCAACGCAATGTCGCTCATATATGCGACCTTATAGCTGAGAAACTTTCACTAGAAGACTCTGTGAAAGAGGGACTAGTCATTGGAGCTTTGGTTCACGACATCGGGAAAATTACTATCCCATCTCAAATCTTAAGTAAGCCTGGGAAGCTAATGCCAGCAGAGTACAAGTTACTCCAAAGTCATTCAGAAGTAGGAGCAAAGATTTTTCATGAAGTAATTTTTCCTTGGCCAATCGTCGAAATGATCGAACAGCACCATGAAAGGTTGGATGGCTCGGGCTACCCAAACGGAATCAAAGGGAATGAAATTTTACTTGAGGCTCGGATTATAGCTGTTGCAGATACCTTCGATGCTATGGCAAATGATAGACCATATAGGAAGGCTGTCGGAGCGAAGAAAGCTATCAATACCTTAGAACAAGGCCGAAATAAACTATACGACCCCTGTGTAGTAGACGCTTTCCTTACTTGCTACAAACAAGATGAGACTTTAGGTGGGTTGTATACACCTGTTAATTTACAATAAAAATGTGGCACAAATGTAGTAGTAATCTTTAGCCAAGCTCCAAGTTAGCTTGTTTCTAATTGTATGGTTTGCCATAAAAAAGGTAATTCGAACATACTCAATTTAAGTAATTACCCTAAATTATTTTTGTCCATTTCCTTCCAACTACAATCGTGATGACCAAATTAAAAAGGAGGTCATCATGGTAGTTTTCAACAAAACGAAACGAAGTGGCGTCAAAAAGCCTTTTCGGCTTGAGGAAATTTGGCGGATCAGAACCAGATTAGAAATTGAAAATAATTTGATGCAGCTTGCGTTGCTCAACTTAGCTATTGATAGCAAACTTAGAGCAAGTGATTTGCTCGTTCTCAGAGTTTGCGATGTATCTTCGCAAGATAGGATATTTAACCGCGTTAAGCATATCCAGCGCAAAACAGATATTGAAGTTCAATTTGAGATAACGACAAGAACTCAACAGAGTCTAATGAAATGGATTTTGATGGCTTCGCTACATGACAGCAATTTTATTTTCCCAAGCCAAAGGCGAAAGCAACAACCGATTAGCTATTCGTACTATCGATACTTAGTGAGGAGATGGGCTTCTAATCTGGGGTTGGATCCTAACTTGTATGGCACTCACTCGATGAGGCGAACAAAAGCGACGTTAGTCTACGCAAAAACGAAAAATATCCGAGCGGTGCAGCTACTACTTGGTCATACCAAGGTAGATAATACAATCCGCTATCTTGGGGTTGAATTAGAAGATGCATTGTTGCTTTCAGAAGGTACTGAGTGTTAATCGAAAAGGAACCTAAATACTTAGGTGTTTCAATTGCTATTACGCTGAAAGTTGTTACCCATTCACCGCTACACTTGATTATTTTCAATACGTTAAGTGCAAATACTACTAATCTGTCCAAGGTTTAGAGGACCTTGAACAGATTAGGTATACACGAGCTTAAATTAAACGTTGGAACGCGCGTTTTTCTTCTTTGATTTATAGGCTTTCATTGAAATTTTTAAAGCAAGCTGTTTTTGTTTAATTGAAATGAGTTGTCTAGTTACGACCTTATGGTGTAACTCTGTGATAAAGTTTTTTTCCCAAGGCGTAAGGCGGTCAAACCTCAATAAAATAGTGTCATTGAGTACATTGAACAACTCGTATTGGCTTTTATCCATTCGACTGCTAAGCATTCAATTAGAGCACTTAGCTAGAGAAATGACGTTAAGGCTTTCTACTTTCTCATTTTTTCCTAAGGTAATGATTCGATAAGAGATCCCACTCTCTAATAGTGGTCTTATTTCGATGTTGTCACAAAAACTAACGGCGACTTTTT
>NZ_JBGOOO010000081.1:0-4784 GCF_041439695.1 Vibrio sp. FF266
GCTCTGTCCAAAACATCTTGAATCCAAACAGAGTGCAGGAGTACTTGAAGTGCTTACGTGATATGGCTATCATGAAAGGACTTACCCAGTCGGCAAAACTAGTAAGTATTCCGAAAAGCCAGCTCGCCAAAGCTGGTTTTTTCACATCTAGGGAAAGAGATTAATCCCAAAAGCGATTGATCTCAATGATCCTTTTAACCGGTCATGACTTTCCCCAACAAAAAAACCTCCCATATGGGAGGCTTTTTTGTATCTGAATCTGGGTTTTTACTACGGAATCTATGGTAAATAATTTACCATGTTGTCTCTATGATCTTAGATATTTCAGAGGTACCTGGGGAAATCTGTCTTGATTGTTTCTTTCAGAATGGTTTGCCAGCTTCGCTGGGAAAAAACGCCCCGAAATGAGGCATCTAAGATTTACTTAAACGGTTTAGTAACCTTTCTGGCTCGTTCAAGAGCAGCATTCACTTGGAAATCCTTTGGCGTTTCATTTACAGCACAACCTGCCTCAGATACGAGTTTAATCTGGTTAACTCCGTATGTAACCGCGTATTCTTTACCAGGGATGATGCGCACTGGTTTCGACTTTTTCTTACTCATTTTTTCTTTCCTTTGCCGAGAACATCTTTGGCGCGCTCTACGCTGGCCGCTTTTACAAACTTAGCCACAGAAGGCTTACCGCCATGCTCTTCGATGATTCGAAATGACTCGTTAATCTCTTCCGCATGTTCAGGCGTAAATGATACATGCTGTTTTCGGCTGGCTCTGTACTGCTGATCCATGACCCTGTCCTTATGTTTGGCTTAATACGAACAGAATATGATGGGGCACAATATGTGAGTTTCAAGGTTCGTTAAGTTCCTATTATGTTCAATCGTTCCCCTATACAACGAAGAACGGCTCCCAATTGGGAGCCGTTCTTGTGTCTAAATCTGGCTTCGCACTAAGTGCCGTTACGTTAAATGAACGTCATTATCACAATTGATATTACTTAGAGTGAGCTACAAAACCCCAGCCTCTCTAAGCATTTTCTCAGCCTCTTTTTGCAACATGAATAGCTTGTTTGGATTGTTGGGAAATGGTGAGAATCCAATTGCTACATAAAGGGCATGAGCAGGCTTATTTTTAGCTTCAACGATAATCATCGGTTTTGGAACCAAGTCAGATGAATTAATCGCATTAGTTATTGCATCTATAACCAGCATCTCGCCGAGCCCCTGTCTTTGATGAGCCTTGTTAACAGCCAATCTTCCGAGCAAGGTGCAATACACTTCTGTGGGATATTTTTTTGCAATTTCAGGAGGGAGCTCTTTTAAATCAACTTTACAAAGAGCAAGAGAATAAAAGCCTTTTATTTGGGATTCATTCTGTTCTGAAGTTAGGACAAATGTTCGTGATAAATCTTTCTTATCATGCTGACCAGACACTTGTTTTAGATAGTTATTAAGAGCAGGTTCGCCGCAATCAAATTTATTTCGGTCATGTACGTTTTTATCTAGTGCTGAAATTCTCATTAGTTATAGTTTCCTTGTATTTACGAGCTGCCTTAAGGAAACGGTGATTAGTTTGCATAGGTCTTTCAAATGCGCTGACAAAAGCCAAAGCATCTTCCTGACAAAGTGTTATGACCATATTCTGCTCAATTAGCCTTTTTGCCTCTGCTACCGCAGCGTTAGCAATAAAACTATTTAAACTGGCATAACCTGATAACGCCACCGCCCTTTCAAGTAACTCTTTAGTTTCTGAATTTACCCGAGTGGTAATTCTTTCATTTGTTAATGTGCCCATAAGGCTTCTCCTGCCGCACTTTCTGCGGTTAATCGTTCACTTGGAAACACCCACTACTCTGATTAATTTTTTAGAGCTAGAGGAATGTATTGAAGGTGAAATGCGAAGTTTTAGCTTCATTTTTAATGATAGCACAATAAATTAACAAAAGTCAACACATGTGCCAAAAAGACATCACATCAAAAGTTCCTTTCCGTCTCGGGGTCATTATTACTATTATCAATCGCGTGACTCCGTAACGCAGAACGGCTCCCAATTGGGAGCCGTTCTTGTGTCTAAACCTGAGTTCACACTAAGTGCCGTTATGGTAAATTAACCATTCCAACCATGACGTCTAGCATTTTCTTCACAATCAGACTTGTTTACATATCCTTGAGAAGATGAGCCAACAATAGTTCCATTAGATGCAGTTCGCGTCCAACGCCATTTACCAGCACTATCTTTATAAAAGTCCCACTTATCCATACTAACCTCTAAGTTTTTATTCTTAATAACATTTAAGAATCACATTCCCTTATATATGGGCAAAGCCCTGTACATTCAACCATTAAGCAAAAACAACCATAAGCAAACCTGTAAGGTTACTCTCGCTATTTAATTTTTGTGAACAAAAGCAAATTATTATCCGGGGATGCACACTGTCGGTAGTCATTATTCCTATTATGGTAAATGCACGAGTTTACTATCAGAAACACCCATCAGAGCGCATCTGCAGCGCCAGACAGACTTTATAAGCACTTACTACGCCCTACTAACCCACAAATGGGGCTGTAAGTTTGTGACGCTTTCAGAGCAATTTACAGGGCATAAAAAGCAACTTTGATTTAGCTCTTTAAATACAACCAATGCGCCATTTCTTACAAACTCATATCTCGATCACCGATCTCACGATCAAGACCTATCGATTGTTCTTGTTGTAACGCTTTTCCAACTGCTGGAGATGCGCGCTCAAGATCTCGACTTGCCTGCTCAAGTTGCTGACTTGCAGGCGGAGTTCGTTGTTCTCTTTCGAGGTAGTCTCGAACATTTGTACTAACCCGTTGTAAGACGTTACAAAGTCTTTGTGTTGCTTCTCGTGTTGATTCTGCAAACTGTCGAATGCGCTCAATAGCTGTTGTTCTAATTCCGTCATCGATTAATATCCCTTTGGTATTTTCCACGGATACACTCCGTTGTTGCCGTAGCTTTTCGCCTCTAGATCGATCTTGATGCAAAGCTGTTCCTGCTCGCCACATGTGCTCATCTGAATTTTTCCGCCCTTCGATTTGAGTTCTTCTAACGCCTGGCTCTGTTGGCTGATTTCCAATTGATTCTCGACAATCGTCTTTCCCTGCCACCAAATCACGCTCGAACAAGCGACCAAAACAAGCACTACGCTCAGCACTATCCAGAGCCAACTTTTCAAAACTAATACGCTCATGCGTTGGTTTTGGGCGAGAATGTCGCCTTTGATTTTCTGCTCGCTTGATCTCAACACCTGTTCGATAAACTTCTCGTGCCTCTCGAATTCGATCTTGAGACATTTCTCGGTATCGTGCGCTTGCAGTTTCGATTTCTTCTCGAAGTCCGCTGCCAAATTTGAAAGATTGCTCATAAATCACTCCCTTTAATCGAAGGTTTCGACCACCTTCTGGATCGGATATGGAAATACTTTTTTTGTTTTGCCTAACCACTGAAAAACCAGCGCCCTCAAGAGCATTCACCAAATCTTGTCTATTGCTCAACTCTCCACTTCCTGCAATAGACAACAATCCATCAGTGATAGCTCTCGCAGCTTCATGCTTTGACTTAGGCAAATTTCGAGGTGTAGTGAGCTCTCGTTTATTGATGGGATCATCAGGGTCATGGAGTTTTAAAATGGCATTTGTTGCAATCTTCCATGCGTTAATTCGAGGCTTATCAGCTTTTTCAAAATAGGGCTGTAACCTTTTGCCTGATAACAGTTCAACATTAGGCACAACAAAATTCAGCTCCAAGCGTCCCTTGTCTCGATGTTCAACCCAAAGACAAGAATATTGATCCGCATCGAGACCAGGTAACAATGCTTTCTCGAAACTCGACATGATTTTATCTTTAGTAGTCCGATCAAGGTCGGACTCTTCAAATGACAAAACGCCAGAGGTGTACTTCTTCGCGTAAGGACTGGAATCAATCAAATCTTGAATAGCATCAGGATCACCACGGTCTAAAGTGGCACCGTCACGAGCGCGGTCTTTTCCTAGCAAATAATCGACTGGTCCCGATCCTCTACCTGCGCCCCTAGCATGAAATTTAACTATCATCTTTCGCGTTCTCCATCCTCATTAGATTCAGTTCACGCTGAAGACTCGATAACACCGCAATAATTTGAACGCGATCAACCGGCTTCCAATCCTGATTATGAATAGCTCGTGCAATTTGGTTTAAGTTATTGCCCATTCCAGAAAGCTGTCTCAATAAGGCCGGATCTACATTGGGAACTTGATTCGCTCGGGGGACTTTTGCCCCTAAACAATATTCACGCATCCATTCAGCAAGTCGAGGTTTTGGACTTCGCTCCATTAACGCTGCGTACTCATCATCGGTTGCTCTGATTTTGATTATCTTCTCTCGTTTATCCACGAAAAATTCTCCTAGCCTCTGAGGGAAGTTAGCTCGGAACGAGGTCACTTCTCGAAGTGGTTAACTGGGGTAAAGGGGGCGTTAGCGGCCCTTTTCAGCTCACAGAGAAACGAGCGTAGCGAGTGCACTCTGTGTATGCTGGCTTAAAACAAAAACGCGTGATTAGATTAGCATAAAAATTGAGCTAAAGAAGAATAGAAATAGAGATACGGGGACAGTGCCAAAGATAGGCATTAAGTGGCTCTCCGCTTGCTCGGTGTTCGGACGCTACGCTTACTCACACACTGCGCCTAGCGGTATAAATGGAAGAAACAAGGGTACAAGCGCGGCGAAAAATCAGCCCTTTCGGCTGCGCCGACCCCTACCCATTTCGACTCAATTTTATGAGTGAT
>NZ_JBGOOO010000082.1:0-4732 GCF_041439695.1 Vibrio sp. FF266
GTACATAATGACTACCAAAGAGTTTTGGAACCTGAGTGACTTTGTTGTTCCTGACTGTGTGGCTGATTTTTTGTCTTTGCCCGTTCTACTTTGTAGTAACAGAACTACAAAGTAGAACGCGTTAGACTTTTGGTCTCAGACCAAATTATACAGTTGCACGATAATGCTAAATTAAATTTGATGGTAATAAGTATGCATTGACCAAATCGGACAGTGTCTGATTTGAGCATTACACGATTACGTCAATTCATTACAATTTTCAGCTTTAATAGCTATGACCGTACTAAAAATCAGCTCATTTAGCTTGGAATTGGTACCATAACCTAAAACGAGAAAAGCCACCCATAGGGTGGCTTTTCCGGAATTCTAATTCTACGTTAAGTTCCCTAGGGGACGCAAAACGCCTTAATGTCCTCATACTAGTTGATGTATTGAGGTTAAGTCAAGATCCGAGAAGACAAAAAAAAGAAGATAATATGGATATAAATGAGTTGATCTCACCTATTCGGTTAGAGACCTATGAAACGGTTTTAAAGGTAAAAACAGATGAAAAAAAGCTTGCGGCGTATTACTGGAATAAGGCTATAACGGCTTCTTTGTTTCCTGCGATGCAGTGTTTGGAAATTTCATTTAGAAATGCAATCAATGAGGCCGTGAAAAATAACCCGCCTTTTAGTATTCCTTGTTTTACCGACTTATCTACTTCAAAAGTAATGGCTGTTGATGATTGGATTGAGTGTTTGGTTTCTTACATTTCTAGGAAAAGAATCAAAAAGTTAGGCTCTAGAAATAAAAAAAAATGGTTGAAACCTAATGGTGATAGAACGAATAAAACATTCTGGGAAGAAGACCAGATAGAAAGAGCCAAGAGGAAACTACAAAAGTATGGAAGAGCGCCTACCTCAGATCGGCTGATATCTGAGCTTATGCTTGGATTTTGGACAAACTTGTTGAGTCAACAGTTTGAGGATCAAACGACAGGAACATTGCTTTGGCCTAATCTTACACCTTATGTTTTCTCTAATTTACCAGAAAATAAAACAATTGATGATATTAGATTGATTCTCGATCGGTTACAGGATTTTAGAAACAGGTTTTCACACCATGAACCTGTTTTTAAATTTTATTATGAAAAATCGGATGGTAAGCCTAACTATTTGACTCCTGTTTTTGGACGTTCTGCATCATTGTCTATTTTAGAAAAAACTTATGCGGATATCTTAGAGTTGATAAGGTGGATAAGTGAAGAACGACATAAATCTTTTATTGATGCAGGGCTATCAAGACAATTTTATCGATTGATAAGTGATGATGGTTTCTATAGTTACGTAGATCCTGAGAAAATATCTAAGGTGATTAAGTATTCGTCATCCAGAAGGGAGCATAGAAAGCTCTTGGCGATGATTGATTCGGGTGATGCTTTTAGGATTGATAAGAAAAGTAAAATACATTTTGTATTTGGTCCTATGTAGCAATTAACTACTACAAACTCTGTTGTGCGTAGTTGGTCGATTTAACGTAAGTAGATTTCATCTTTGGTTTAAATAGGTAATAATCAAGCTGAAAAATATTCTATATCAGGAGTTTAGAGCCTATGGGTGGCATTTCAATTTGGCAAGTTTTGATTTTTCTTATTATTTTACCGCTAGCTTTTTTACCGTCGATTATTGCGATTAGGAAAGATCATCCATACAAGCTCCCAATTGTATTAGTTAATATTTTTGGCGGTGTTTTATGGGGAGCTGGGTGGTTAATTGCTTTAGTTTGGTGTTTTATTATACCTAAACCATATTCCAGTAAAGCTGGCGCTGCGAGCGAAATAGAAAAGCTCCATGAGCTGAAAGAAAAAGGGATCATTACTCTGGACGAGTTCGAAAAGAAGAAAAAAGCTTTGCTTTAAAATTAGCATTTTTGAGGAAGAGGATCATTGCGATCTTGAGCATTTGGTCGTAACCTAATGCCCAGATGTGAAAAAACCACCCTGCAAGGTGGTTTATTTCGGAATACTTAAACGAATTCAGACCCCGTTAAGTCCTTTCATGATAGACCATATCATATGAGCACTTCAAGTATTCCCTGACCTATTTGGATTCAAGATGTTTTGGATAGGTATGTCATCCCGCTATCGACCAAGGATTTCCTGAGATAGCCAGCGAACGAACTGAACCCGAAATGACGTAATAGGTCACGATGCTACAGCTGCTAGGCATTGAGTAAGGCCAAATGATAATACGGTTTAGTGTGTGCCACTGAGGAGGATGTTTTAAGAGTCTGCAAATGACCTTAGAGCACTAAAGGCACAGCGTAGGGCAGCCCGAAAGGGAGAGAAAACCCCAAGGTTAAACGATAAATGACCCCTGATATTTCATCCATTTTAATGGTTTCGAGATAGGGGTTCGGCGTAGCCGAAAGGGCTTGAGTTGGAGCTTTGCGACCTCCTTATGCTGGCGCTTTTCAATGCGAGGGTGTCCCTGTCTTAATTGGCCTTTTCTTTTTCCTTCTCTGCGACATTTTGACCTGTCTTTCATTATTTCTATTTTGATTCAAACAGAGATAGTTATCTTATTTCCCTGTAGTACATTCGTATTCAGCTTTTAAAGCCAGTATACACAGCGTCCCCTTTAGTCGCTTCGCTCTTGACGGGTTCACAGTGACTGGCACAGGGGCTTCGCCCCCGAGACCCCCGAAGACCACGAGCGATAATCCGCCCCTTCGGTTCGAATCATCGCCCGAGGCCATTATGAAATTAAGACAGAAAGAGATAAAAATCCGAGTGCATGATGACGAGTATTCTGCGTTGCAGCGTCGAAATACTAAGGCACGATTAGCGGAATGGATGCGTGATGTGTGCTTGGGAGAAAAGGAAGCGTCACGATTTAAAGCGCCACCTTGTGATCCTGCTTTGCTTCGTCAATTAGCCGGTATTGGTAACAACTTAAATCAGATAGCTAGGGCGACAAATTCTGACGATTGGAAAACAGTGGATCGACTTAAAGTCATCACAGCATTGGGTGCGATTGAACAAGCCATACGAGATCTGCAGGATGAGCATTCATGATTGTCAAAGTTCACTCTCGTGGAACCGGTTGTGGCTCCGGTCCTGTTGAATATCTATTAGGTAAAGACGGAGAACGTGACGAGGCCACGTTAGATCGTGGTGACCCGAGTACGATTATTGCCCTCATCGATTCGAGTCCATATGCAAAAAAATATACGAGTGGGGTTCTTTCTTTTGCTGAATCTGATTTACCTCGAGAAGCTAAAGATAAATTAATGTCGTCGTTTGAATCGGCATTACTCCCTGGTCTGGACAAAGATCAGTTTGCTTGTCTTTGGGTTGAGCATCGAGACAAAGGCCGATTAGAGTTAAATTTTGTGGTACCGAATATAGAGCTTTTAAGTGGTCGACGGCTCCAACCGTATTTTGACCGTGTCGATCGGCCTCGAATTAATGCGTGGCAAACCCTCCAAAATGAATTTTTGAAATTAAAAGATCCGAATGACCCAGCGAATAAACAAGAGCTGGTGACCGCGAATACTTTGCCTCATTCAAAAAAATTGGCGGTTGAAATGATCACTCGTGGGCTTTTAACACAAGCGGGAAATGGCGAGATTCGAAATCGTGATGATGTGAAGGATTGCCTCGAAAAAGCCGGTTTCACCATTGCCCGAGAAACTAAGAATAGTTTGAGTATTGCCAATCCAGAAGGTGGTAAAAACCTTAGATTGAAAGGACTGATTTATGAAAAAGATTTTAGATTTGGCCTCGGACTTCGAGACGAAATCCAAAGAGCAAGCGAACGATATCGAGCGCTCGCTCAAGAGCGAGTTTTCGAAGCACGAACAACATATCGTGAGGGCTTTGAAAGACAGCGAGCTCGAAATCAGCAACGTCATCGACGACCAGACCTCGAGCCTGAAAAGGTTAATTCTCCCCAGTTGGTTATGGGGGATCGCGTTCGTGGTATCGGTGATTTTGGTGTCATGGGGCGTGATTTGGTATCAGGGCACGCTGATTACGGACAATTGGGTGACCATCAGTCAGCAGAAAGATCGGATAGCGGAGCTCGAGAGCCAGGGCGGAAACCTTCAATTCAGCCGATGCGGGGAACGCTTGTGTCTAGCGCAAGCGGAAGGGACGTCGAAGACGTGGACGAGAAAGTCCGACCAACGTCCGATGTTTATTCCAGAGGGGTATTAAGTGATGACGGAATTAGAGACTCAGCTACTGAGCGCGTTCGAGGACTTAGAGAAAGAGCACGAGAAGCGACATCAAGACTTTGTGACGGCCTACAACGGATTGGTGAAAATGTTCGATGCTACTTCGTTGGAGAACAAAAAATTGCACCTGAGCGTGAGTCACTTGACCGAGCAAGTGCAGAGCTTGAACGCTCAGCTCCAGCGGTTGGAAAAGCGCTACAACACGAACAGATGATGAGTCGAGATCGAGAAATTGGTGATCGTGGAATGAGTTTGTAAGAAATAGCCATTTGGTTATTTGTTTTGGTTGAAACGGATGGCGGTTTTATTGCCCTGTAAATCGCTCTGGAAGCGTCACAAACTTACAGCCGGATTTATGGGTCAGTAGAGCGAAGTGATTACTTTAAAACGCGCCTATGGGCGTTTGAGTGCATGAGGTGGGTGTTTTCGATAGCTAAGTGAGCCATTGAACATAATGTACATAATGACTACCAAAGAGTTTTGGAACCTGAGTGACTTTGTTGTTCCTGAC
>NZ_JBGOOO010000083.1:0-4588 GCF_041439695.1 Vibrio sp. FF266
GGTTAGGTATGCCTGAAACTTGCTGTATTGACTAAGAAACGCACGAAATGGGGCTACTCTGTCTCTAACTGAATTACGCGACAAAGCCGTTATTAAACTCACTTTTTGGTCTACTGACACGCCTTTTTACAGTAAATAAGTAAACAATATGAGTCAGCAATATATAAAAGTAGTTGAAATGCTTTGCCAAGAGCTCGGTCTAGAGGCAGCAAACACTGAAACGAATAATGTGACAAGCATTAAAGTAGGAGAGCAAGAGTGCCACATTACCGAACACCCAAGTGGACGTTTGATGATGTTAAGTAATTTAGGTGAACTCAACAAAAACAATGCTCAGGTTTTGCTTGAAATGAATATGTTTAGCCAAGATGAGAAAAAACCAGTTGTTGGCTTTGATAATAAAAGTAATAACCTCATTCTTTGGAATCATCAGCCTATCGTTCAAGCCGATCGGTACACGGTATATCAACAATTGGAATTGCTCAGCCAATACTATGAACAAATAACCTCTCTAGCTAACAATATAGAATCAAAATCTATCGACAAAGAATCACATTTTTACCCTACAACTTTTCGCGTTTAATTGTATTAACCTAATAAACTGCAGGGAGCTGAAATACTATTACAGCTAGCGGTCTGCTCTCAACTTGCTTCACACGCAAGTTGATTACAGTATTCCCTAGTCACATCGGGATGCTTGGTTCAGGAAGAGCTACTTGGTTTGAAGGCGAGGCAACAATTCTTGCTCCATTGGTACTACATCAAGAATTATTAACAAAGTATGTAAACAAAGACAACTAGCCCTTTGAGAGTGTGTCACTGAATCAGTTTCATCATCAACGTTTTGTTCAGGACTGATTTAGGAAATCCGAAAGGGACTTATCAGTACCAAGGAAGATGAATAAAGCTGCATGGAATAAAGATTACAGAGCCTCCGTTCTGTTTACATCAGATTAACAAAGTACATTCGTGCCCTTATTGAGACCATAAAAGGAATAGAATCACGCTTAAGAAGCGCGAATGCCGAAGAACTGCGTATTTTGGTAATTGCGATCTGACTGAACCTTACGTAATATATAAAAAATATCAACCAATAATAATATAAAAAACACCTGTTTAACCTATAATAACTATTAACATTTAATGAAAGGACTGTTTTTATGTCAGTACGCCAAATTGTAGATGAGGTTCTGATGGAGTTTTCTCGTCGAGTAGGCTTGCCTGAATTACATTTGACTGAAGACGAACTGGGGTTAGCTTTTGACGATAAGTTAAGAGTGCATTTAATTTTTCACTCTAAAATAGAAACACTTCAACTAGAAGTAGAGATTGTTGACCTACAAATTGTTAATTCTGATCTTTATCGTTCTTTTTTGTCATTCAACTATCACTGGTCTGAACATCAACTATTTTTTAGTCTAGATAATCACAGGCACAAGCTGTGTTTAAACAGGTTGCTTCGTGCCGAAAAACTCGACTATGAGCTGTTTGAGAGTGGACTTGCTGAACTGCTCACACAGAGCGAATCTTGGGAGTCCTTGTTGTCTGCTCATGTCGTAACAGAAGTTTCACCGTCTATGCTTCAGAGCTCAGACTTAAGAGTTTAGGTACCTTATGTCCAACGACATCAAACCAAAAATAAATGATATATATTTCAATAACTTAGAGAGCAAAGGACAACCTCCCCTCGCAACGCAAGGCACCTTTCTGGGGCGAACCGTTGTACAGACTAGTCCTGGAGAGCGAGAGGCGAATCGAGCCAACTCCAAACTGGAGTTAAGTGAGTTGTTGTCGATGCATGCGAATGTGGAAATTTATAACTCAATCTTAAGCTTCGAAAAAGACCCTCATTCTGTACAAGCCTTATTGAATAGAAAAATCCAAGTGATCAGTCAGTCTCAATAAAAACGACCATAAATCGAAATCGGCCCTAGTTTTGAGCCTTGTGTAACTATCCTCAACTTGTGCGTTGTAATGACACAGAGTTAAAGCGGTACTAATAGCTGTAGCACACAATACACGCTGTTTCAGATAGTGGACACTTGTGATAGTCAAATTTTTGCTTCCCGTTTTTTTGAGCCGTGAAGCTTAGGTAGCCAAAGATTCAGCACTACTTAGACGCCTATCTTTGTAGGGGAAAGGTAATCCTCATTGTTTACATGCGTTGCCGGAGGAGAATAACTCCATCTATAAAGCCGTTTAAAAAACTTCTTACTCTCATCACCTTCTAATATTGTTTAAAATCAATGCATACATAGATATAATGACGATTTATGCCATAACTAAAGCTGTTTTACGATAAATGCGACGTTGTTGTTTAATTCAGTTAAGAAAAAGAGTTATTTTAACACACTTCTATCGATTTGACCTTCAAACTTAAATTGCAGACACCACCTTAGTTGGTGGTATCTGCGTTAGTTATTATATGTTCAGAAAATCAACTATTAGACGCTCGCCTCTCATTTGCCCTACAACACCAGACTACATAAAAATTTGCGTTTTTATATTTATTTCTACTTCAAAACTTCCGCAATATCCGCTGTACCGTTTAAGTAAATAATTGGCACTCCAAGTTTTTGGGCTAGGGGCTCAGCATGCTGCTTGAATAACTCGTACTTATCATTTTTGGATAACAACGTTTCTCCTTTCCAATCGGCTAAATCTTGGTGAGAGGCTGTTGGGGCGCTGTCGTTGAGGAAAAACCCTGCTATTTCCACCTTCTCGGTTGCCTTCTGCCCCTCGTGGAGATTTACACCTCCAGACGTACAGATAAGAATTTCATTGCGCATCCCATAGGTTTTCTTCAGGACTTCACTTGGAGTGTTGGTATGCCTTTGATGTCGCGGTAATTCCTTTTTTGCTAGTAACCCTGTACGTTCATAGTCAGGCATTGCCTCATAGCGGGTCTTTGTAGCGTTCTTATCTGAGACGTTGACAAGATCTTCAGTCCGATCAAGAAGACCAATGTTGGTTTCCGACATCAGATCGTTTGGACTAGCGGCAATAACATTTTGTTCCGGAACTTTCAGAATTACACCAACGGAGCCATAAGTGAAAGTCTTGCTCTGGTTTACGATACTAGTGCATGCTACATCCCAGGAGGTTAGCGCACTTTCTGCATCAATACTAAAAACGCCCTTCCCTTCCATCAAGTGAGTTATTGGTGCGGTGTGGACAATAAACTGAAAATCTTGTTTTGACTGGTGCCCACGCACTCCCATTTCACCACTTACTACTGTAGGATCTGTAAAACCTCCACTATCCCACGAGCGCACAAAGTTTTCCTGAACTGCTGGGTTATCGGCTTTTTGGTGTAACGCTGCGGTCAGCTTTTTAGCATCTGAGGATGAAGCTCCTTGACCATGTAATGCTTTGATGAAACCTTCTTTCATCCGGCTTATCAAGCCCCCCTTGTTCTGTCTGATTACATGCATATCTCGAATTTCGAACTGTCGTCCGTCATCAAGAGTAAAACCTCCCTTCGCTTGTTCTTTGTTCATTGCTGTCATTGCTGTCATTGCTTCATCCATACTTATCGTGATAGCAGTTTTTTCTCCTGTGGTGGGTTGTTTCAGTGTAGGTCCTGTTGGCGCGATATCCTGCAGTAGTTTAGCTTTGTCAGGCTGAACCTTTAGTTCATATGGACTCTTGGTATGAGTTGAAGTGTTTGTGACATTAGTCGTTTGAACTGGATTCAATCCAATAGGCATGAATATTTATCCTTTTATAAGCTGTTGAGAATAAGGCATGGTTACTTCATTTATCGGTTCTGATACCGAACTAAATTGAGTTCTAAGAGTACTCATAAGCACAATGAAGTTGTTCATCGTGTTCTCAAAGTCGATTTCATCGCAATCAACTAAGCTAAGCTCATGAATGAGAAGCAGTTTATTTTGATGCGTCGCTAACCAACAACGTTTCATCGTATCCTGTTGTCCGTTCAGTACCATACTGCTGCGGAGTATATACAATTCATCCTTCATAGAAATATCCGTTATCTCACCATGAAGTAGAAGCTCCTGTCCATCTTCAGAGAGTTGGACCAGGAGGGAATGAGCCTCGTCTACCCGCATATGGCACCGACGGTCAATTAGAGTTAGCTGCTCGTTGATATTTCTCAGCCAGTATTTGACATTACTTTCTCTGTCCATTTTATCCTGTTCAATTTGTCATGGTTTTACCACTTAGATTAACGTGCAACAAAAAAACGGCAATCATATGTAGCCGTTATTTTTTATGTTTCTACGGGAACAGTTTCGATGGTCTCCGTAAAATGGTCGGAAATAGCATTTTCACCCTCAAATTACATCATCTTAATTATGTTTATCTAATTGAATTTTGTATACTTTTTTAAAGTTTTGGTAAATGATTATAATTTGCTTAGCCAGCCAAAAGCGAGACCCAATTCCATAGGCATTGGAACGTAAATGAGTTGGTTAAGTGGTAAGATTAGCTTTGTTTCGCAATTCAGTGGAACTAAATTAAGAATCTACGACCTGAGCAGCTACCACCACTCTCTCTCGTAGCCCTATGCCTAAACCTCGTTATAAAACAACCAACTGGAAGCAAAATACAATCAATAACTCAT
>NZ_JBGOOO010000084.1:0-4443 GCF_041439695.1 Vibrio sp. FF266
GACAAAACTTAGGGAAAGTAATTACTGAAGAAGTCAGGTAGAGCAAGGGCTAGAGAGAGATTACAGGGCCAGTCTAGAGTGACCGACCCAGCGACTTAGGATTTTAGGTATTGAGTAGGTGGAGAGGTTGGGGTTACTTATCTGTAATTTTCAAAAAAAATAGATTTTCAGCTTGAGGTAGATCGTTGTAGTCATAGTTTAGTTTCATGCTTTTAGCCCCAATCTCGAAACTATGAGCCTCCGCTACAATGTTAGATACGTAAAGGCCTAACCCTTTTCCATCATGGTGTGTCTTTCGAGCCCAAGGAGTTCTATACCCTCTATCAAATAACTTCTCTAATTGAGTATTTGGGATGAAATTCCCTGTAGAAATCACGTTTATGGTTAGTGAGTTAGAAAACTCTTCAAACCTTACCTTGATTTCATCACTTGACGAGTACTTAATCGCATTTTGTAGAAATGACAATGGGATGATCTTAAATGACTCATAGATATCATAATTTTTATCTACTCGGCCACTTAGCCGGATTTTCTTGTTAAAAGCACTAGCCTCTGAGTGTTCAACCACACGCACAATCTTATCTATCATTCGATAGATATCAGTAGAGCGTTTTCTTCCGTATTTTGCAGCATTAGGATTGAAGTAAATCCCTGTTGTTTCCAACGAATCTTTGAGCATTACTGAAGATTTGTAGAGGCTTTTTACATTTTTTGGCGCTTTTTTTTCAGCGTCTTTTGGGGTATCACCATAATTACGAAGAATTTTATCTGAATAATGGTGTATTTGATCACACCACTTAGTTACTTCATGAAATTTATCAAAGTCTTCACTAGCTTTTTGAAAGACAAGTTGATCGAGGCGGTTACTAAAAGTATTTAGATAGCTAAACCATTTTTGTGCATACTCTAGGGTGACACTTCGTCCACGATATTTTTTTGATAGCCTACTGTTATCTGAGATGACATCAACGATAGCTACATCTAGACCATTGACCTTTTTAAGATAGTGGGTAAATCCATGAGTGCATACTACAGGCTTTATAATGTTAAGGTGTTCATTTTTGTAACAATCCTCTGTACAAATACCATTGCGTTTAATTTTGTTCCCGTCATAAATCTTCCCATTAACTATTATGGGGAAGTTATGACTAATCAACCCATCCTTTAGGAAATCACGAATCAAAATTTATCCTCTTCACTATTTTATCTGCGATAGTCGATATTTTTTCTGAATACTTATGATTTGTATTCACATGAATTGTGTTGCACAACTCTTCATGAGTAACCGCACCAGAAAAGAATTTAATTAAGCATTTGTTTATCAATTTTTCTTGCTTGGATTTTGAACAAGCAATCATATCCGACAACTTCTCGGTCATCATATCCACATCAATATTGCTATCAATCAAATCAGAGATAGATCGTTCTATGTTCTCTTCTCTAATGGGTTTATTTAGTACGTCATCAGAGTTTTCAAAAAAGGAATTGAGGTTTAATTGATATTTGCCTGAAGATACAGCTATGACCATGATACTTGGTTTTGCCTTCTTGATTAGCTTCAATAACTTCGCGCCACCTGTTTCCATGTCCTCTTGTACTACACCTTTTACATCAAGGAAGATCATGTCAAAGTTGAGTAACTTATCTACTTCGTTGAGTGAGATTGATTCAAAAGTAGATACTTTATAATCAAGGCTTCGTAGATACTGGATAGGAAAATCATCAATTTCATCATCAACAATGGCGATCTTGTACTCTTTCCTTAACTTAAGTGACTTCAAATACCCGTGAACATCAACTGGCTCTTTAAACTTTTTATACTTATATAGGCAGAATCTCACTACTCCCCAAATAAGCCCTCCAATAGCTATAAGTGCCGCAATAAACCCCAAAGGCGTATTCCACTCAGAGATAACTTGTTGAATATTCATATTTAACCTCAAAGAAAGATGTACCTGATTATACTCTCAAACAATATGCAACTAAACCATTGGTATCATTAATAGATCCCAAACGTGGTATAAAATAATTGTGTTTTAAAAAAGCAGTGCCCTAAATGTTCACTGCTTTCTTTCCTAACTACTCACATCCCCTACCAACTCTGACACATTAGCACTTACCTTCCTCAACCTAGAACTCGCCAAATGAGCATAACGAGTCGAAGTTTGGGGGGATTGGTGCCCAAGCAAATGCTGAACATCATAGAGCGTGGCGTTACCACTGTTTATAAGGATCGAAGCGAATGAGTGCCTAAGGTCATGAATGCGGAAGTCATCGTAGATACCTGCTGCTTTCTTGATCCGAGCGAATGCCTTCTTTGGATGTGCGATAGGTCTACCGGGTGCATCTCCGGCAAAGATATAGGGGTTCTTACGTATCTGAAATCGTCGTTGGTCATTTATCACCTCTTTCGCTAAATTATTGAGTAAAACCGTCCTTGATAACCCCGATTTTGTGTGGGGTAGGAATAGGCTCCAATTGCCGTCGTCGTCGACGGTAAGACAGTCCCACTTAGAGTTAGTAATTTCACCTATGCGCATCCCGGTAAGTAGGGCGAATTTTAAGGCATTTCCTTGGGTGCGATTGGGCTCCTCGTTACATGCCTTGATGAAAGATGAAACCTCTTTGCGGTTTAGAAATCTGTTTCTTAAATTATTCTCCTTTAGCTTTCTTATGTACTGCCCCGGATTGCTATCTACATACCCCCACTCCATTGCTAATCTGAACATTCTAAGGGCTAAGGAACGTAATCTATTCACAGTGGAAGGCTTCCTTGTTTCTAGAACCCCATCGAGTAGCTTTTGAATGTCTTGTTGGCTGATATCGGTGATACCTTTCTTGCCCCATTTAGGGTAGAAATGAAGCTTTAAGTTACCGACATCATTCTTAGCGGTGAGTTTGTTCATACGGGCATACGGTAGGTAATGCAGCTCCGCAAACTCTTGAAACGTGAGCACATTGGATTTTTCATCTCTCATAGCCTTAGGGTCATTTCCCAGTGCTATCTCTCGTTTGTGGTCATTGGCTATCTGTCTAGCAGTGTTGATATCTAGCGCTGGATACTCGCCTAGTTGAATTGATTTTTTCTTGCCGAAATAGGTGTACCTAAACAAGAAGCGCTTCCTCCCTTGTCTGTTGATTATAATTTTCAGGCCGCTACAGAGCTCATCCGTATATTCAGTTTCTTTGCTTCGACTTGTCGACGGCGTCGGCGGTAATGAATCAAGTTGGCGTTTATTAAATTTGAATTTACGTGATTGCATCAGTCCCCCTTATTCATCTGAGATTGAGAAATATTGATGTAATTCAGTGCGGAATGTCTTAGGAATCAGTAGGTAGATGCCTTTACCGCTGTCCTCGACAATGCTTAGGGATATAGAAGCTCCATAATCTAGGTCATCTTCGAATTCGGTATAGGTTAGAGCTCGTTTCAGTAGTTCGATATCGTCGACGACGACAGCGTTTAGCTCATTAATTGAGGTGAGGAACCAGAGTTCACATTGCAGTTCATCCCATGCCTGTTGGGTTTCAGCGTCATCGTGGAACGGTTCGGTGACTATAGCTTTGGTTTGTTCTTGTAATGTGATGGTGATTGGTAGGGTTGAGATTTGTTGAAGGTTGGTTATTTTTAGCATGATTAACTCCATAATATTGATATCATGGAGTTAATATATGAAAGGTTATCTTTTTGATTCGGTTATTGTGGAAATATACTAGTTACATTTCTGTCGAATTGTAGAAATTGCTTTACTAGACCCACTGAATGAATATGGGAAATACACGCTACCTTCACCATGCCAATTCAGTTCAAGTAGCCCTTTTTGGCTCGATTGGATTTTTCCTACGACAGGAGCATCATTTCCCCTAAAGTGTATGAATTTAGCGCCCCAAGTCTGACTTAAGCTTACATTCTGGATATTGTTATCCCATTTAAATCTAGTATTAATCAAACTCCAACCATTTTGATTCTTATCACCTGATATGTTTGGTGCATTGCTAAACCCAATGAACACCCATTCACTATTACCGTCGCATCCTACACCTATCCAGGATTTAGTATCCTTATAAGGAAACCCCATAGGGCGTGTTGTTGAGACTGCGTCAGAAATTGCATAATTTTGAGTCTCTCCTGTCATTTCATCAGTACTACTAGACACCCTCCAATTAGCATGAACATTCATAGAAATAAACGTTGAGAGAAGAATAACACCACACTTGCTTGCTATTTTTAAGCCTTTCATTCTTTTTGCCTTTCGAGTTTGGATAAGTAAACATATGCAAACTGTACCACCCTGTCAGGCTGGAAATCCATTTCCATCATCACACAACTCAATACCTAAAATCCTAAGTCGCTGGGTCGGTCTCTCTAGACTGACCCTGTAATCTCTCTCTAGCCCTTGCTCTGGCTGATTTCTTCAGTAATTACTTTCCCTAGGTTTTGTT
>NZ_JBGOOO010000085.1:0-4402 GCF_041439695.1 Vibrio sp. FF266
GGTAAGAGACAAATCCCAATCTGAAAGCGACCATAGAGATACCCAAATCACTCATCAATTTGAGTCGAAATGGGTAGGGGTCGGCGCAGCCGAAAGGGCTGTTCCTTTCGCCGCGCTTGTACTCTTGTTTCTTTCATTGATACCGCTAGGCGCAGTGTGTGAGTAAGCGTAGCGTCCGAACACCTAGCAAGCGGAAAGCCACTTAATGCTAATCCTTGGCACTGTCTCTGTATATTTATTCTCTTCTCTTTTTTAGTTCATCTTCTATGCTATTCTAATCACGCGCTTTTGTTTTAAGCCAGCATACACAGAGTGCACTCGCTACGCTCTTTTCTCTGTGATCTGGAAAGGGGCGCTAACGCCCCCTTTACCCGCGTGTGAATTTATTCCCCTCATAGCTTTTACCGATATATGAAACCGATATGTAGAACTGATATATGGTCATATCGGTTTCACATATCAGTTCTACATATCGGTTTTTTTTGATTTTTCTGTGTGAGCTTATTCTCACTCACTTTTTACGCTATTTCTGGGGACTCTTTTAGTGGACTCCCCTTCTGGACTGGCTTGGTCCACTGAATAGGTCCACAAAACTAGTCCCCAGAAATGCCAAAAAAGATAAAATAAAAGAGCAGCTTAGAAACATGTTTCTAAGACCTAGGATGCGTAGCGCTACGCGCGACCAAGCACTTCTAGAGGGTGAAATAGTTTGTATTTTCGCAGGTCGTTCCTCCCTGGCTTAATTCCGCCTTTTCATCCAACCAGAATCACTTGGTCTCGCCTACTCAACGCATCCCAAGAGCATGCACTAAAATTAGCAATTCCCCTCTCCAGTTCGGCACTTTCAGTGATTGAATTTCTTAACGCTTATAGAGCACTTTCATTCCCACATAACAATTAAATCCCCTCGGAGGGGGACGCTGATCGCGATTGATTTAGGAAACGAAAAGTAGAGAGGCGCACCTCGAGTTTTTGTGTTCGTTATTTGATTAGCAGGATTCGCATTTTTTAGATGTCTGAAAAAATGCCGGTCTGCAGTTTCGCTTCAAGATTCTTTCTGACGCACTTACTTCGTTCGTTTGTCGGATCGTTCTTTCCATTAAAGAACTTCGTCCATTTTATGGAAAAGAACGATCTCATTTTATTCTCGATTCTTTGAAGCTGTTTTATGCTTGAGTTACGCCATTTCTTGTGAGGTTTTACTATGTCTAGCGCCCCGGATGATTCCATCGTCTTAGTTTTATTGATTCTTGGTTATGCGATTTACAACATCATTCGAATCACACTTGAGATTCGTAATTCGAAATTCTGATTTAGTTTACTTTTAGCCGTTACGGTGTTCTTTTAGGGTGAGTTTGAACGATGTTAATTCGAGCTGAGATTCGCTCTGAAAGCGTCACAAACTTACAAGGCCGTATGGAAGTATATTGCCTTGATCAAGTGTCCAAAATCTTCGCTAAGAGCGTTTGAGGGGTTCTGAGGACTGTTTCTGATAGCAAACTCGTGGATTTTACATAATAGGAATAATGAACACCGATTTTTTCTCCCCTAAGTTTGTAAGTAAGGGGAGGGCTTATTTGTTGAATTGGGCAGTAATTAATTCTCTAAGTCTATGTTAATGTGATTAAAAACTAATGTATGACTAGGTGTTATAAAAAATGGCCACAATCGCGTATCTGAAAATTGAAAGTGTTAATAGAGGTTGCCTATCGTCGGGGTGCAATACACCGGCATCAATGGGGAATGGTTTTCAAGAAAACCATGAGGATGAAATCACAGTCCTTTCATACTCTCACAATGTCGCTTGGGACAATCGTTCTATTCATTCTCCGGTGCAGATAATAAAAAAAATCGACAAGTCCAGTCCTGTTTTAGCTCAAGCTTGCTCTGATGGGGATGAATTGATGTGTACATTAACTTTTTATAGACATGCGCCTAATGGTGGAGCTCAAGAAGCTTTTTATGAGGTCACTTTAATTGGTGCATTGATCCGTAATATCCGCTCTGATATGCCTCACGTTGTTAGCTCTGGTGAGTTGGAAATGCAGGAGAATATTTCTATTTCTTATCGAGATATTCAGTGGAAGCATTTGGCTGCGACAACTTCTGCTTTTTCTTCATGGCTTAAAGTTAAGGATATGGCTCGTGGTTAATTCTGTTCTTAATTCAAGAGAAGGTCTTGATGAGGGAACTTGGTTACTAGAGCAAGAAGTTAGCCTTGCTATTACCGCTGTTTTATCCTCTTTAGGGCAGATGAATCTCGAGTATGATGTCCATTCTCAAGCCGTTAGAGAGTTCAGTCAGGCGTTTAATGTGGTTCTAACCTCTTATCGTAAAGGTAATATTAATTACGATATGGCTCACAGCTTAATTAATAAAATCAAACTCGGGTTTATTGATGGTAGCCAGGCTCTCCAAAATAGAGAGATAAATAGAAAAATACGTAATGAACAGAGAGCAGAGCAGAGAGAACAAGACGGAACCAGTGCTAGCTATCGAAGAAATATGCGTGTTAATAATCAATCATTTAACGTTCGATTTATGGCCAGTTGTGCCAATACAGAATGCTTGATGCGAAATGCTAACATCGATATGGAAGATGATGCGTTTCAGGATTATATTGAGGCAGCGACGCAAGATAAACGTTCGGATGTAATGCAGGTAATCGGTGTGGCATTGATTGTTAATCCTTATCTAGTTCCGCTACAAAGAATAGTTTTGGCTGATGTTGCTGAATCTGCTACTAAAGGTAATTTTGATCCTGCTTTAGCATATGCGATGGGATCTGGAGTTGCTTATAGGTTAAGGCTTCTCAACTTTTCTAATCGAACTCAAGCTACATCCGAAAGCGTTGCTAGCTATTTTTCTGGGAATGTTTTAAGCGATGATAAGTAAAGAAAAAATATGGAAATATTTAAATATATCTGATGGAACATTTGCTTTGTGCTTTGTTTTAGGGTTGTTTTTTTTTCGAGGTGATGCCTTAAATATTGCTGTTCTATGGATTGTGGCCTTTATATCGTCAGGTTTGGGTCTTCGTCGTTATTGTAAAGGTAAAGGGATGATGAGATATGGTGTCATTCATAACGTAGACGCTGATGATCATGATGCAATGTTAAGTTCTTATTCTTCTCACCGATGGTCTATGTTTTTATGTACCATCGGGTGTGTTGCTTTCACTATATATCAACTGTATCAAAACTTTATTTAACTTAAATACTTAAATCCGCACCCAGATTCAGACACAAGAACGGCTCCCGATTGGGAGCCGTTCTTGGATCGTGAATTTTCACATGCGTAGGGGTAAATCCATAAAATACCTCTATTGGAAGTTTTTAATTTGATAGCAGTTCCATGATGATACCCATTGTGTGTCCTCGATATTGAAGATAACGGATCTGCTTAGCTTTCTCTTTGGGGTCTGTTGGAAGTTCATCACCAAATTTCTTTATTCTCAGTTCTTTTGCTAGTTCAAACCAATCCACATCCAGATCTTCTAAGGCCTGTTCTATAGCAAGTAACTCTAGCCCTTTTTGTCTTAGCTCTTGTTTAATTCGGCTTGGTCCATGACGTTTGGCGAGTTGTTTCTTTATCTCCTTTTCGATGAGCCTTGAGTCATCGAGGTAATGATGCGAGATAAGGCGATCCATTACTGAGTTTATTGAATCTTCATCTGATGAGTAACGCTTTAAGCATCGTTTTATTTCACCAGAGGCATAATCACGTTTAGCCAGTAGCGTGACGGCTTGATCATATAGGTCTTGTTCATTCATTATAAATTATCACTGTATCGTCTGAGTACGTATTTATTTTTGATTTAAACAAGTTAACAAAAAAAGAGCTACTAGAGCTTAACCATAGAGTTGTTGAACGGCTAAAAGAGATCGATGTCCAAAATACATCCGGTCTTATGAATGACTTTTCCATTGGGGATAAGGTTCGCTTTGAACCTCCTGGTGAAGATGGTGTGAGTGGAGTCGTGATTCGAAAAAATAAAAAGACAATTTCTGTTTTAGATGATTCGGGACATCGATGGAATGTTCACCCATCATTCTTAATGCATCAAGGAAGAGGAAATATTCTTGATGCAGATTGGGAAGAAGTTGTTTGATTTACCATAACGGCACTTAATCTGCACCGTGATTTAGAAACAAAAAAGGCTCCCACTGGGGAGCCTTTTTTGTTTGGGAAAGCCATGACCGGTTAAAAGGATCATTGAGATCAATCGCTTTTGGGATTAATCTATTTCCCAGATGTGAAAAAACCAGCTTTGGCGAGCTGGTTTATTTCGGAATACTTAAACGATTTCAGAACCCGTTAAGTCCTTTCATGATAGCCATATCACGCAAGCACTTCAAGTACTCCTGCACTCTGTTTGGATTCAAGATGTTTTGGACAGAGC
>NZ_JBGOOO010000086.1:0-4300 GCF_041439695.1 Vibrio sp. FF266
GGGTTAGGTATGCCTGAAACTTGTCGTATTGATTAAGAAATACGCGAAACGGGGTTGTTCTATCTTTAAATTTAATTACGCAACAAAGCCCTGCACGATAGTCTAAATAGTCTCGTTCTTTAAGGTGGGAGGCAATTGGATTCCCTAATTCTTCAATTGTCTTAGCTATTAGCTCCCGAGCTTGTTTACCCGATTTCAACGTATGACCGTGTATGGTCCACCAAGCGTCTAACAGTTCGCTCATTCTACGGTGATCGGGTTTACTTCCCATCCATGGCTTATCGTCAATCTCCTTCATCGTGTGAAGCTCAAAAGCCTTTGCTTCTCCCCTAGTCGTAAACTTTTTACGAACACGTTTCCCCGTTCGCCCATTCGGGTAACATTCGCAGAGCCAAGGTTTGGTAGAACCATCTTTTAAATTACGGATAGACATAATAAAGCCTAAAATTACTGTATATAAAAACAGTTTAATTGAGGCTAAAACGTAGAACAATGTTTTATATCGGACAAAAAGCACAGGTTAGGCTCCTATCTCAAAGTGCTAAGAAAGCTAATAGGTTATTGTGATCCGCAACAGCAGTTTTGACAGTACAAAACTGGAAGGTAACTTCTCTCGTTGGAAAGACTTGAAGAGCATTATAATGGTTGAAAACTTCCGTATTGAGAAATGAAAAGTAATCGACCTAGAGTATCGTTACTATATCAGCTCCAAAGTGCTAAGCGCAGAGCAAGCTGCGATGGCAGTTAGAGAGCATTGGGATATAGAGTCAATGCATTGGGTACTTGATGTCAGTATGAATGAGGATGCGTGCCAGATATACAAAGACCATGGAGCGGAGAATCTATCTTGCTTGCGTCATATGAGCTTAAATATGCTCAGAGAAGAGCCAACTAAGCTAAGCATTGTTGGGAAGCAAAAGCGATGCATGATGAATACAACCATTCTAGAGGCAGTATTAAGTGCTGGTTTTACTCAGGCGGTGAAAAACTAGGCACTCATGCGGTCGCCCTGCTGCTCAATTGACTCTAAATTATGTTTTTTTTATACAACCTCATTCAACTGAGGTATTTACTCTATTTTTTAACGAAAATACCACCATATTCTAGTTAAAAGTGAACTGCTGTATCGAATTCACGCTAAGTTGATGTTAATTTAGCCAATATTCGACTATATTACACTCGATGAATAAGGGCGTAACGATTTTTATTCTCACTCCTCGGTTGTTAAGGTAGGTAATGTGCCATTAGTCATGGCGTTATTTTTAGAATAAATGTGGGTTCATTGATGAGTATTAAAGATTTAAGTGTAGTAAAGAAAATTGGGTTGAGTTACTTAGCCGTATTTCTGGTTTTTGCAGTTGTTTCTGTAGTGATGATGTCGAGTTTATTATCACTGACTAAAAACACAGCGATATTAACTGATAAAAGCCTGCCATCGGTTGCCTTGCTTAAAGGTATTCAAGTTGATATTACAAAAGTTCGTAAAGATGAATTTTCGCTTCTGTCAAATGCAAAGCATCCCAAAATCGCGGAATGGATAGAGGAGCTTGAACAATGGAGGGAAAATGTTCAACAAGGTATTTTATCGTATGAAGCTCTAGCGCTGAGTGAGCAAGAAAAGCGTTCTTTTAAAGTATTTAAAGATACATGGAATAGTTATATTTCTGAAACGCAGCAATATAATTATTTACTTGCACAAGGTAAGGCAAAAAAAGCAAATGAAGTTGTTTTATCTAGTTTCACTACATATACAAAAGCTCTTACTAGCTTGGACAATACGCTTAGCTTAAATGATGAGCTTATAAATCAGCTAAAAGTAGAAGTACAAAGTGAATCTCAATCGACTCAACTTACTGCCACCGCTGGTTCCTTAGTCATTATCGGTATGATAATTCTTTCGTCAGTTCTGTTATCTCGAGTAGTTTGTAAACCGGTTAATCGAGCTTTATGGTTTGCTTCTCAGATAGCTAAAGGTCAGTTGAATAATACAATTGACGAAAGAGAGTTAACTGAAGATGAACTTGGTACTTTGCTGAAAGAGTTAGTATCAATGCAAAATAATTTGCATTCTTTAGTCTCAGAGGTGAGTGATTCTACAATTCAATTAACAGCAGCGGTGGAAGAGGTGAGTGCAATATCAGCTCAAACGGCTTCAGGAATGCAAAATCAACAATTAGAGTTGAGTTCTGTTGCATCGGCCATGACAGAAATGCAGGCCGCAGTTAACGAGGTAGCGCAGAATACAGAAAGTGGAGCTACCTCAGCAAACTCAGCAACTGAAGTTGCAAAGCACGGAACCGAGATTTTAAATAAAACAATCCAAGAAATTGATAAGGTCACTAAAACAATACAAAACACAGATGAATTGGCAAGTGATCTAGAAAATAGTTCAAGTAGCATTAATGTTGTTGTTGATGTTATTAGAGGGATTGCGGAACAAACGAACCTATTAGCCTTGAATGCTGCAATAGAAGCTGCTAGAGCAGGAGAGCAAGGGAGAGGCTTTGCTGTAGTAGCTGATGAAGTTCGTTCTCTGGCTCAACGAACGCAAGAATCTACAACGCAGATTGTCGATATTGTTGAAGACTTACAAGAAAAAACCATCAAAATGGGGGAGGCAAGCAGGGAGTGTCAGAGTGGTATCGCTACATGTGTTGACCAAGTCAATGAGGCTGGAGAACAAATTGATATGATTGAACACTCTGTCGAGAATATTGCTCAGATGAGTACTCATATTGCAACAGCATGTAGTGAGCAAAACTCAGTGTCAGAAGAGTTAAATCGAAGTGTGGAGCATATTAATTCAGCATCCTCAGAAATGGCAGAAGGCACTTCACAAACCGCTATAGCGTGTCAGGAAATCAGTAGTCTAGCTCATAATCTCCAATCGAGGATGGGAGCATTCAAGCTATAGAAAGGTGCACTACGCCTTAGATTTTTTTAATCAGGAGTGGCGTTGTTGATCAAATCAGCTCGAAGATCAACTCTAAGCCATTTCTGTCCAGAATCTTCATAGTTGGCACTTCGTAACGTAGAAGTGCCCCATAATCACTAAGAGTAAATGGTCATACACATTCTATTCATCTGTGTTTGCAATATCTTTTCCTCATGCCTAGAGCTCCAACAATGTAACTAAATGTTCTAATCCACAACAGACTAACCTTCAATCACACTCACGCACGACATGTTGTTCAACTATTTCTAAGCTATTGAATAATTGAGAACTAAAGGGAAGTTTTGATTGATAACATGCCTTGAATTGGAAGCAATATGTGCTTGCACGGTTTTCAACTAGAAATTAGATTCAAACTAATTATATGCATAATTTTCAGTTGGTTAGATAGGGTTCTTGAGATATGCTGAATACATAAATTCGTGCTGGCACGATATTAAAATGTTAGGCATCAAAATGTCAATATAAGGATGAGTATGAAATTATATAAGTATGTCTCGGCAGATATAGCCAAGTTAATTTTAAAAAATCGAACAATTCGTTATACGCAACCTGATTTCGGCTTTGTTGTGTAATTCAGTGGAACTAAATCCAGAACCTACGATCTGATCAGCTACGTCCACTCTCTCGTAGCCCTATTCCTAAACCTTTTTATAAAACAACCAACTGGAAGCAATACAACCAATCACTCATTAACCGTGGCTCTCTGACTTTTTAGATTGATGAAGAGGCAATAAGCGGTTGGGCGCAAAGCGAACAGAATAAGCGCGGGAGGCCACGTCGGTTCAGTGGTTTAGCTATCACGACAGCGCTGCGAGGATTTATCGACTCGATATTTAGGTTAGCCCATGTTCCGTTAAGTTGTCCGCATTACACCTGCATCAGTCGTAGAGCCAAGCAAGTTGAGGTCTCATTTAAGACTAAAACGAGAGGAGCGATACAACACCTAGCCATTGATGGTACTGGCCTTAAGGTTTATGGCGAAGGTGAATGGATGGTCAAAAAACACGGGACGGATGGCAAGCGTAGGGTCTGGTGAAAGCTTCATATTGCCGTCGATACAAGCACTTATGAGGTCATTGCCGCCGAGCTAAGTTTATCGATGGTTACAGATGGAGAAGTCCTCCCGAACTTACTGAAACAAACACGCCGACGTCTCCTTGAGGTGTCAGGTGATGACGCTTATGACACAAGAGCGTGTCACGCTGCTATTAAGATTAAGGGAGCCATTGCGCTTGTTCCCCCAAGAGAAGGGGCAGCCTTCTGGGAGTGTGGTCACCCTCGAAATCTCACCGTGGGTTGCCAGAAGTTATACGGCTCAAATAAGTATTGGAAAGAGCGGTATGG
>NZ_JBGOOO010000087.1:0-3870 GCF_041439695.1 Vibrio sp. FF266
GATGAATATCTTGAAGGCGAAAAAAAAGGGTAGCCATTGGCTACCCTTTTATTATTGCTCTAACTCTCTGTCGATTTCTCTGTCTTCCCACTGACTCTCTTTCTCTGAGTGATTAAATTCCATCTCTTGTTGAGGTGAATATTCTTTTGGCTCAAAGTGGTCGAGTGATTGGCTGTCGGTTTCTTTTTTCTCATTATAGTTGAGGGTGTCTAATTCGCTCTCTTGATGAGAAGTGTGCGTCTCATTTAATTCAATGTTATGTGCACTGTTATCTCGCTCTAATTTGTTAATGCACGATTTAATGTCCTCTTTAAGATTATCGTCTGACATGAATTGAATGTCTCGTCCATTAAAGTTCTCGACGATTTTCTCAATGTTGTTCGGGTTTAAATCGTGGTTGCCGTGATTTAATACAATAATGATGTTCTGTCTCAGTTCATCGATGGAGATGTTTTGAATGTCGTTCTTGTGATTGACGTTGATAATGTCAATCTGCCCTTGGGTTTGGTCTCGAATTAAAAACGAGTTTTCTATCGATGTGCTGATGATGGTGGTGTTTAAATTCTCTCCTTGATGGAATTGGGTTAATTGTTTGGACTTTGTTCCTAGTGTTCTTGGATTAATATCTAAGGAGGTGTCTTTATTGCCTTGAGTGTCTAAATAGGTCACTTCAATGGCTTTGGTTTCACCTTCTTTATTGTGAATGTTAGTTAACATGGCAGGATGAAGAGATCTATCTTCGGATGAATAGACCGCTGGGTGGAACTTAACCTGGTTATTTTCAATGTTATTGACACCGAGCTTGTTTAAGTACGTTTGGGCCAGTGTGTTATCCATCGGTAAGCTTTGATTGATATAATCCTTAGCCCGTTCTTCAAACTGCGCAATATGCCTTGGTGTGGTGCTCAGTAATTTGTCGTGCTTACTGTTTTCCTCCAATTGATATTTGTCCGGTTCGTTTAGCATCTTGTGCGCTTCATTCATCGCGGCTTTATAGTTCATTTCCTTATGACTCATTATAAGGTTAATCAATGCGCCTTTTTCGCCTGTGGTGTAGTCTTTAAAATACCCACGATATTCTCCAGTTAGGGTCACTTTAATCGCCGATTTTCCAAGGCCAAAGGTTAAATAATCACGGTCTGATTTGGATTGATTCGGATTTCCTAATAACTGAACGGCGAGGCTTTCTGTGTATTTGGGTAGCTGCGTCTTGATGTGCTCTTTAAATAGGGCGTAGTCAAAGTCACCGCTTTTATTTTGGAACCGAACGTCCTCGTGAGGGAGGGCATTTCGGTTAAAGTAGGTGGTGTCTTTGGGGGGCGTTTGGTTGAGGGTTTCTATTGCACTGGCTTTATGGCTTTCTTTAGAGAGCCAGCTTTTGACCAGTTGTTTGGTGTTGTCGGTATAGAGGCGAATGTGCTGACTGGCACGGGTGACATCGATACCGGCGCGTCTTAAGTTGGTCAGTGCGCCTTTGCTTTGTATCGCGCTAATGACGTGTTGATAGGTGGACCCTTGCGCCATGTCTGCGGTTCGACTGTAAGCGTAGTCCCAATGCCCGTCTTTAAGCTCGTTGGGGTTAATGGTGAGCGCTTGTCCTGTTTTGGATTGCGCTTTGATGCCTTCCTCATTGGCTTGCGTGATGCGGTATTCGACGTTGGCTTTGATGTCACGACTTTTATCGGTAAAGCGCGTGATGATTTTATCGCCCGTCGAAAGTGGCTTTTCTGACGCAGAGAACAGGGTGGTGAAGCGGTGGTCACGGTTGCGCGGTAAGAATGGCCTAGTCTTACCTGTCGCTGCGTCTTGAAGTGTCACCACGCCATGCTCTGAGTCAACGTGAGTGATTGTCGCGTACTCACCGGGCCTGGTGCTCAGTACTAAGCCTTTTTGATAGGGCATCATGGTGGTGAGTTCTTCTCCGGTTGCCCCGATAGAGCGCAGTCTGGTTGCAATGATATTTTCTTTGCCAAGGTCATTATTTTTCATTAACCCGACACGGATGTATTCGGTGATGGTGTCACGCTCCTTGTTGGTGTAAGCGATGATAAGCGTGTTTTCTCTGGTTTCTGGGGTGCGCTCTAAATAGTCTTTGGCGACCACATAGGGCAGCTTCTCTGTGGCGGTGAGCTGCGCTCTGCGTCGGTCTTTGTCGTTTTCATCCAGCGTAGAAATGACATGCTGGCTGTTGCCTTGGGTATCAGGGGCTTGCTGCTGGAGTTTATCTAGGGCGCTGAGCGGCTGTTTATCAATGGTGTTTTGCTGTGCATTGTGCAAAGTGTCATTTTGTGGGCGTACCATATCGGTCATGTAAGCGGTATCGATGCGCCCTTGACTTATGGCCAGCTCAAAGGGTTTACCGGCACTGAGCGATAACAACTGCTCTTTATCGCCCAATTTGACTGTTTTGGACTGACTGTCATTGACCAGCTTTGTGAACTCATCGGCTTGCTTATTGCTGACCATGGAGCTTTCATCGAGAAAGAACAAGGTGTGTTGATAGTCACTGGCTTCTCGATTGCCTTGTCGGATGTCAGAGAGCAAGCTTTCCAGGGTTTGCGCTTTCACGCCTTTGCTTTCGAGCTCTGCTACCGCGGCGTGCGTGGGCGCAAGACCGATGACGCTTTGCTCTGGCTGCTGGCTGGCTTCTTTGACTAACTGGATAAGTTCAATATTGGATTCAAGCAGGGTGGACTTACCTGTACCGGCTAACCCTTGGATGGCCACAAAGTTGTCCTTGGTGGTTGAGATAAGGGTGATGGCGTCCTTTTGCCCTTGGGTTAAGCGAGGCTTGGTATCGAAAAAGTCTTGCACCTGCTTAGGCGTTGCAAAAGGTTGATGTTGGCCTTTACCATCATCGATGTTTTGTAAGATGCGCTTTTCAGTCTCCAGCGCGGCGTGCGTCGTCCAGCGTGTGCCGTCACTGTACTCTGCAGAGAGGGTGTTGCTGCGTTTAGTCAGCTCTGTTTCAACCTGCTCTTTGGTAATAGAGCCTCCGGCTTCTTCAAAGGCGTAACGCACCGCTTCCACTACTAAGGCTTTTTGGCTAAAAGCCGCTTCTCGCTCTGAGAGGTGGTTCAGGGCAAAGCTGACCGCTTTTTCGATGAGCGGGGCGTTTTGCGCTTTGGCGAGTGCTGACAGTGCCTGACTGACATCCTGCTTTAGCAAATCTTGGGTGGCGTCGTTTAGGTAGCGGTCGTTGACGTTTTGCGTCTGCAGTACACGCTCAATGGCTGACGGGGAGACCTGCTCTTTTTCAAGTGCGCTTTGGGCTTTGTCTGGTTTGTCGGTGAAGATATCAAGGCGCTCTGTTTTTTCAGTCAGGTCGTTTATCAGGGGCTTAGATAGGGTAAATGCTTTGCCTGACAGTAAAGTATGGGCTTTTGGCTCAATATGGTGGGCGCCGTGAACGTAGTCGTATTGCAGCGGCGCGTCTTTTAGGCTCTCTAAGTTGACGCGCTGCGTTTCCCCTTTGCTCTCAAGCGTGAGGCTTTCTTTGTCAATGTGAGTGACAAGGTAGCTTTGGTTCGCGTCCAAGCCAGCAGGGAAGTGTTTGCCTAGCGTTTGAAGGCGTTCGCCTTGGGCGATATTGAGACTTTGCGGTTTATTGATTTGCATCTTCATGTGCTTAAAGGCGCGACTGGACGGGTCAAAGGTGTGTGATTGTCCATCGCGTTTGCTGAGTGCGGTCATGGTGTTGCTCTCTTTGTCGATACTGGCGATGACAAAACTCTGAGGTTTGTTTTTCTCCCAATGGGTGAGTGTCATGCCTGGTTTGTAGTGTTGAACGAGGGGTTGTTGCGCTTTAGAGAGGTGGTGAGGGGTTTGAGTGAATAGGGTGGTTTCGTGTCTGGCGAGGGCGCCGGTATT
>NZ_JBGOOO010000088.1:0-3541 GCF_041439695.1 Vibrio sp. FF266
GCGAACGCCGAGGGATTTTAAATCCCTTGTGTCTACCAATTCCACCACCAGGGCAACGCAATCATGCGATGCTGATTACTGAAGAGTAAAACACCATCTCTCCGCGACCTAAGCCGTGAGAACGAGGTGTACTTTAACGGATGAAAAAAATTCGTCAACAATAAATTTTATCATTTAATTCAAGTGATTAATTATCGAACTCTACAGAATGAATTTAGTGCAGCTTGTACGGTTCTTATTCGTAGATTTTGAGTTTGAGTTGGAATTCAAAGGCCAAATTCCCATTTTCAGACTCACAAAACACTGTCAATTCCATTGAATTAAAGAAACACTCCTTCGTTTTCATGTGCTTTTCACATTCAAAGGCTAAAGTTTTACACAACTATAATTACGAAATGAAAACGTGAAGTCACTAAAACGATACCAATATGAACGCTACGCGGTTCTTTGTAACCTCGCCTACCCGAGAGTTTTTAAACAGACTCGTTACGGTTTTAATCCTAATGGACAGCGCATCATAAAGAACCAGTTTGGCAAAACCATGATTCGAGTTTTATGGAGTAGTGACAAAGATGAAGTGGTTGTGGTTATCAAGGGATCACACAGTGTTTCTGACTGGCTACTCACTTTTGCACTATGGACAAGAAGCTGTAAAAAGATTGGGCTGAACTATCGTGTACATGCCGGTTTCTATCATCTCATGTTTCAAGAAAGCCAGCCGAGTCGTAACGAAGACAAGCTTGGGCAAACCGTTATCGAACGCTTAGAAGCGACACTCTTGCCTTTGTTAGAACAAGGGAAAAGGATTTCTATAACCGGCCACTCTTCTGGTGGTGCAATTGGCTGCGTGTTCGCAGATTACCTAGATCAAAAGTATCCAGGCTGTGTTAAGCGAATCGTGACTTTTGGCCAACCTGCGATTGGTGATTGGAATTTTCGAAAGCACTACCGTTTGAGTAAGAAAACCTACCGTATCTGTTGCGACATAGATATTGTCACCTTCATGCCGCCCGTGCCTCTGTTGTATTGGCATGTAGGGAAAGTGCTTTGGCTCTATAACGGCAGGATCTACGAAAACACACCGACGTTTATACGTCTTGGGCGCTCTGTTCTAAGTTGGTTGATCAGACCTTTTTCTTACCACTTAATGAGCAAATATATTCGCAATAAGGATTTCTTTGATAAGCACTGAGACTCATTTGAAGCTATTAAAGAAAGAGCACAGGCCTATTACTGTCTGTGCTCTTTAGTTTCTAAACCTATGTTGTTTTCTGCAATATCGATTAAAGATTAAAGCTTGAAGCGTGACAACTCTCGTTTCAAGTCACTCGCTAAATGACTTAGCTGATCGGCTTGTGAAACCGCATCGGTCGCATCAACTGCCATCACATCACTCACTTCACGAACAGATTCGGTATTCGCATTGATTTCGGCAGTAACCAGTGACTGCTCTTCAGCGGCAGAAGCAATCTGAGTCGCCATATCACTGATCATCTGAATCGCTTCACGGATTTGAGCTAGGCTCTCTCCGGCCATATCCACATCGTGTACGCTTGTTTTCGCCATATCATGGCTTTGCGTCATCACTTTCACCGCACCATTGGTCGCTTGTTGTAAGCGTTTGATCTTGTCTTCGATCTCTTCTGTTGAAGCATGAGTACGTTGAGAAAGCACACGAACCTCATCAGCAACCACTGCAAAGCCTCGACCTTGTTCGCCTGCCCTAGCCGCTTCAATGGCCGCATTGAGCGCGAGTAAGTTCGTTTGCTCCGCTATTTCACGAATCGTCGCTAAGATAGACGCGATTTGCTGACCATGCTCTTCAAGCTCACTGATGATAGACACAGCGCTTGTTAGCTCAGTAGCGAGGTCATTGATCGATGATTGGCTTTTAGCCATCTGTTGGAAGCCTTGCTCGCTCAACTCCACCGAATGAGTCGCACTTTTTGCCGTACTCTCAGCATTCGTGGCGATTTCCGCTGTTGCTGTCGCCATTTCTGTCACAGCCGTTGCAACCATCGTGATCTCATCTTGTTGCCTGCTTACACTATCACTGCGCTTCATCGCACTGGTATTAGCATGCTCGGCACCGCTGTTCATCGCGGTAGAAACTTGAGTGACGTTTTGCATCATTTGATGGAGCCGATCAACGAAGACATTAAACTTATCGGCAAGTTGACCCACCTCATCTTGGCTCGACACTTGTAGTCTTTGTGTGAGGTCGCCTTCCCCTTCCGCAATATCAGCTAATGCTTCACTCACTCGCCCTAGTTCAACTAATTGACGAGCCACAAACCATGAGGTTGCTACAGCCATAACGATCAATACAATCAAACCTGTGGTGATTTGGCTAATCAACATATCGAACAGGGGCTGCTCTAGTACGTCTTTATCCATTTCAATCACAAGTAACCAGTCAGTGCCTTTAATCGGCTCAGCCATGATGACTCGCTCGGCACCATCCACTTGAGTAAAGATCGTCGTCAAGTTTTGCGCAGCACTGTTCAAGCCAGACACACTCAGCTCTGGCGCAATATCATTGACTTGTTTCAGAATGAAATCTTTATTTTGATGAGCAACGACCGTCCCTTGCTTATCAATCAGAATCGCACGCCCATTCCCCGGAACCTGAATGGCTAATACGTCTTCAATCAATTTGTCCAATGCCAAGTTTGATGCGACAACACCGATGATCGATCCATTCTCGGTCACAGGGTCTGTCAGTGTCACCACCAAGGTTTGCATCGTCACACTCACATACGGCTTTGTTGTCACCGCTCGATTCTCAGCTAAGGTTTGTTTATACCAACCTCGGACTCTTGGGTCATAGCCCGCTTTATTCAGTGAAGGATCATGACGGAACATCTCACCTTCTTTGTTACCGTAATAACTCAATCCAAACCCACCAGATACCAAGGTTTGACGTAAATGAGGTACGATATCTAAGGAAGGGTTAAGCTGCACTTGTTGCTGTAGACCGTGTACGGCTTGTTTCTTGTCATAAAACCAATCGCTGATCCCTTTTGCATGTGCATGTAACGTATTGCGACTCTCGCTCTCTATGGCTTGCCAGCTGTTATTTTGAAACGTCTTATAACCCATAAAAAGAAGAATTGCGGATGTAAAAGCAATCGCCAAAACTACAGAGAAAACCATTTTCCTCTTTAGACTAAATTGCATATTAAGAACCTCTTATAGAACAATTATAGAAATGCAAAGAGGAACTTTATCATCGAAACCCATTCTTTTATTTGGTGTATGCCAAATAAAAATGAAACAAATTGAGTATTATATTTAAGTGTGACTTTGATTTATTTACTTGTTTATCAACAAGAAGCCATACATAAGATTGAGCGATACTAATTTAGCTTGGAAGCGTTAAACAAATAAAACTATGGAAAGACCCGTTGTTTAAGAGAAGAAACCGGGAACTCAAAGATAGGAAGCCAGAAACGAAAAAACCAGCCACTAGGGCTGGTTTTTCTGAATGATGGAGGCGCCTCCCGGAGTCGAACCGAGGTCCACGGATTTGCAATCCGCT
>NZ_JBGOOO010000089.1:0-3220 GCF_041439695.1 Vibrio sp. FF266
CTCCGTAACGCAGAACAGCTCCTAATAGGGAGCTGTTCTTGTGTCTAAATTTGGGTTCACACTAAGTACCATTACGTTAAATAAATCATCACATGGCTATTGATTTTTCAAACATAACCCGCACATAAGCATAGAGTCACATTCATAAATCACCTTCCATTTGATTTGATAGTAATCTCTTGTGACTCAAAAAAGGCAGACTGAAAGTCTGCCTTTTTTTCATTTCTAACTCAACCAACCGATCTCGACCCCATGCCACCCGCGTAATTCATATCGTGGAATATTGCCCATCAGAGAGTAGAGAGACCGTCTAATTATGAACTATTTTTGTCTCGTCATTATAGATAGGATATAACAATTTCATATAAAAAAACTAATTCAATGAGAAATTGCTATATAAAAACTATTGAAATAATTGTTCGTAAACACTATAAAAAACCTTGAAAAGGTTGTCTTATCAAGAGGCCTTTTCATCACTCTTGTTTTTATTTTGTATTGCTTCTTATGGAGGATATATTATGAGCTCAATTGACCTATCTCCACTATACCGTAGTAGTGTTGGGTTTGACCGTCTAGCATCATTAATTGATCATGCCATGACCAGTGAAACTGCTATCAACGGTTACCCACCATATAACATTGAAGTTCTAAAAGAGAATCGCTATGCCATCACCCTGGCCGTAGCCGGATTTACTCAGGAAGAGCTTGATATTCAAGTAGAAAAGAGCGTGCTAAGTGTACGTGGGCAAAAATGTGCTGATAAAGAAAATAAATATCTGTATCAGGGTATCGCCAATCGTACATTCGAACGTAAGTTCAACTTAGCTGATTATGTTGAAGTTACGGATGCAGATCTTTCTAACGGATTGTTAACTATTACTCTGGTGAAAGAGATACCTGAAGCTATGAAGCCTAAGTCCATCACTATCAATAAAAACTGTGATGTATTAGAGCATAAGGCTGAAGAGACAAGCACCAAAGATAATAAAGCTGCTAAAGGAGAATGATAGTGTGAAAGCACATTATCATTTTTGAAAGGGGAACGGCTCCCAATCGGGAGCTGTTCTTGTGTCTAAATCTGGGTTCACAATATCCCTATCTGGCAGGGTAGTTGTCACTGTTAAAATTTAACCAGTTTGGGCGATAAAGAGTAATTGTGTCTCGTATCTCAGTAGAAAGAAAAGAAGCGATATTGAAGAAGCTGCTGCCTCCCTATTCGATGTCAGTTAAAGAAGTGTCCGAAGAGGAAGGAATTAGCACTGCGACCCTGTATTATTGGCGCCCGCAACTCAGAAGTTCAGGAGCCACCGTGCCAAAGAGCAACACTTCATCAGAGCAGTGGTCTGCTCAAACTAAACTCGCCATTGTCGCTGAAACCTATTCAATGACCGAAAATTAACTGCTCAAGTTGGTGGACTTAAAGAGGCTATTAGTTCTTATTTTGAGCCGGAAACACAGAAACAAAGCTCGAGCGAGCATTCTGTCAGGACGATTGCTGTTAGTTCTGAAACTGATAATGATTTAGGTATTAGAAGTGGTTCAGCTAAGGATAATAGTAAGAAAACAGCACTGGATTCGGTGAGTTACTTGTCTACACGAGTAACAGCGAATTTAACACCATCACTATCTAGTGAAACAATAAATAAGCTACAAGATGCGCTAAGCGAAGGCAATATTTCATTTAAATTTATTCAGAATATCGCCTTGAATAAAGGGGATCTGAGTCTAGTTCGTGAACTGGCGCTTTCTACTGTCCCTAAACAAGAGAAAAATTATTCAGGGCATCTAGGATTAATAGTGGACTCACTTTCACACAAACGTCCAAATGTAAGCGCCACTATGCAAGGTTTACAAGGTTTTATTGATACATCGGCCTTGCAATGGCATGAAAAAACGGCAAAAAAACCTGAAGACGCGCTTGATGCGAATGCTCATGCTCGTTTTGATGGGGATTTAATGAGTTCAGCTTTGGATCAAATGTCGAAAAGTGACCTGAAAGCGACATTAACGCAATTGGAAGGTGCATTTGGTCAGCGTTTACGAGGCGTTTTTGGGTTGGTTGCTGAAAAAGTTCCGTCGTCAGATTTGGCGCAAGGTGACAATGTTTTAATCTCGACTGCCATGCGTTTCAGTGGCCTAGTAGAAGGCTTGATGACTGCTTTGAGTGAAAAGTTGGGTGAAGCGACCGACGTTCGGTTCAAGGATTGTGATTTCGTTAGTGAGCTTTCAGAACTAACAGCGATTGAGAAGGCGGCATTAATCAAAGTAGGAATTAAAGAAGAAATGTTGCTCTAATTTTCCCTTCGAGCGGTAACGACTGTTTTTATAATTCACACATAATGGAGGTTTTCTGTGTCAAAATGGCCGATTAGTTTTTTATTTGAGAAGAATCAATCTCGCCTGGAAGTCGCTGTTATTGACTTGGATGTAAAGCAAAGGATAAGTGATTTTTATCAGCTTGCTCAAAAACGATACTTGTTAGAAGAATTTTTATTACTTCTAAATCGTAGTCAATACAATGTTTTTCAAAATGACGTACTCTCTTGCCTTTATCGCTTGGGTATAAAGAGAGTCGATTTAAAAGTGGGCAGTAAAACGTTGAATATTTTATAAAACTCTGACCAGAACGTTATATAAGGGCTTCAAGGAAGGTAATAACCGTAGTCTTTCGGTCTTTTTTGTGACGTTGTCACAATGAAAGTTGGGTGAGGCGATCATTCCCCTCACTCAATTAGTACCTGAATATGATAACAATAAGGCCGATGGGTAGTCGTCGCTAAACCAAGACAACAACATATAACGCTCCTAACTGTTCATTAGATGAGTAGTACAAAGGTCTGTGAGATCCGATACAGTTAGGCTTGCGATGGATATTCTTTCTCTACATTACTCTTGTGGCCAATCACCAAATGCACTGTAGGGTTCTGTGGTTTAACTGAAATTGCGATTTTCATGTTCATGTTACGGTTGTTTTGCAAGTAACCGACCGCCGCATTTAGTTCTGGAACATACTGAGCCACACCCACCGACACTCCACCTTCCGTTGTTTGAGTGAAAAATAGGAAGTGTCATATCCGTCCTTTTCTCTTCTAGTAACCCATGTGTTTTTCTAGGCTAACAGCGTAAGAAGAGAAACACCTCGAAGTAATACTAATTTATGCTCCCTGAGTTTGAATTACCCTCTGACGCTGATAAATCGAAACGCTAATCTTAGTATTCA
>NZ_JBGOOO010000090.1:0-3202 GCF_041439695.1 Vibrio sp. FF266
CACAATCTTGGACCGCTTGATGGATTCCCCCCTCATTGAGAGAAGGCTGAGACTGAATGTCGCGCGCCCATGATAAAAATGATGTTTAAGCTTCGTTTCTTTTTTTCCTAATCAATCTTTCCAAATCGCGCGCGCAGGGCGCCCAGACCAACGGCTATCGTCTAAGACAAAGTAAACATCCATCGTATCGATGTAGTGATTGTCTTTGTCGATGAAAGGGAAGACGGTGAGTTTTTTAACGTCTTCTTGGCTTCGCTCTGGCTCCCCCTCTCGATTGCGCCTTGGCAGTAAGGTAAAGGCGGAAGGTGGGGCGAGACGCGCTTGAGAAGAGACCGTGGCGTTACCACTGCCTCCGGTATAACCGTATAGGTTGTCTCGAACTTCGTTCATGGTGACGCAACCTGAAACGCCGCCGACCTGATCGCAACTGTATTCGCTCTCAAAGCCCGCGCTACAACCGGTCAGACCTAAGAGTATCGATAGTGAAAACAAAGCGTGCCTATTCATGGTGATTCCTCACGCCCAAAGCCCACGCGGCTTAACCCTTGTTGGGTGATTTTTTGCGCTAAAGGGTTGATGGGGGCGGTTTGAGTGGTTGGTGGAAGAGAGGGGGTGTTGGTAATGACATCTAACAGTTGATTGCTGTTGGAGACTTGCTCACGCTGCTCATTCATACGCGTTTCGTATTCATCGGCCAGCAATGGATCTAATGGAAAGCCTTCCAAAAAGACAATATTGACGATGGCACCAGGATTGACTTCCACTATCGGATGATAGAGTTCGGCCAGTTTGATGTAGTAGTCCGCCAATTTGCTGCCAACGCTCTCCGTGGCGCCGCCAAGCAGATTCAAGCCAATTTTATCGCTGTTGATGCTTTGACTTGGGCCGAGCGCCGTCGGTGTCGTGGTTTGTGCCAGCGCTTTACCTGCATCCCCTACGCCTTGCAAGATCCCCGCAATGCCGGCCATTTGAACGATCTTACCGTTTTTCAAAATGGTGGTACCGCGAATACCATTGCGACCAAAGTTAAACACGGTCGCATTGACGGGGATATCGAGAATATCGCCATTGGGTTGTATGCAGCTCATTCTACTGGTGCGAGCGACGCCGCGGCTGGATGAGATCTCACCGTAGACGGCGCCGGTGATCGTGCAATCCTTCAATTTAGAGGCCTGACCGTTGGGTAAGACCCCCTGATTGACTGTCTGAAAGACAATCGGTGAGGTATCCCCTTGTCCAGAGACGCCCCCATTAGCATCAGCGCCGCCGGTAATTACGGCGGTCACAAAGGTGCCGGTTGGCACGTAGTTATCGGTCGTGCGACGGGATTGTTTCTCCTCGACACTGGCTTGCCAGTGAAATTCAAAGCTATCAAAGGCATCACCACTAAAGGCCACATCATCTTGCTCTTGGTACTGGAACTCATTCACCTTGGCGTTATCCATGTTGCTATTAATGGCCGGTCTTGGGGGCAGTTTGTATTGGCCAAAGGTGTCTCCCTGGTTGGTCTCGATGCCGTGTTGAGTCGAAGGATCGCCTGCCTTGAGGGTTGAGGCTAATTGCGTCTCAAGCTGCGCCTTGAGCGCGTCAACTTCATCGAGCTTTTGTTGCATCTGCTGCTCAAGCTCTGTCAGTTGCGATTTTGTATCGCGCTCATTGGCCTTTTTAATGTTCTCTAACTCAGAGGTTAAGCTTTGTCCAAAGCGACTTAATGTGCCTTCAAACCGCGCTAAGCTTTGTTCTATTTGGTTGATTTTGTCTTGTTGAAACGTCAGGGCGGACTGGTTGTCTTTGTCGGTAAAATCATCGGTGACGACAGCGCCAAATCCGACATCTTGAATGCCCTTGCTTGGCGCTTGGGGAGACAGTGTTAACCGCCAAACAACAAAAGCCAGGGCGGTCAATATCAGCAATACCGTGAGCGTAATGGTGCGATTGCGCTTTCTTGTCACGGCATTGATCGTGCCGCCGTCTTCAAAGTCCCCGTCGGTGTCTTTGAAGACGCGTTTCTTAAAACGGCCCAAGGCGTCTTTTTGTTTATCGAGCATGGGTGGCGCCTCCTCCAGTAATGAGATAGAGCGTGGTAGTTTGCCCAGGTTTTAATTGATAGGCATCGAGCGCGGCTGAGCGTGCGGAATAGCTGTAGAACTGCGCGGTGGTCAGCGCCATGTCACTGCGGCTTTGATTTTTGAGCTGATAAACCACCCCAGAATAATGACGGCCCACGAAGACCGTTTGAGGGATGATGGCCAGTGACGCTTCATCTTTGGGTAAGGTTTTGGGGTCAACGTCGTGACGTTTAAAACCAGCAATGGGAGCGCCATCATGGACAAAACGTATCATGGCTTTGGTGAGCGCTGTCATGGCGGCGGGATAATCCGCCGCCTGCTCAATCGGGCTTTGCTGCTCTTTGTAATTTTGCGACCAAACAAACTCCGTGACCAAAGATGGTGTAGCTTTGGGGGTAATAAACAGCGCAAACAATCGCCCTTTCTCTGTCGTCAGGTGCGCGGTAAACGGTAAGGGAAGGTTAATTTTTAAGGTGATGGAGCCGGAAGCGTCTTTTTGGTTGCCCGTTGAGGTGCAAAACCCTTTCGGGCAGACGATCGAAATAATACGGTCATTGTTGACCAGTAAACGGTTCACGTTAATGGAAGAGAGTGACAAGGGGATCGTGTCGCCTTCGTCAAACTCATAGCTCACCATGGCGGCATTTTCAGCCAGGGCAAAAGAGGGGATGAAAAAGACCACCCAAAGCGCGATGGATAAAAAATAAGGGTGCCATTGCTGCGATGGGGTGAATGATTGCTCATAAAGATTCATCGGTGTTGACCTCGACTTCTTCAATGGAGAGTAAACCTATGACGCCTTGGTCATAGCTAAAGTTGACTTGATACCACTTCATCTCCGGATCTAGTGCGCGTTGGCCTACGTGCTTTTGGAGTTTCCCGTAGAGTTGTACTTGGAGAGTGTCGAGAGAAATTCGGACCAACTCGACAGAAAATTGGCTGCTGATGTTATCTTTTTTAACCACCGTGGCTTCTCGAAGCAGCTTAGGTTGAACGTTGTACCAGCTTGTCTCGTCTAAATATTCAAGTAACTGACCAAACTGACGTCCAACGCTTGCCGGCGTGATGTTGAGTTTCAGGTAGAGAAGATAATCCGCCATTTGCTCAAGATAAGGTTCATCGACCGCGCCATC
>NZ_JBGOOO010000091.1:0-2928 GCF_041439695.1 Vibrio sp. FF266
TAGACACTCAAGGAAATAAAGATACCTCCCTAGACATTAACCCAAGAACCCTAGGGACGAAATCCAAACAATTAACAAGATTCCATCAAGGGGAGAATTTAAACACCACCATCATCAGCACATCGATTGAACAATCGTTTCTAATTCGAGACCAAACCCAAGGACAGATTGATATTATTAACCTCAATCATAAGAACGACATTCAAAACATCTCTACCGATGAACTAAGACAGAACATCATTATTGTATTAAATCATGGCAATCACGATTTAAACCCGAACAACATTGAAAAAATCGTCGAGAACTTTAATGGCCGAGACATCCAATTCATGTCAAATGATAACCTTAAAGAGGACATCAAATCGTGCATTGATAAACTAGAGCGAGATAACAGTGCACATAACCTTGAATTAAGTGAGCCGCACACGTCTCATCAGGAGAGGGAATTAGACACCTTCAACTATAATGAGAAAACAGAACTCGACAGCCAATCATTCGACCACTTTGAGCCAAAAGAATATTCACCTCAACAAGAGATGGAATTTAATCAATCAGAGAAAGAGAGACATTGGGAAGACAGAGAAATCGACAGAGAGTTAGAGCGATAATAAGAGGGTAGCTGCTGCTACCCTTTTTTTTCGCCTGCAAGATAAGCATCCACTTTTTTATCCACATCAGCGGAAACCAAATTACGCATTTCTACTGCATCTTTTTTATTTTCATGGAACGCGACACCATCAAAACTTTGTGTGTGGGTTAAATTACCCGTCCCTTGGATCATCCTGATCCGTCGATACATCTCTTCCATCAACTCGCGGTTAGACGGCCGCTCATCTTCCTTATCGTTCAGTTTGATCCTCAATGCCAGCGTGAGAAGTTGCCTGACGGCTTCCGCATCACCTAACTTTTCTCTGTCTCTGAACACCTTAAAATCTTGCTCCAATTCACCCCGAATGTAACTCTGTACAGAAAAAGCTTTCGCCATAATCCCACCATCCTTTCTTAGATTTCCCTCTAAACAACACTTTACCTACATTACAATTAAATCACATGCTTGCAAAAAAGCTCACTATTTATCATTAAAAACATCGAGTTAATTGCTAATAAATCACTAGTACATCACTTCCACTTTAAACAAGCTCTCAGACCTTTCTCGAAAAGGGATTAAGTACAATTGATGCATTTATGATGTAAATCTACATTGGATTTCAGCGGCTAATTAGTTGAAATTTTGAAAATTTCCCCCCCAAAATATTCACTCTTCTATTTATATCATAAGTTATTGATTGTATTGTCTTTATGTTTAAAGCAGACAACCATTTAAATCGTTTTCGATTTAGCGTGGTGTGTGGTCACCAACTCAACTAACCAACAACTCAGAACGAATGATCTGAGTTCCTTAATCAAAGCGACGGGAAAAACTGACAGCGAAAGACAAAAGCCGACCAGGTGGCGAATGAATCTGACGAACGAGGGATGCGGGGATCTGGAAATTGAAGGAAGAAAGCGAGAGGAAAAGCCAAAGACATTGCACCGTTATGGTGCAAAGCCTTTTATTGAACGTTCATCTTAAAATAAACCGATTGGACTTTTTGGATGTATATTTTTCTGGCGTTCTCGGTGCGTTTTGAAAAACCCGCATTATAAGCGCCGACGCTGTTCCAGTTATAACCATGACTAGAAAAATTAGAACTTAATACCCACGCGCCAAGATGAACATTAAAACAAGGGTTATAGATGCTTGTTTCATTCACATTAAATTCGGATAGTCGATCAAACCAATGGGAATTAATTTGCATCAATCCAAAATCACGACTGATCACTTGACCGGTTTTGTTTTTATTTTCATTATACGCATTCGGTTTTAGGCTGCTCTCTACCGTTGCAATGGATTTTAAAAGCTGTGGATCGACATTATAAAATCTCCCTGCCTCATCAAAGCAAAAAGCCCAACCGAAACACGGCGATAGCAAAGAAAGGTAAAGTAATGGTTTCATCATAAAAAGCCACCTATCAGCCACAAACCCACAAAGTGACACCATGAAAAAGCAATAGAATCAAACATCGAGCAAATAGGCGTACTGTGGTACTGAGAGCGGTATTGGCGACCGCTTGCGGTCGAGCCTTTGGCTCAAATTCTTTTAGCGCGAGCGTTGAAGCGTTCGGACAAAAAAAATGCCTCTAGGATAAGAGGCATTTAAGAAAACATATTTGAATATTAAACGTTGATATGACTGCCAACCCAAAACGCGGCACCGGCTACCGTCGCAATCATAGCGAAGGCTGTTGCAATAATGAGATTTTTAAGGGAACTCACTTCATTACGAACTGTGTCGATTTTATCTGAAAGCTCATTACGAACTGTGTCGATTTTATCTGAAAGCTCATGACGAACCGCTTCGATCTTCTGATCGAGTTCTTTACGCGTATCATTTAACTGCTCTTGAGTGGCAGCATGAGCGGTTAGGTTGATCAGCTCTTCAACGCTTAATGTGACTTTGCTTGATTCAGACATAGTAGAAACCTTATTTAATTGCTTACAGTTTATAGCATTATGATGAGGAAGTCATTCACGCCAGAATAGGCGTAAATGAGAGACATGTTTCACTAATGGCTATATCCAACCACGCTCCACAAACGACACCACATCTTCAAAAGACACCACGAAATGATCGAGAACTCGAATATCAACCAAGGCTAACGCGTCGGTCAGTCGTCGAGTAATACGTCGATCGGCTTGACTGGGTGTGGCATCACCGCTGGGATGGTTATGATAAAAAATGACCGCGATTGCATTTGTGGCCAGTGACTCTTTGACCACTTCACGCGGGTAAACGGATGCGGTGTCAATGGTGCCGTTAAACATCTCTTTTGTGCGTAAAACTCGATGCTGACTATCAAGAAAGATCACCCCAAACACTTCGCTTT
>NZ_JBGOOO010000092.1:0-2676 GCF_041439695.1 Vibrio sp. FF266
TTGAAAAACAATATGTCGCTTAATGCGGTGTCCAGTCTTACTGGAGCAGATCAAACCTCCATAGTTTTTTTGATTAGGGAGCTATTGGTTTGTACATAGTGCTAACAAACGACTATGGCGTCAATGATTCTTAACGCTTGGCGTTATGTTCTAGGAGTTCCTATGAATAATTCTCGAAGTTACTGGGCTGAAGAACTGGAAAAATACAAAGTTTTAGGGGATACAGCCAAGATTAAAAACTTTAGCTATCTGTTATTAACTTACACTGAGGAGTATTTTGAAAATCTTGAAAAATTTTATGATCAATTGCCTTCAAATGGTGATTTAACATTACTCGTTTTAAAGGGACATTTGTTGATAGAGCAACAAATTCGTTCATACGTCTATAACCACTTTCCTAATCAAAAAGTGTTGAAAGATGTATTCAAAGATACTCATAGTTTGATTAGCGCAGGTAAAGCGTATGCTGACCCAAGCTGTTTAGATACAATAGCTTTATGGGATTGCTTTATAAAATTAAATAGCATTAGGAACTTTTTAGCTCATCGCCTCGATCAAACGGGTCTCTTGCATAAAATAGAAGATTTTTTAAAAGTATCGGAACCTTTTATCGAATTTGGTCCAGATAGTGATTCCGTACACGACCGAATGCATAATGCAATAAATGCTATTTATCAAAAAGCACTTTATTTATCGACATTACAAGAACAAAAATATCGTACTTTCGAAGAACAACGAACATAACAAATGCATCAACACGATTTGCTACGTTCGGCATTGCAGGTTTCTTTGAGCTTAATCTGCATGGTAGTAAATGTGTTATGCAGGCGTTATACGAATGCAGAAGATCGAGGGAAACATGTTAGAAATCACAGAAAATGCAGTTTTAATTCGAATTAACCGTTTGTTTGAAGAATCAATGACATCAGAAGCGTTGTATGAAGCTACTCGTGGTATATGGGTTATTGGGCCGCGACGAGAAAAATTAGAAATTGCCGTCAGTGTGTATAAAGGCGAGATTAAAGAAGTATATAAGGTGCATAATTGGCTTCCTGCTGGAAGTACTCCTTACCAAACTCGTTCATTGAAAGAGAGTAAAAAACATGGCCGTTGGGAATTTGTTGGCGAAGTTGCTAGTGATGAAGTGCGAGACAAGTACCTTGGTCAATCAGTGTCGGGTTACTTCTCGAAAGGTAACTCGAATCCAATCAAGTACGTCAACTGTTAAATTCGTATAAAAAATCAAGATTGATTCGCAACGTATGGCATTTTAGCGATGCGTTGCGTTTATTGTTTGAAACGGCTTGTTAAAGCTTCGAGACTGTGTTGCTCAATGCTTGACGCGCAGTTATGTTTTTGTCAGAAAGCTGAAAAGATCTTCTAGGGTGTGGGTGTGAACAAGAAAATTAATTATCAACTCTGGTTGGTGTTGATGCTTACGAGTTTTATTCCCTTAATTTATGCGACAACTAGAATTTATTTTTTAGGAAGCATCGCAAGCCCTTGGGCATATAGTATCGCGGCGCAAGTAGCTTGGCTAAATGTTGGTTATGAAGTACTCCATGAAGCGTTATTCATTCCGTTAGCATTTATCTTTGGTAAGGTCGTAAGTGATGATAGAAAATTTCAAGAGAGGGTTAGTCTAGGACTAAAAATTATAGTATTCAGTTACCTTTTAGTCACTGCTGTTGTCCTATGGTTTACGCCAATCTTTGTTACTGCAATGCAACAACAAAAAGAATTGTTCACTACGACGATACAATATATCCGATTGGAATCATTAGCTATATTACTTTCTAGTGTTTACGCCTTTTTATCGTTAGTTTTAGTGTTGAAAAATCAGAAGAAGACTCTGTACAAGTTGTTAGTCGTACAAATGATACTAACGATTTTGTGTGACGCTTTACTTGTTAGCCAGTTACCAATTTCCTTTGAATTGGGCGTTCATGGTATCGCTTTTAGCAATATTATTGTCAATTCAATACTTGCCGCAGTCGCTATTATCTATCTTATAAGATTAGGTGTATCTCTTAAGTTTGGGCAAAGTAATCGAAATCAAAATATATGGCTAAAGGAGTGGGTAGTCATTGGATGGAAGTCAGGCCTAGAGTCATTTGTTCGTAATGCCGCTTTTATTGTAATGATTTTGCAATTAGTGAACCAAGTACAACAAGCCGGAACGTTCTGGGTTGCGAATCAATTTATTTGGGGATGGTTGTTACTTCCTGTATTAGCTTTAGGTCAGTTAGTGAAACAAGACGCTGCAACCAACAAAGGACTATCGATTGAACGAATCAATGGTTACTTTTGGCTAACTGTGGGGGTCATTGTCGCTTGGGCTATCACAATACCGATGTGGGATGGCTTTATATCAAGTGTAATGGGGGTTAAGAACTCTGGTCCAATTATCGATTTAGTATGGTTGTTAGTCGGATTTTATGTTGTGTTTAGCTTCAACAATGTCATAGACAGTTACTTCTATGGTATTGGTCGAACAGACCTCATGCTCTATCAATCTTTGGCGGTTAATAGTGTGTTTTATGGTGGTGCTTTTGTGTGTTATCAAACCGGCATATTTGTTCCTACACTTCAAACTATCGGATTGATGTTCGGCTTGGGTATAGTGATCCGCACCAGAAGTTTTGGACACTGAGTTAAGTGAGTACAATCACTAAC
>NZ_JBGOOO010000093.1:0-2521 GCF_041439695.1 Vibrio sp. FF266
GGCTTGTTCAACACTCGGGATTTAGTGTTGGCTACGCAACACCTTAATCCTTATTCGTTATATGCGCCTAAAATTTATTGTTTTTCATCAACAACCACTGTCAAACATACTTCATCAGATACTGCATATGTTCGACTAGAGTAACGACTTGATAATTCTCGTAAACCATCACATTCTACATAACTAGAAACATTAGATAAACTTTTTGAATACACACCAAGGGTTAATAATGGAGCAATGACTATAGCTAAACTCACGCCTATTATATTAAACCGTTTATGTGACACCGGGGATTTTAGCCGCTCCATTATAAAATAATATGCAACATAAACGCCTAAAAAGGTACAAGTAACACTTCCCCACAAATTCAAAATACCTACAATTGTAACCACTTTTTCTGGCTCACCAAAAGCAACAAAAAAAGCATCTGATGAAAACCACGCGCCTACAACTGAGAACGATAACCAAAATATAATTTTAAATATAATCATTTCATTAACCTATCAACAGCTTTACTTATATCTTTTGAATAACCATTATTTTCATCAAAAACATTAAGCCCTTGACCAACTAAGAATGATACTGCCGCAAATATTGTTCCCGATAATAAAACAGTCGCTGTTGCTGGTAACATAGTAACAGCTATTGCTCCCACCCCCATAGATACCAGTCCTTTAACTATATCTCCTGATGAGTTACCAACAAACTCAGCTAATGTAGCCTCGTCATTCAATATATAATCCGCGGCATTTATTCCTACAGAAACAATAATTTCAACTCCAATATTAAATCTAATATACCTAACAGCACCTTTCAAATCATTTAAACCTAATCCAGCCTGAATAACCCTTGGGTTATTCGCTCCCCATTTATTACCTTTCATTAAGGTTTGTTCGTAACGGCGGAAATTTTTAATGATGACCCAATCTTTACCGTTAATATTTTTTGTATACGCTACAACACCTAAACCACCAAGCCCTGATGCAACCTTATGCGAATCATAAACACCATTACCTAAACCATAATAATCCTTAAAATCACCAACGGTATCTTTACCGCCCATATCATCATACAAATTTTGTAGGAATTCATGCCCTTCCTCTGGTGACATTAACCCAAAACTATTAATTGGTTCAACATACTCAACATTCAGCTCTTTCTCCCCTTCTTTTGCTAACGGGTTATACGGAGGCCAGTACATATTTTTAGGGTTGATTGCGATTTTTGACTCTTCTTTAAATTTCGGTAGCGTCAAATACAATGGCTCTATGAACTTTTGCTTTGGAAAAGCAATAATGACTTCTTCAACTGCGTCATCAGGAACACCCTCAATATCTTGAGTCTTACCGTCATTTGGAAGTACTTTTTCTTGTCGAAGACTTCCAAATCTACGCTCAGTGCCATTATGGAATAATGGGCCTTGTTTACTTACACCATTCCACTCAATAACAACGCCACTTGGAAGCGTTGCTTTAAAAGCCTTACTTCCACTCTCTGGATTTGGCTCAGCTTGAATAACAGGAAGCTTTTCACCGTCACGGTGAAAAGCGATTAAATCTTCTTTACCACTTTCATCATTTTGAAGTCGTAATTTAAGCTCTGTATTTACATCCGATAATTGATTAAATTCTTCACGATTAATCAAATGCTCGGCTTTCATGCCTGATGAACAAAATAATAAACACCACGCAGGAAGAATCTCTTCATTATTGTGAGTTATGCGCCAAGCACCTAAATCGCTTAATGTCATATCCACTAAGCTAGTACCAGACAAAATTTTCAACTCTTGCTCTGGTGTCATTTTAGAAAAGCGCTTCTTAAAGTCCGTGCTTTTCCCTGATGTTAACACCGCAACTTCACCGTATTCTCTTAATGGGATGGATTGAGTTTTATCAACATCAGGAATAATACTTGAGGCGAAGCATTTTTTAGAGCTTGAGCTAAACAACTCAGATACTGTTTTCATTATATTAGAAGTGGCATCGCTAGATGCTAATGAATTAGTATTCGCAGTTTGAGGGTTAGCCGCTTCAGTTTCCGCTGCTATCGCATTTTGACGAGTCACTGCCGCATCAGTAATTGCAGGCGTAACGCCTTTACCACTTCTTGCTTCTGCATCATAGGCTATCGACCACTTAGGAAAGAAACTGTCTTTGGTAGCCTCTTGATAACGAGCATCTTCTATACCTAACGGTTGCGTTCTATTTGGGGAGTCATGCGCCATAGAGTTAGGTGGAAATATACTATTTTTCGTTGTCATCGCAGTGCTTACCTATAATAAAAGACTGACGCTAATTCTATCATTGGAACAAGGCGACTAACTCACTGAACTTGTAGTAAAACCACCTAAATGAGATGGCGTGTGTTGGAGTAAGCCGACCCACCTAGCCGAAAGGCATTGATAATAAAGAGAATGGCATTAGCGAAATCAGAGGAGATATGACGACGAAAGAAACCAAGAACAGTTAACTGGTTGATAAGATTGCTATCGCAACCTTATCTTGACCTCGCTCGCCTTGAG
>NZ_JBGOOO010000094.1:0-2508 GCF_041439695.1 Vibrio sp. FF266
CTCGTTAGTGATTGTACTCACTTAACGCAGTGTCCAAAACTACTGGTTCAGATCAGTTTATACTAAGGTGCCATGAGTTACCCAACAACTTTAAAGCTGACAAAATACAAACTAGATTCCGTTGGGTATATCTTTCGTAATAGCCATTTGAGCATAAAAACAAATGGTAAATTCTCCGCTTTGGCATGTTTTCTACAGAGCTTTTCAAACTCAACATTCTCAACATCAACTATTTCTAGTATGCAGATTTTCCGCTCATCTTCGAGAGTAAATGCTTCAACAACCTGTCCAGGGTAATAATGGCTTTCAGATTTATCTCTAATCGTTGCAGTTTTTTTACCAGAAAGAATCTGGCGCTCTAACCTAGTGAAAAATGTCATTCTATCCAATGATTTACACCAACTCTCTCCAATGTCTTCCAAGTTTACACCAGCATTAAATGAATCGGCAATAAGCTCTTTCTTTTTTAAGCTTCAATCTAACCCAATGGACTAGTGAGGGAAATCATTGGGGATATTTTCTGTGTCGCATAACTTTTAATATGGAAAAGTCCGTGAACAGGATATGAATGAGTGAAAGGTCTACCAAATAATGGGGCACTTTCGAGCTAGAAAGTGCCAAGGGTAGAAATTCAACCTAAGAAACTCTTGGACATAAATGAGTTTATAAAAACCTTACATTAGCGATTCATGAATAACTACAGGTATGGCAATTTGTTTAACTTAGGGGCCAGTATTGATGGGGTAGCTCATCTCTAAAAGGCAATAATAATTTGCATAGTTGTTACTATGGATCTAAGGTGTACAATAATACCTAACGAGGCAGTATCCATGCGAATTTCTAGGGAAGCAGAGCAGTACATTCTACAATGTCAGTTAACGGCGTTAGAGGAACAAGAATACGAAAATGATGATCATGACAGTATTCAAGAGCCAGTGACCGTTAATAGCTTGAGAGAAGCAAAGCCTTTACTCGATAAGGGCATAACTGTCGTATTAAATGGGAAGCATTTGACAGCTAAAAACGGTCGTGTCTTTGCGGCTCCAGCTCATGTGATTAACCGAAGTGTAAAGCTTGGGTTTGAGGAAGCAGAATTAGTTAGTGGTGCCATGCGTGTGATGGAACATCATATAGCTCATGGTTCTGTTAAGCACATGTATCGCCTACTACAACAGGATGCTCAGAAAAGTTTTGATGACTTCAAGGAAGCCATTAAGCCACATACAAGTGCAGATGATACACAATATTTAATAGCAAAAGACTTGAACGAGATTGAAGCTAGAGCAAAAAACTTCCCGCTAATTACAGCAAAGCAAGCATCAGTACTGTTTGGAGAAGTAAGTGCTGCAAATCCTTCAAGATTGGTTGCTAAACTCAAAAAAGAAATGAAGCTACTCGGCTTTTATTTTGGAAATTCTCGTAATATCCAGATCCCAGCGTTTCAGTTCGACACTGAACGTCTTGGTGTGTACAAGCCAGTCGAAAGGTTGTGTCACATATTTGATGGGTTAAATGATTGGGGAGTGTATAAATGGTTAACAACTCACAATGATGATCTGGAGTGCACACCTGCTCAAGCTATAAGCCGACCCGAGCTTGAAGAAGATTTGCTATACCTAGCAGGTTTGTTTAAGTCTCAAAGCACATTGCGTGACTTAACCTTTGCTTCAGAAGAGCAAGACTATGAGTAAGGCGCCACCACTGCTGAAAATCGAACCTGGTCGTCATTTTTACCGTGCATTAAATAAGGTATATGACGACAATGGTGAGCGTGCTTACACAGCCATAGATCCGAATCCATTTCTACAAGTTAAGTTCACTAGTGATATTAGGGCTATCTACTCTGATGGTACGGTCACCGCTGGTCGCTTTTCGCCATTCCGCTCTAACGACAAAGCAGTCCCTGCTCTGTATATAGCACCAACTAGAGAAACGGCCTATTTTGAAACGGTACTACGACCACTTGCTACAGATTCAGTAGTAACGTTATCATCCAAAGAGTTTCAAAATCTCGCTGTGGCTACAATCTCTTTTAGAAAGGAGCTAACCTTTGCTGATTGTAGAGCTGCATATCTGAAAGGCGGGGCCGAAGCATTTTGGGATATTAGTTTTGATGATTTGTTTAACAAATCTCAGCTGAAATGCTTGGATATAGCAAGAACGCTAGCTAAGCACATTCATAATACCTACCCCAATGTAGATGGCTTAGTTTGGGATAGTGTTCAACAAGGAAATATTGTCCCAGTATACGTGATTTTTGGACCAAAGCGGGAGGGAGACATACATTTAGAAGTGGATGCTTTGGAGGATATCGCTACATGGAAGCCTTATTTACACCAAGCTGTACAGAATGACCACTTAACCATATCTTCAGATCTAGCATCGCTACTTTAAATGTTAGCGTGGCACTTTCGCGTTAAAAGTGCCACGGGTAAAAATTCAACCAGAGAAGCTTTTGGACAAAAGTTTGTCAGCGACTTTACTAAATTAGCAATTAATGAATAACTG
>NZ_JBGOOO010000095.1:0-2454 GCF_041439695.1 Vibrio sp. FF266
GTAACATTTTGCTTTCGTTTCTTCTCTATCTTGTGTAGCATTCAGAATGTTCATTCGAATATTCACCATAATTGACTTGAACATGCCTTGATATTTGATGGAACAAATATCAAGGCGCTTTAATTTTCACGTTTAATAAACGTCTTCCTTTTTACGAATGTGATTAAACACTTCATAAATCTCATCGTATGAAATGCCATAGCCTTCGAGTTTTTCCACACAATCACAAATATCATTTGTGTAGAAACATTCGTGATTAAATAACTCACGGCGAATGATCGCCTTTTTCCCGTTCTCTTTGATATCTTCGGCGATCCCTTCTTGAGCGATGGAATCTAAACGAGTCATTAATTGCTTGGCATTATCAACTGGGCAAATTAACCCCATACCTAGTGATGCGTATTTCACGCCCTCTTTTTTTGCCTCATCGAACTGTTGATTAGAAAAAGCAAAGAACGCCCCAGCATCATTAAAAGCCTGAGTTTGTTTGTCTTGAATATAGTGTGAGAGATATTTCATTATTTAAGTCTCCATTTTATAACTAAGGGGTATCAAGTCTTTATACTTCGATATATTGATGGCTATCTGTCACCCATCCCATGACGACAGCACGACTATTCAGCCCTACCTTATTTGTTTCAGTAATCACATGACCTCTCGCGATGCCTTGCCCCCAGTACGGCTTATTGAGTTCTGTTTCTGGGAATAAAACCGTCAGTTCTAGCCAAACACTGGAATGCCTGGCTCTTGCTTTTACATGAGCGGCAATCACGACAATATTTTCCACAGAGGTTGATCCTGATAGGGCAACATCACGACTTGGCTCTACTGGTTGCAGACGCTTAGAGATATCATTTTTTGGTGAGCTTTCGTGCTCCAGCGGCGAAACGCTGGTCACTGAATTTGAATTAGAGAGAGTTAGGTTTGAATTTTGTTGCGCCATGAGGATTTTCCTTTTGTTTGAGTATCACTTTTCGGAGCCGCTTGGCTGTCCGCTCTCTCACCATCGTTCTGCTTTGCAAGGGCGCGCAGCGTTCATTTACCTTTGCAAATCAGGTTGTGGGGAGAGACGGTTAACAGCCTGCGAGCCCGTAAATGATGCGAGTGAAAGGAAATCGGCGCATAAGAAAACAAGCCTTACTCGAACTTATTCAAAGGTAGGGAAAGCAACGAGGAGGTACGACGAGGCGTAGCGAACGCAGTGAGAGGAGTGCGTTCAGGATTGCAGCGATATCCTTTTAGATAGGGGCTGTAGAGAGGCACATCCTGGGGCGGCACGCAGTGACTCACCAGGGTGATGTCACTCTTAGGCCATAGATAAAAGATACAAGCGAAAAGCCTTGCCCGAAGGGTAACGCCCAAGTTAAGCCCTTATCACGACGCTGTGCTTCAAATCCGCTTTAAACTATCATCATAAAAAACTCGTCAATTAAGCCCTATCAGCCACGCAACCACAAATTGACATCAATACACTGCAATACAATCAAGCATCGAGTCAATGGGCCTACAGTCCTCCTGAGAGCCAGCTAGACGACCGCTTGCGGTCGAGCCTTTGGCTCAACTTCTTTTAGCGCGACCACAGCGTTCAAGGAAATCACCAAGGAAACTAAGGCCTCCAGGCTAAGAGGCATCTCATTCGGTTTTAATCGAATAAAGTAATGAGTCTTTTTGTCACAAAGACCGCGTTGGGCGTCAGTTTACGCACCCACGCTTTAGAGTATCGTGACCATTTAAAACCGTTACTTTTTAATTTTTTGCGCACCTCTTCGGCTGGAATACCGTCAAATGAAAACTTAATGCGGCCCTCTTCTTCGTACAGCTCCCAAGCCGTCCCCATTGCCTCGCCGTTACCCTGTAATGGCGCTTCGTTGTGCAACGCTTCCAAGTGCTCTAAACGCTTTCTAGTTGTTCGGATATTGGCATTACTATTCTGTAGTGGCTTTGTTGCGTAATTCAGTTTAGAGACAGAGCCGCCCGTTTTGCATGCTTTTTAGTCAATACGACAAGTTTCAGGCATACCTAGCCTAGTGAGCTTATTCAACGCTTTTATCATCGCGTAAGTTTCACCCACCTGTGCATTGTAATTTCTTAAGCTCAACCGTCCTCCTAGCAACTGTTTAACTCGATACATCGCTGTTTCTGACAATGAACGTTTATGGTATCCATACCGCTTTTTCCAATACTTATTCGAGCCGTATAACTTCTGACAACCCACGGCGAGATTGCGAGGGTGACCACGCTCCCAGAAGGCTGCTCCTTCTCTTGGGGGAATAAGCGCAACGGCTCGCTTAATCTTAATAGCAGCATGACACGCTCTCGTGTCGTAAGCCCCATCACCAGATACCTCAAGGATACTGCGGCGTGTTTGTTTCAGTAAGTTCGGGAGAACTTCCCCATCCGTAACCGTCGATAAACTTAGCTCGGCTGCAATAATTTCATGAGTGCTTGTATCGA
>NZ_JBGOOO010000096.1:0-2289 GCF_041439695.1 Vibrio sp. FF266
GAACGGCGGACTGTTAATCCGTATGTCGCAAGTTCAAGTCTTGCAAGGGGAGCCACATTCAAGAAAGCCAAGTCGAGAGACTTGGCTTTTTTTCGTTTGAATAAAAGTTAACACCATTCAATAACACATCAGTTCAACATTAAATCTTGATCTTCGAGTAAATGGACTACGTCCGCCACCCTTAATAGAGTAATTGCTCTTGCCTCTGTTTATTCATTTGACAGCGAAAAATGTTCTTCTGGGGACTTTTTTTTCTTCGTAAATTTAATCTTCATCATGTTTTGATACCTTTCTGATACCTGCACTACACGACTTAGCTTAAGATTCGTGAATGATACACCATACTTATTATTAGATCGCTGCACGGGGAAATATGAAATTAAAAACGCAAGCTTATTTATTATCAGGCATCATTTTGATTGCCTTGCTCGCACTTACGGCTACAGGTTTATGGACCTTAAGAGTTGCTAGCAACATAGACAACAAAGCTCGCGTGACAGAGCTATTTAAAAGTGCATACAGCATTCTTACTGAAGTCGAAAAAATGGCTATTGATGGCACTCTAGAAGAACAACAAGCCAAACAGCTTGCCACTCGCCTACTGCGCAACAATATCTATAAAGACAATGAATATGTATATGTTGCTGATGAAGATATGACTTTTGTCGCAACACCTTTAGATCCGCAACTACACGGAACCAGCTTTAATGATTTTAAAGATGGCGATGGAAATAGCGTTGGCCAACTTATTCAGCGAGCACTTGGCAATAGAACAGGACAAATAGTCGAATACACCTGGACACAAAAACTCCCCGACGGAAGCATTGAAGAAAAACTGTCCATCGCAGAAAAAACACCTCATTGGGGTTGGGTTGTAGGTACAGGTATCGGCTTCAATGAAGTCAACGCAAGGTTTTGGTCAACAGCACAATGGCAACTGATTTTATGTTTGGCTATTGCTGGTGTCATTCTTTCAAGCTTGATTATCTCAATTAAACGTATGCTATCGCTACTTGGCGGTGAACCCAAAGACGTAAGAGAAGCAGTACAAGCTGTCGCAGAAGGAAAAATTCAAACATCGTTTGAGACTCAAGCTGAGCAAGGCAGTATCTATCACGCTGTACAACAAATGAGTCAATCACTGGCAGAGTTAGTATCAAACCTCAACTCTTCAATGCTAGCGTTAAGAGGCGAATTACAGTGCGTGGAAGATCGTGCAGGTTCTATCGCTCAACTTACTGAAACTCAGCAACAATCAACTGAAATGATCGCAACAGCAATGACTGAGATGGCGTCTTCAGCAAATAATGTTGCCGATTCAGCTGGCGATACAGCTCGTAACACCGACGAGGCAGACAAACAAAGCCAACATACTCAGCTCCTAATCCACAACACAGTAGATAATATTCAAGGCCTAGCAGGACAATTAGGTACAGCCAGTGAAGCTGTTGCTAACCTAGACAACGACGTAAACAATATTGTTAAGGTATTGGACGTTATAGGCGATATTGCAGAGCAAACTAACCTGTTAGCACTTAACGCTGCTATTGAGGCTGCGCGAGCGGGTGAACAAGGTCGTGGATTTGCAGTAGTGGCGGATGAGGTACGTAATCTTGCTGGTCGAACGCAATCGAGCACCAAAGAGATTCAGTTAATGATCAATAATCTTCAAGAAGGTTCCCGTAACGCCATTCAAACAATGAATGTGTGTGCGGCAACGAGTGAAAGTACTGTAGCAGAGTCTCAGAATGCCTCTGAAGCGCTACAACAGATTGTGATTGCATTAGAGTCTATATCATCAATGAGCCATCAAATCGCAACAGCAGCCGCTGAACAGACCCAGGTAAGCGATGATATATCGAAGCGTATCAATATGATTGAAGAAAGTGGCAACCAACTGAGCGATGTCGTAACGGAAAGCCATAACAGTACTCAAACTTTAGCTTCTCTTTCTAACGAATTAGAGACTTGGGTAAATAGGTTTGAAGTAAAACACTAAACTCTCGAGAAAAACCTTTAATATAAAAGCACGTTTTCATACGTGCTTTTTTTATTTCAGCGCTCATTCAAAGCAGTTAACCGTAGTTTTGCCATCTTTTAAGGCATGCTAGACCTAGGTTTTTCTACCCAAACGAACAAAAACAACCCACTAAGTATAGAAAAACATCAAACAATACTTTTTTTGCAATTTAATGTTGACCCAGAACGCGAAAACACGTTTAATACACCTCGTAGCCCGGATAGCTCAGTCGGTAGAGCAGAGGATTGAAAATCCTCGTGTCGGTGGTT
>NZ_JBGOOO010000097.1:0-2286 GCF_041439695.1 Vibrio sp. FF266
CTCGTTAGTGATTGTACTCACTTAACTCAGTGTCCAAAACTTCTGGTGCGGATCAGTACAACAGCGTTGCCGACTGTTGTTAAACAAACATCAGGGGTGTATTACGTTCACTTAACTCAAAAAACACCGCAACTAAACGCAAAAAGCGCCTTACGGCGCTTTTAATTCTGACGGTCTAATAACGACCATATGGAGCTGTGGTATCATACCATATGTCGACGCAACCAGCTGATTTCAGGTCTTTAACGAAGTTCTCACTGATATATAATTCATTATTCTCGTTAAAAACAAAAGCATATTTTTCTTCTACTTCTAAATCTGTCAGGGTTGGAAATTGTAAAAGTTCAATTGTTTTATAATCATCAAACTGTCTATCATAATCGTCAGGATGACTACCAAAATCAAAATTACTATCCCAAGCATCCTTTCCTTCAAGCCACGATTCATTAAACTTTTCTAAAATTTCTTCCCAAATTACGAATCGGATAGTATTGTCAAAAATAATAAATAAGTCAGGGTTAGAAAAAACCATACCTGGTCTTTTTTCTGGTAGTACATTGCTTAAATTTTCTTTAATAAACTTCATATACATATTACTTTAAGATTGTTATTTAAATAAAAACAATTCAAATTTGATTTCATCTATCTAAAGTCTGAATAGCCGTCTGCCGGTATAAATTCTACACCGACTAGCTTAGAATTTTTTATTTTTTCAACTAAACTTTTATGGAAAAAAACACACTTCAACCAACCAGGATCTACCACTATCTGTCTTCTATCTACTGGTATAGTCTGAATCAGTTTTTCATCTAATATAAGATTAAGAATACCACTAATCATCTCATCACCATCAGAATCCTTTCGGTACCTCTTGATCTCACTTTCGGATCTATCAATCAACTTAATCTCGTTGACAACTTGTAGCATAAGAAAATCATGCTCACCTTTATCATGAAGTTTAATATCGACCCAATTAATTCCAAAAATGTTATTCAAATTTAATTTCGAAAATCCATTTTTATTAATCGAGAAATTTGGCATCTCAAGTATATCTGGGATTTCATAATCATCTTGTGGAAGAAATTCGACTATCAAGGGAACAGGTGCTTTAGGGTAAGTAAAACTCGTTAAGGGCACTGAATCGATGTGTTCATCTGGAAAACAGTAAATTGGGGAATTGACACACTCTCTTGCAAAAAAATATTCACTCATTTTCCAACCTCAAGTTTTCTAGGTTTCATCGTCTTACCTTTTACATTCTTTATATTGTGTTTTTCTTCCGGTAGCTTGGAAGTTCTACTTGGGCATGCGCTTCTTGATTTACTCTTGCTTTCTATATTACTTTCGCCTACACAACCTATGTCACTTGCCGGAGAGTAATCATGACCAAAAGTCGAAATTGTATATAAAAAGCTATCTAAACACACTAAAATATCTTCAGAGGCCCCATCTAAATCAGACTGAAAATATCTTGTATTTCCTGTCTTACAATAATACTTCCTTTGGGCATTTTCTTTTACACCTTTAATATCTCGATTAACCGATTTTATATACTTTATATCTTCCAGCCGTAACTTAGTTACTACAGGATCAGGAACCTTTGTTACCGGAATTGATGTTACTTCACCACTTTCAGGATCTGAACTTGTTTCCCAAACTGTTCTTGCTCGGTCTTGAAGTCCAAGCCTCCACCATGGCCAGACTTATGGACGTGTGTATTGACTTGACAAGCAATATCCGTTTTGGAAGGGAACATTACCCCATTTTTCCAGGTGTTTATATCATACTCATATGCTTCTCTGTATTTTTTCCAGTCTGGAGTATCTAAGTTTTTAGTTGTTATGATGTGGTGAGCCTGAAGTCCGAACTGTCCGTCATCCCCTTTCAAACGTCCATCCGCCCATAAATGTTCATTGAAGCCCGACTTATAGTGCTTAGATTTGATGGATTTTGCTAAAGCAGGCCCTGAGCCTTTTACAAGACTGTGTTTTTTTACAGTTGAGTTTTTAGCCATGATGGTATTGACCTCTAATAAGCATCACATTTTTCAGGTTTCTTCTTACAAACAGGACAAATAAATTCATCTTTATCTTTCTCTTGATTCGCCTTACTAGTATTTTTACCAGATTGCGCAGTATTACCAGACCCATGCTTTACCTTTGCAGGGTATGCTCTCTCACTTTTACCCAGAATTCGAGCGAATAACTGGTCAAACTCACCCATCGCTTCTCTTAGTTTATCCGGCACCATTTTATCGATGATTTTCACTTCATCGGCCAACTTTAA
>NZ_JBGOOO010000098.1:0-2226 GCF_041439695.1 Vibrio sp. FF266
TGATACGTTTTTATTCCTTTGACAAAAAAGCCTCCGAATTAAAAGGCATTTACCTAACAACGTCATCAATAGACAACCAGAGCATTAAGATTCTGTTACCTTAGCTAGGATTCATCTGCGCAACGAAGAACGGCTCCCTATAGGGAGCCGTTCTTGTGTCTAAATCTCACTTCGCACTAAGTGCCGTTATGGTAAATAAGGAATATTGCTGGTCATACAGTAACAAAAGAAAGTGGTTGGTGTTGTTATTAGCACCTAAACACATTAAAAAATTATCACCAAATAAATACCTAAGATAAGCACCAGTCATGACGCCATTATCGAAAAAACGTATAAATAACGCACTACAAAAAGTTCAAGAGTATAAAGAAATCAGCTCAGTAGAATCAAAGGAGCTAGATATAGTGTGCCTACTTATTCGCATCTGTGGGTTGCAAACAAAGAAGATATCAGAAGAAGAACGCAAGACGCTGATTGACCATGCTACCGTGGTATTAGAAAGTGAAATGGAATTTACAGAGAAAATGAGAATGGATGAGCCAAGAGATATTTTAGCTCATCTTAAAGGAATACTAACAACTAGCTAAAAACCTTCGATTACAAATGGTTCAGATAAAAGATCTAGAAATAGCCCGCTGATAAACGGGCTATTCTTTAATCTAATTAAAAAGCATTCAAGGCTAGTGAGTAAGTTGGCTCATCAGTTATCTCTTTAACCAACTCTGAATGTGTCACTTTTCCATCAGTATTCACACATACGATTGCACGAGTTACTAAACCTCTAAGAGCACCCTCTGGAATTAACACTCCGTAAGTCTCTGCAAAGTCAGAGTTACGGAAGGTAGATGCATGTTGAACATTCTCAACACCTTCAACTTCACAGAAGCGACCTACAGCAAAAGGCAAGTCGGCTGATACACATAAAACCGTTGTATTTTTAAGTTTTGAAGCTTCTTCATTAAATTTCTTAACGCTAGATGCACAAACAGGAGTATCAATACTCGGGAATATGTTAATGATTACGTTCTGGCCTTTAAATGATGAGAGTGTCAAATCAGATAAATCCGAAGCCGTTAGAGAGAAATCTGGAGCCTGACTGCCTACAGTTGGAATAGAGCCTACAACTTTAACTGGGTTTCCTTGAAAAGTTACTTGTTCCATATTTACCTTCTTTTTATATGATATAGCTAATAAAAGCATAGCGTTGAGGTGAGCCATAAAAACTCAATATTAATTTGGCGTCAATTAAAATACGGCACATCGGAGCAGGTTCAATTAATGACCTGAAAAATCGGTGTTCATTATTCCTATTATGTTCAATAGCCCTTAGATTAGAGACACGAAAAAGGGGATGACCTTGCGATCATCCCCTTTAACGAAGTAATCTAGCTGACACTAAGGTCGGTACTAAAAATCACCTGTTCACGCATTGATTTTAGTACAGGTGGGCTAGCTTTGTCACTACCTACAAACAAACCATTCAACGACAGAAACATATCCTTAGTCAGTGCAGCACTTTAAGACGGTGTATTGATGACTCACTTGACCGACATACTTTACAGAGAATTTTTCACTAAGTTCCTACTAAAGTAATCACGAACTGGTGACGAGATGAAACGAGTTTTAGCTCATGGCATTGGAACTACACCAAAGTAGTTAGCCCCATGCGGATTGGTTCACCGAAGAAACGAACGCTCGATAACTGCGAGGCTCTTTAGATAAACTTACTAACCGTCACTTTGTAGTAAGCCCCCAATTAGAAGAACAGTCACATAGACGCTTGAGGCTTTGACAAGCCAATAGATGAGGTCGCTAAAGCTCCTTATTTATTCTTTCCATGAGCAACGTCTAAGATGACCTTATGCTTAAAATTCAGAGTTATACCCAAACCAAAGAAAAATGATGATCTACCACTCAAAAATCGGTGTTCATTATTCCTATTATGGTAAATAGCAGGGTTTGCTATCAGAAATAGCCCTCAGAACCCCACAAACGCTCTTAGCGAAGATTTTGGACACTTGATCAAGGCAATGCACCTCCACACTGCCTTGTAAGTTTGTGACGCTTTTAGAGCGATTCACAGAACGAATTAACATCGTTCAAACTCACCCCAAAAGCACACCGTAACGCCTAAAAGTAAACTAAATCAGCATTTCGAATTACGAATCTCAAGTGTGATTCGAATGATGTTGTAAATCGCATAACCAAGAATCAATAAAACTAAGA
>NZ_JBGOOO010000099.1:0-2126 GCF_041439695.1 Vibrio sp. FF266
TTACTAGAAGAGAAAAGGACGGATATGACACTTCCTATTTTTCACTCAAACAACGTTCCACATTCTCAGTCGGATTATTTATCTGAGCTCTGGAGGAAGATTGAAAAAAATGAACGGCGTAATCAAAAGGCCGAGATCAAGGTCAATCAGCTTTTTTCTGAATACAAAGATAAACTGACTCCCTATGATAAAAAGCTCGACCATCTTCACTGTGCCTGGGTTAAGCACTTGATGTCATTTTTGACCTCAAAAAAACTCAAAACCAATATCCGCAATCGCTTGATGCAAGCGATTGAACAGGAGTTAATTGACTTGCTTGATCGCCCTTTTATCAATGATAGAGACAAAGTCGAGGCGTTATGCGAAGAGTATGAAACCTATCATAATAAAGTATTTCAGAAAGAGAAACAGCAAGCGCTCAATGCAGCTTGTCGAGAATTTGAAAACGGCATGAAGGAGATGTTCGGCGCTGATATTGATTTACCCCACAAAAAAATCCGTGAAATTCTGGCTTCTGGTGATCCATTCGCCATTGAAGCTTTTATCAGTGCCTTATGGGCCTCTTTTGTTAAACATAATAACGACTCATTTTCACCACGAGCCCAAAATGAGGACGATTGGGACGATTTTGAATTCGATTATTTTGAGAGTGAAGACGACGACGCGCTTAACATCAAAGAAATGTTCCGAGGTACTCAACTCAACAAAATGTACAAACGCATTGCGAGTGTTATCCATCCAGATAAAGAGTCTGACCCGTTAAAGAAAGAAGAGAAACATCGTTTAATGCAGAAACTGGCGGTGGCCAAACGAGAGAATGATGTGATGACCTTAGTCCGAATGCTGACAGAATATGTCCCCGATTCTGAGCACCTTCTTGATGAAACAACTTTAGTGAGAATGGAGCATTTGCTCGAAATGAAGCTCCTGGATTTAAATCGGGCCCACCGTGACATCTTTAGCCAACAAGGAGTTAAGTCTCAAGTCTGGAGACAATTCTCAGCACCAAGCAAGAAGAAGACGCAAGCCAAAATGGAAAAGTATCTTAAAATGATTGATGATTCGATAGTCTCGCTTGAAAAAAGAATAAGAAAAGTTAACAGTATCAATCAATTAAAAAAATATTTAGGATCTCTTACCTTCTATTGATTCTGTGTCTAGAAAAGAGGCTTAATCATGGTGGTTTAAGAGGTTCGAAATACCGCTTGCTCACCCTTCGACTGGCTTCGCCAGCTACGGGATTGCGACGAGCGGTGCCATTAAAGTTTGAGCAGGTATATGTTCGCGTTTCCCGTTAATTTTTGAATGCGCCTTATTATTTAAGCCTTAATACACGCTGATTACGCACTCAATTTAAAATCGTGAAAAACAGCTAGGAAGCTTCAATTAAAGAGAAAGAATAAATTCATGAGTCGAAACCTTAAGCACTATCAAGCCCTTGATGAGATCGTGACGAATGCGCTTCTCGCACTGTATTTAACCATGAGTCAACAAGGTGGATATTGGACAACGAAAATAAGAAATGAACTGTTGGTAAAATTCATCAAACCAAAAGTAAAACGGCCTCAGTTCTCGACATGTAAAAATGAACTCAAAACCATGCTCAGTATTGGCCGAAGTGTAACAGGCAACCTCGAACAAAAAATGTGGGAGGTAAATCAACTGAATCTCGGGTATCAAGCCAAGTTCTCACAGGCTGATGAACTCTATATCATGTTAACGGAATTATTTGAGCAGCATCAGTTTCCAACTATGTTGGAAGACCCCACAAAAGAAATGGAACGAGATACTCTTTACATGAAAGAAAAAAGCATAGAGCAAGGGTTTGATGAAGACAATAACCAGATAAAACCCCTGGCTATGACGGTGAAAACCCATCGGTTGGAAGCGTTAATTGAAGCGCTAAAAGCCAAAGGCTTTTATCGCGTTGAAGTTGACTCTGAAGAGAAAGATGAAGTCATTCACCTTTTATTGCACCGAGAGTGATAACGATTATACGATTGAATAGTGCCTTTCTATTTCTCGGTTTTACCTTGGGTAGACAATGTCCGACTAAATACCCATCTTCAACCTTGATCTGAACCAGTAGTTTTGGACACTGCGTTAAGTGAGTACAATCACTAACG
>NZ_JBGOOO010000100.1:0-1932 GCF_041439695.1 Vibrio sp. FF266
AGCTGATCAGATCGTAGGTTCTGGATTTAGTTCCACTGAATTACGCAACAAAGCCATCTCAGAAGGGAAGTGACGGCCAGTAAACTTAATAGTCATAATGTTAAAGCTGAAGAATGTTGAGGGGTGAGCATAACCTACCCCCTTGTTTGCGACACAACCCCTGTTTCTTGTGATTAAAATTTGCCGCCACTATATCGCCATTCGGGTACTGGAAGTAAGCGTAACTCCATGATTTTTCGTTACATTAAGTTAGCTTTGAGATTATAGTTTAGAACTTAATGGAGACAAACGTTTTCGTGGCTGGAAGATCGGTGAAACCACCGTCTTCCTTATGGATTGTTGCTGCCGCCTTCTCGATTTCGAACAGGCATATCAAAATACGCCCAGATAGCTGTATATAAAAACAGTATTTAACTATAAGATTATAGGCAAGGTTTGATAGGCAGCGTTAGAAACATGAGGAACGAGCAATGAACTTACTCCCAACAGGCACACAGCTAGGTAAATTGGAACTACTGGAAGTGTATCAAGACGTCTTGGGGCCGAAGTGTTTTTCGGTTAAGAATGAAAATACCCAAAGGTTTATGGTGTATTGGAGTGGGGATTACGACAACGGCCAATGCATTAAGTGGGCTTACATTCCGGTAACCAAGCCATTGCTTGCCAGGTTGCTAAACAAAGAAGTGAGCTTTCACGATGCGTTCCACCGTTCAGATAAGCTATATCTAGCGACTATCTACACAAACGAAGTAGGGAAGCCCGCGAAAGTCGAATTGTTGAATGCTGCGAACAAGCACTCAGTAAACCTACCGCCCGTTGATTTTGAAATCGACCTTGAAGCAGCCTGTATGTTTTAGTTTCTACAAGATTAGTTACGGGCTCCGAAGCGTCTAATTGGACATTAGCAATTAATGAATTACTTCTTGTAAGGAAAATATGCAAGTAGTTAGGCGACAACAATACTTAGCAGGAACTGCGCCTTCATGGATTCAATCTGAATTAGAGGTTAAGACTTCAACACATTTACTTAGGCTTGCTAGAGCTATAGCCATACATTAAGAAATAATATACGGCTATGTTGGAATAGCTAGAATGGTAATTAACCTGACTACTTAGCCATAGTTTTGATGCTATGTAGTCAAAGTTGAGCTCAAAACTCTACAGCTCGGCTTAATCAATTAAACAATTAAACAATTAAACAATTAAACAATTATTTCAAACACTGGTAACAACAAAAGCCTGTTTTAGCCTTAGAAGCCCAATTTGACTTGGTCCTTAATGACAAGTAAATCCGTTGATGCCATAATTGACGTGAGATTAAACAAGAGATTATAACAAAATGATAGACTTAGACGTATTTACTGAGCAAGCTGAGTACATCCCCAAAAAATCATTTAAAAAGTGGACAATCAGCCATCAAAATGAAGTAGATATAGTCAAAAAGCTCACGCAAGGGGGAGCTAAACTAATTACCGGACCTAGAGGGTGTGGTAAGACTACTCTGATGCTCAAAGCTTATAACAACCTGATATCGAGTAAGCGAGCCAATACCTTACCAGTGTATGTTAACTTTAAGTCTTCATTAAAGTTGGAGCCTTTGTACAGAAATAATCCAAACGCAGCTTATTGGTTCAATCAATGGCTTTTATTGAAAGTTCTCTTAGGACTTTATGAAAGTCAGGAAATTGCTTTAGGCGAACAAAGCTTATCTTTTTTATCAATGAGTAAAGCCCATATTCAAAAAGTAGTTGAACTACTTGAAATGGGAAGAGTTGACTTGATTGATGAAAATGAAGATCACGTAAGCATCTCTATTATAGATAGCTGTATAAATAGTGTTATTTCCAATCTCGGTAAATCTAGGTGTGCACTGCTGCTTGTGATCCGCACCAGAAGTTTTGGACACTGAGTTAAGTGAGTACAATCACTAAC
>NZ_JBGOOO010000101.1:0-1928 GCF_041439695.1 Vibrio sp. FF266
CCGGCCTGTCACGCCGGGGGTCGCGGGTTCGAGTCCCGTCCACTCCGCCACTTATTAGAAAGCCGAGTCTTATGACTAGGCTTTCGTCGTTTCTGGATACGATAATTTTGTCTTCGAGCAACGAGTCCCGGTCGCCTGCGACCCCAAGCACTCCACCATTTATAAGAAGTCTCGCTAGAAATCGCGGGGCTTTTTTGCATCTAAATTATAGTGTTCGCCCTTCCATTGAATGACTTTTACACAAGGTTTGCGCGTAACCCATGACTCCTAGTTAACGTGTCCCATTATTCTGTTATTTATTAGAAAGTCTAACTCTACGATTAGAGTCTTTTTATTTGTATTTTCTACACCAGTTGTTATTTGAAACGAGCATGCGTTTCACAAACGCATATAGCTTTAAGCTTAGCACTCAAATACTCGAGCTATGCGACGTTGTAAGTCAGGTTAATGAGACTGTTCTGACTCAGCTGTATCCATTCAATATCGAAGTTATATAAGGCTTACAACTCATCCTATGTGCCCTGCGTTCGCAGATGTTTGCTTTATCAAGCGAGTGCACTTTAGTATTAGTTAACAGCCCTTCGTCTACGATACCTGACTTCTATTTTTCTCTGTGAATCTAGAGGGTACTTCTGATGTGTAATTAGGAATCGATCATGGATGTTTCTGCTAAGAGCGCTATAGCCCTTAATGAGGTGACTTCATCCTCTTGTTATTCATTAAGCTCAAACCACTCTTAATTGTATTGAGCACCCTGTTTGAAAAGTATCTCAAAGGGGAATTGGACTATATTTCAGGTTGAAGGAGAAAGTCGCTAGATTAAGGGCCCAAATTGGTGCCGGTGGGATACATATGCTAAGAAATAGAGAATTTCTCGTATTCGTGCAGTGATATTTATTATCCAATCAGATCGAGACTCTCTGGCTCTAGGTTCAGGTATCTTAGGAGATGTTTACCGGTCTCTTTTCTACTCTGATGTGTTTGTTGACTCGATATGAATTAGTTATGTTGACCACTTTACTCTGAACATATTGATTTCTTGCTGGTTAATTCAAGCTATGTTTTGGCTATTGCGACTAATATTAAGCTAGAAGGGCGTTATCGTTCACTTGGTAAGAATAGACTCAAAAAAAGATCATCGGGTGATATTTTAGTGATTATTTTAACAAATAGATAAAGCCTTAAAAGCTAATGGGGCGAACTATGAAATTAAGCTTTAACTTTGAAGATGCCAGTCAGATCTTTGTAGGATCTTTTGCTTTGGCTGTACCGATTTCTTTTTCCGAAGAAGCCTGGAAGTTAGGGGAGACTTTGCCTACTGCTAATCTGTTGCTGCTATTTTTATTATCAGCTGTGTTCTTAGGCTTTTATACTTATGAAAGTGTCTTTCAAAAAAATGTTGTTGCGCGCATGCCGGTGTTTATTTTCAGAATTGTTATTGCTTATGCTATGACGGCGTTGGTAGTTGCTTTGGTCCTGACATGTTTGGATAAGTTGCCTCTATTAAGCGATCCAATAGTCTCGTTTAAACGTGTCATTGTTATATCAATGCCCGCGTCTATGGGGGCTATTATAGTGGATAGTTTCGATAAAGAGTGAAACCGTATATCACCCAGGTTAAGTCATCAACAGAGCCATTCTAGCGCTTATTTGGTTCACTCTTAGATAACCAAGTAGCAAGCTCGCTAGAAAGGTTTCGACATGTCGTTGAGTGATTAAAGCTAAATCAAAAGAGTAAGGCCTAATTGTTTTACAAGAAAATTAAGACTGAGAGTTTCTGTACTGAATGAGCGATTAGAAAGGTGAGGGGGATGGAGGCACGCTAGGATCTTTAGATGCAAAAAAGCCGCATCAATGATGCGGCTTTCTTTAATTGGCTCCCCTTGCAAGACTTGAACTTGCGACATACGGATTAACAGTCCGCCGTT
>NZ_JBGOOO010000102.1:0-1743 GCF_041439695.1 Vibrio sp. FF266
GCTATCATGAAAGGACTTAACGGGCTTCAATCGTTTAAGTATTCCGAAATAAACCGCCCTGCAAGGCGGTTTTTTCACATCTAGGGCAAAAGGTTACGACTTAACGATAAAGATCTCAACGATCATTTTTGTGATCACCTTGTTCGCACAACAAAAAACGCCTAAATAGAGTCTAAAATTGATAATCCTCATAGATTCCATAAATCCCGTCACACATTCTTTTTTTCTGATCAATTTTAAAATCTAAATAAAACACCTCCATTGCTTTAAACATTTTATCGCGCTCATATTTCATCTTGCTTGCTGGCATTTTTTCAATCTCATACTCTTGAAGTAGCATCAGCGATTCAAAAAGCGATTTTTTTATATAGTCATTTTCGTAGTAGCTTGCACACGCTGCTGTATATCCGGCAATTTTTCCATCTTGATATTCATTTTCACCGTCAGAAAAAACAGGTGCAGCAAAAAACATTAGCGCGATAATTAATTTTTTTTTCATTGTTAACCTTACTCGAACAGTAACGGCCAATGGCCGAAAGTAACAGGGAACCCACTTAAGAAAAAATCCTATCAAGTCTACAAAATTTAGTAGTAATGATTACTTTGTATTACAATGTAATTAACGTAATACAAGGAGGCTTATTATGCCATCTATGTCAGTCAGAATCCCCGAAGATATTGAACAAAAACTAACATTACTTGCAGAGTCCACGGGGCGAACAAAGTCATGGATTACCAACCAAGCAATTCAAGATTACTTAGTTCGTGAGCTTTGGCAGATCAATGAAATAAAAGATGCACTGCATGAAGCTGACTCAGGACAGTTTGCTAACAAGGACGATGTACAAGACGCATTTTCTAAGTGGGGTGTAAATGCAGATTAAGTGGCTTAAAAAAGCCTTAATCAATTTAGAGCAGTCTGCAGAGTATTTACACGAACATAACCCACAATCATCACGTGAGTTTGTTCAAGAAGTCTATGACTTAACAAATCTTCTAAAAACCAATCCTGCGATGGGTCGTCCTGGTCGAGTCTTTGGAACAAGAGAGCTTGTCCTAAATAAGTTTCCCTACCTAATACCTTATCGAGTAAAAAATAACTGTATTGAGATTTTAAGAATATTCCCTACTCGCATGTCTCAACCAGAGTTTTGGTAAAGATTTAATGCAAAAAAGGTCGCTAGGCGACCTTTCTACGATAATGTTAAGGATATCACTCAGTGTTATCTGGTGTTCTATAAATCTGCAACCAATGTCGCCCCGCAGTACTTGTTGGAGGTGCTATTTCATGATCACGAATAGTACAATACCTGCCATATCTTGCTACAACCGTATGATTTGTTGTATTCATTTTACACTCTTGAAAAGAGCCCCCATCTCGCTCAACTTTATTACCAGGTGCCACATAGATAGCCATACAAAACCTTTAAACTGATTTAATAGCAACATTGCTCATATTGATATAGGGGTAAACTCAAGCAAAAACAAGGTTATACAGTTAAAAGACACACACCTTTAAAAAACCTATATTAAAAACTTAGAAATCGGTGTTCATTATTCCTATTATGTTAAACGGGCGAGTTAGCCATCAAAAACAGCCCTCAGAACGCCTCAAACGCTCTTAGCGAAGATTTTGGATACTTGATCAAGGCAATGCACCTCCACACTGCCTTGTAAGTTTGTGACGTTTTTAGAGCGATTCACAGAACGAATTAACATCGTTCAAACTCACCCCAAAAGCAC
>NZ_JBGOOO010000103.1:0-1697 GCF_041439695.1 Vibrio sp. FF266
TGAAAAACAATATGTCGCTTAATGCGGTGTCCAGTCTTACTGGAGCAGATCACTAAAGTGCCCGGGTGAGTTTCCTTTTCCCATTTTCTCTTATGCACGGCCTTCAGTAAATCGGCATAAATAACATTGAGAGTGATGTTTTCATCAAATGCTATTCTTCCTCCTTCAAATGCTAATGCTACCAAATAGTTTAGTAATGGCTCTTGAGTAATCGGAGTTAAATTATCCTTATTTGATTTTTTTGGTAATTTTTTATAATTTAGACCTTTCGCCTTTGCGTACTTTTCCCACCATATATTTCGTTGGTCTATCTTCAATAAAGAGTTGGGATCTTCGTACTCATCATAAAAACGTTCATCAACAAAATATGGCAATAGTTTTAATACTTGCTTACACTTTCGTAACTTAGTTTTTGTGGATTGAACTGCAACATCACGCCCTGTAATAATGGCCTGTCGTCTGTGCCCTTGCCCGTTATATCGATTGATCTTAATAATAACTTCTTCTACAAACGCCATAGCTGCATCAGATGCGGCTTTACCTCGCATAGACAGTTCGTCTAAGCCATCAAATATAAGTAAGATTCGTTCTTGCCCATGAGTCCCGTCTAGAGGGTTAGAGGACAGGAATCGGTCATCCCTGATAAAGCTCTCTATAGCAGTACTCAAATCGTCATCGATATCAAATAAATGGAGTGGTACAAATAATACGTGTACGCCTGATATTTTTTGAGAGATTTCCGCAGCTAAGATTTTTGCAGTAGATGACTTACCAGACCCTGGCCCACCACTTATAACTTTAATCGCGTCGTCAGCTTGATAGTTTTCAACCCAGCGAAATATTTCTTCATCTACATTAACAACACACTTTTTTTTCCGATTTTGGCTTTGCTCCAACGCCTCACTTTGCTCGATCTTTTCTTCGTAGTAACCACGTAAGGGAACGTAGACTTGTTTTAAACCGAAAGCTTCTGAAAACACAGGCTTATTAGCTTGCTCTTGTAACCATGAATGATACATGCTCCATTCACGCTCAATCTTTGTCGCCTCTAGAAAAGGAGATGTGACCGCATCTTGAATCGGATTATAAGTAGCAGCGTCCGATAACCATTGCTGATGAAGAGTTACAGGGAAGCAATCTTTAAGGCGCAAATAAATGGAACTTGCCTCATATTGACTCAAGCCTAATCCTAATAGCCAATCGGTTAGAGGTTGTTCTATAACAGAAAGTAATGCTATTTGCTTAGGGTTTGTAAAAAAATCAGAGTTAATCCCTACTGGTTTCTTTTGCATTGAAAGGCTTAAAGTTTCAGAAAGCTCTTCAATGCCTGCTTCATCTATGCCTTTATTTTGTAATAAGTTCGCACTTTCAACAACTAAGTGGTAAATAGAACGATGCAATGAAGTATTAATTAGCTCCCAAGCTAAAGCACCAGCAGTCTGACCTTCTAACCCCGTTGCTTTTAACATATCCAAAGCGTTTTCTGTCGCTCCTTTAGTATCTTGCATCGCGATATTAACCGCAGTTTTTCCTAATGCTGAAAAAAACTCTTTAGCATCAAAAGAAAATGCTTGGCACCACCATTCAACAGGACGTTCTATTTCAAAATCAAACTGAATATCTTTCATATAATTTTTTTACCTGTCTCGTCCTAAAATACGTTGACAGTTTTTCTACTAAGCCAACAGCGTCAGCTG
>NZ_JBGOOO010000104.1:0-1696 GCF_041439695.1 Vibrio sp. FF266
TTAATATTTAAAGTCGTGATGGGCGGCGCTCAGTCCGTGTTATTGGCCATACAAGATAGTCAGAAGATCTTTCGCTCTCGCTTGATGCTTAGCGGTCGTTTCAACGTTTCTCTCTTCTTTTTTCGCATAGGCGTAATCTTCTCGCATCTGTTTCACAGTCGTAGCTCTATCACATACGCCAATACTCACCCCTTTTCCTTTATTTCCTTCCTCCAAGATCAAAGAGTCGGTATAACCAAACTCATTAAGTAAAATCTCATGCACTTTAACCGCTCGAACGCTCGAATTAAAGTCCGTTGAATTCACCCAAATAAGTCCCTTTGAAACAGTCGCGGAAACGGTCGAACGCACTGCACGTTCAACGACCTGGCAGGAGATATCATTTTTTGGTGAGCTTTCGTGCCCAGCGGCGAAACGCTGGTCGCTGAACATCGATTTAGAGAGAGTTGGGCTTGAGTTTCGTTGTGCCATGAGGAGTTTCCTTTTTGTTTGAGTATCACTTTTATGGAGCCGCTTGGCTGTCCGGCAAGCGCTCATGGTTCTCAATAACAAGGGCGCGAAGCGTTCATATACCCTTGTTATTGGGGCTCTGAGCGAGCACGGTAAACAGCCTGCGAGCCCCATCAAATGATGCAAGTCGAAAGGGAAATCGGCACATAAGGCAACAAGCCCTTACTCGAACTTAATGGAGGTCAGTGAAATGAGTGAGGAGGTACGACGAACAGCAACGAGGAAGACTGACGAGGCGCAGGCGTTTAGGGTTGTACGATAGGAGCTTGTAGAGAAGCACCTTCTGGTGCGGCACGCAGTGGCTCACTAGGGTGATGCCAATCTAGGCCATAGATGAAAGCTCCAAGAGAAAGCCTTGCCCGAAGGATCACGCCTAAGGAAAGAGCACCTCATTATTTCTCACCCCACGTAAAAAACTAAGAAGCAATAAGCTAAGAGATAAGAAGCCAAGAATGAGGATTATTTAAATACATTTACCCGTCAGTAAGTCACTAGAATGGGTATATCGATACTGCCACCTTGCTCACTGTAACTCCCTTTTGAGAGCCAAAGGTCAGCGTCCCTTTTTCAAAACGAGCATTAATGGTCTCAAGCGCTCGATTAAGCTCTAACTTGTTAGAGTTAGCCCCAAATCAGTCAAGCCAGTTTCTAAGTTAATGTATATACGTCTATAAGTAAGGCAAACACTTGTCGTATTTTCCAGTAGGAATAAAAACAGATATCGTCCTTACCTCACTTTTTTGAGACCTCACCTTAGTCATCACTTCAGCGCTGTGATGTACTATTTCTCCAAATAGCACATCCGTTTCTCTTAATCGGTCCCGATAACTTAGTTCAACTGATTTACGCAACAAAGAAATATCAAAATCCTTCATACGTGGTGCGAGCCATGTAAATCCAAATCAAACGGTGATGAAAACCGTGCGGTGCTTTATTAAATTATTCATATGTGTGCTCTACCCTTTGCCACTTAGAGTAGTTATATCAAGATATTTAGTTATAGTGCGTTAATGACACAATGCCTTTCTAGCGTAAATCAATTTTAATTAAGCCAAGAAATTATTTACACCTTCGCAATAATTATTGGCTTTGTTGCGTAATTCAGTTTAGAAACAGAGTCTCCCCGTTTCTCATGCTTTTTAGTCAATACGACAAGTTTCAGGCATACCTAACCCAGTAAGCTTGT
>NZ_JBGOOO010000105.1:0-1610 GCF_041439695.1 Vibrio sp. FF266
CGATGATGCTGTAAAGCATCGCGCTCGCATCAGCACCGTTTGGTGTGTTAGAGAATAGCCAGTTCTTCCTGCCAATAACCAGCGGTTTAATTGCGCGTTCAGCGCGATTATTATCGATAGATAAGTGACCATCGTCGATATAACGAATGAGCTTTGACCACTGCCCGAGCGTGTATTTTATCGCTTTGCCCAGTGGGCTAGAGCCAATCACCTTCTGGGTTGTCATCCATTGGTAAAGCTCATCCAGTATCGGTTTGGCAAGTGCTTGACGCTCTGCTTTTCGCTCTTCGGCAGGCGCACCTTTTAAGCGCGATTCTATCCCGTAGAGTTTTTGGATTTTAGCCAGCGCCTTATCAGCCTTGCCCGACTTACCTTTCCCTTGAAGCTTCTTCGCGTCCATGAACTTGCGACGAGCATGCGCTAAGCACCCCACATTGGTGACTTGATGAAGTCCATCATAGGCCGCGTAGCCATCGGTTTGTAGATAACCGTTGTAGTCACCTAAAAAGGCAATAGGGCACGCCCTCGCACGACTGTTTTGATAGTCGTACAAGGCGATATTTTTCACATTTGGCAGTGCCGCTTCGGGCGAGTCAGCGCCTGAGCAGTAAAGCCACATATAACACTTCTTCTCTTCTTTGAGCACATTGAGCGGCGTTTCATCCGCTTGAACCACCACTTGCTGAAGTAGGTGCTCTTTCAAGGCTGCATACAGCGGGGAGAACTTCTCGCTGACTTGGATGACCCACCTTGCCATGGTGGTGCGTGATAGCTCGATACCCGACTGGGTAAACAGAGATTCTTGGCGATAAAGCGGCATCGCGTATTGGTATTTGCCTAGAATGATGTTGGCCAGCAAGCTTTCTGTGGCGAAGCTTTTAGGGATGAGACTCTGAGGGGATGGCTTCTGAACGATACGGCTGCTATCACCTGTTTTCTCGCACTGGCGGCAAGCGTACTTAGGGCGAACATATTCCAACACCTTGAGTACCGCAGGTGTGAACTCTAGCTTCTCGCTGCGGTCTTCCCCGATTTTATGCAGGCTATGATTACAACAAGAACACTGCTTTTCATTGTCGTCTAAATCGAGTTCGATAACCTCACGAGGCAAGGTATTAGGCAGAGGTTTACGTTTACCGCGCTTTTTCGTTGTGGTCGTCGTTGTCACCTCAACCTCGTCTTCTTTAACGGCTTCACATTCCGCTTCGTTGAAGAGGTCACCTTGTGATTCATCGTAAGGCTTTAATGCCTCCGAGCGTTTCGCGAACTGGCGATCGAAGGCGAGTTTGAGTTGTTCAAGCAGCGATTGACGCTCTTGTTTCCATTGCGATTCCTTCTGCTCTTGCGAGAGCATCAGGGCTTTCACCATCGCTTGTAGCTCGGCAACATCTTGGCTTTCTGGGTTGATATTTGGCGTCTTTTTCATGGCATTGATTATACTAAAATCGTGCCGTTAACGCTTGGTCAATAAGGCTTTATTCTCGATTAACTCATTGTAAAATCGTTTATTTTGATGGGTTCATGACCGATAATTGTGAAGCCAGAAAGCAGTCTATCAAGCTCAAATTGAGTGAGGGTAAACACCTGATTTTTCTCTTTTGAAGGCCACT
>NZ_JBGOOO010000106.1:0-1515 GCF_041439695.1 Vibrio sp. FF266
GGCTCAGGCGCAGGGAAAAGCTTTCTGGTTCAAGAGATTGCCGAAACGGTTTACGCCATGGGCGGTAAAGTGTGGATCCTCGATAAAGGGGCCAGCTATAAAAAATTGACGCTCAGCCTTGGGGGGACGTACATGACGCACGCCAACATCTTCTTAAATCCCTTCACGCATTTAGGCGCCATGCAAAGTGCTGAGTTTGAGTTTGTGGATGATGACGGTAGACCGGTCGACCCCATGATGGAAGCGCTCGATAATATCACGGCGTTGTTTGCCACCATCGCGTCACCCTACGTCCCACTGACGGCGTTTCAACAAAGCGTCTTAGGCGATGCGATAGTGACGGCATGGGAGCGTAAAGGTAATCAAGCCTTGGTGGATGATGTCAGAGACGCCTTGATTGAGATTGCTGGAGAAGAAAGCGACCGACGCATCAAAGACATTGCGGTGCAACTGAAAAAGTTCTGCACCGACGGCATGTACAAAGATGTGTTCAACAAGCCCTCCATGCTCGACCCCAGTGTGGAAATCACCACGCTGGAGCTGGATGGGTTTCCGCCTGCTGTGCTCAGACCCGTGATTTTTGCGTTGATGGTGTCGATTAACCAGCAGATGTACCTGGCTGGCTCTCGCTCTACCCCAAAGCTGTGCATCATTGAAGAAGCCTGGAGCCTCCTCTCTGGGGCAAACGAGCAAGCGAGGGAGTTCATCAACACCGGTTATCGCACCGCCCGTAAGTTCGGCGGCGCTTTTTGTACAGTGACTCAAGGGATTGAAGACTTCTTTAGCAACGAGGAAGCCAAAGCCTGCTACAACAACTCCGATATCCACATCATTCTTCGTCAAGGGGAAGGGTTTGATGAGTATCTGATCCAAAACCCGGATGCCTTCTCACCGTTTGAGCAGCGCCTCATTAAAAGTTTCGCTCCGTCTGCCGAAGCGGGATACAGCAGTGCGCGCATCAAAGCGGGTGGCCATGTCACCTATCACCGCTTTTTCGCCTCTCCGGTGAAACGCGCCATGTTCTCAACCGAGCCTAAGGAGTTTGAGTATTGTGAAAATCTTTATAAACAAGGCCACTCACTGGAGCGCGCCATTGAGCAAACCTCCAGGCACTTTTATGGCAAAGACATTGACGCCTTTAATCAAGCCATTGGGGCGAGCGCTTAAATCCCCCCTTTTTCTTTTGGTCGCTGGACTGGCAACGACAAATGCCGCTGGAAAGAACTTGGGCCAAGTGGCCCCTATCTTCCCCATCGGTGAGATTGACATGCTGGAGTGGATTGACCAAAGACTGAAAGGGTTTGAGGCCAGTGGTCAATTAGCGGACATGCAAAACGAGTTCACGGAGCGCGCCAAGCAAAGCATTGAAAACCCACCGCCCGTTGCAGGCTTAACCACCACGATCAACCCCCGCACCTTTTACGTTGACCCAAGCATCACCCTCCCTAAAGACATTATCGCCCCCACTACAGGAGCCGTGATTGCCAAAGCGGGCACCAGAGTGAACCCCTTTGA
>NZ_JBGOOO010000107.1:0-1497 GCF_041439695.1 Vibrio sp. FF266
CCCTCTGCGGCGCTTTTTGCAATCGTGAAGGCAGCCCACCTTCGAGGCCATCTGAAATAAGATCTCAGACGGCAATATCATTCGTTACAGCGACCAATTGGGAAAACGTTTGAGATGATCTTCTAATCGAAGTTTCCCTTCGCGCTTTTTGGCCCGTTCTGCTCTTTTCGCCGATAGCGTTAACGTTTTATTCGCGTTTGCTGAAAGACTAAAAGCGATACCGACTTCCTTGTTATCAACCCTACATTCTGATTTCAAATTCATACAAAATCCTTTTCAATTAAGAAAAACCGAAACGACCGAGTTCAAACTGAAATATCGCTGAACCCTCTAATCGTTCAAAAGTGACCCAGAATTATTAAACTTATTTGCTTTTGTGATGGGTCTCTCAATCCTGCAATTTAACATAACAAATATAATACGCACCAAATTAAGGTGCTGATTTTAAAGAAAATAAATGGGTTTTTAATGTTGGCGCTATTGTTATTAGACATAATTAATATATTAATTATTTTAATTTCACTCCCTCAATGTGCTATAAATTTTTCTAAGGTTATTTGTTATCTTTTTGTTATTTATCGGTTTTTTATCCGTGCGTATTATTTAGATTATGTAAAGGGAAAAACCACAAGGTTACTTAAAGATTGAAATATCAGGCGACGCTGCGCTATACTTGCTTTAGGTCGTTAAGGTTAAAACACACTACATTGGCTGCTAACCAGTAGTGCCCTATGTAGTGTGTTTTTTCTAAGATTTAGAGTGTGTTAGAGGTGGTACTCTGACCATATAGCACTTGCAAAAAAGCCGTCTCCCCAACAGTAGACGGCTTTTTTGTGTCTAAAAAACCAGCGTTTGATTTCTTTTCTCGGTTGAGATAGGTTGAAATTTCACCGTTTGGACGACCAATCCGAACAGCTCTAAAAACTGTTGGACCTCAAAATATGACTCCTTTGACTCAGCCTTGGCGTGGGCTAAAGCCCAAACAACACATTCTCAATCACACCGCTTGTTTATCCCTCGGGATGAAGTGCTATGTGTTTTAAACGTGGACGGTGAATGTTATGAAGACGCCTGGACACGACTCCTCCCCTCCCCCGCTCGATAAATCGAGTTACGATGCGCAGTATCGCCGTAAGCGTAAGGCTCGCAAACTGGATTTGATTGAATTGTATCAACGTGTCGTTGAAGAAGAGAACGCGCGGAACCCTAAGACGCCTTTTGAGATCGGATTCAAGTCTCGCCGGTTGCTTCGAAGCGGTAAGGTAGAAACCCTACCGCCAGAATACGCGCGGATCTTAAAAGGGTGTGAAGAATTTATTACCAACCCCAATCGTTTCCCGTCACTTAATGCATGGGGCGGTGAAGCGGTGAATAATGTGCAGTGTCGCACCTTAATTGCGAAAGTATTAGCGTGCACTCTGCCGAACACAGACCTCATTGGAGGGCGCATCGGTTTGCCCACCGAAGCGGGATTGAAAACCATCAGCTACGACCAGC
>NZ_JBGOOO010000108.1:0-1479 GCF_041439695.1 Vibrio sp. FF266
CAAGCGTCACCCACCATATGACTTACCAGTTAGAGCCAAATATAGAGTGTGCTCAAGATTGGCTGTATGGCAATGAGTGCATGAAGCATTCTGATTCTTCGAAACTAGCGATGGCCGCCGATGAATACAGCTTTAACCATCTAGAATGCCTGACTCATGGCAAGCATTTAACCAAGGAAGAAATTGTAGCGTTAGACCGATTTAAAGCGGGCATTACATCCATTCACATTGATGAAAATGGCGTCATCATTCACGAAGAACGAACGTTAACCGCTAGCAATTCCTTTGCTTGTGTTGGGATCATTTTGTAACCACACCTCTTTTAATTCCACTTCCCCCTTAACCTCCACTCACCGCTCAGTTTTGCTGCTAGCGGCAATTTGCGTTGCATAAGGAAAATACTCATGCTTTCTATTAGCCCATTAAAATCCGCTTCTGGCGCTGCCAAATATTATCTCAGCGAAGAAAACCCCAAAGACCTACCTGACGTCTCTTTAGAAAAAAACGCGGGCGATAACTATTACCTCAAGGAAAAAGACCAAGAAGAAAACACCTTCTGGCATGGCAAGCTGGCCATCGAAGCGGGACTGGCGGGTAAACCCGTAGAGCAAGCCACCCTAGAATCGGTACTCTCAGGCTGTCTTGGCGGTGAAACCATTAAAGGAAAACGAGATGATCATAAATCGGGCTTCGACCTGACGTTTTCTGCGCCTAAATCCATCAGTGTTCTCGCGCTTATTGGCGGGGACACCCGCCTAATAGAAGCGCATAACAACGCAGTGAAGTTCGCCTTAACAGAGCTTGAAAAAGACGTTGCACAAGTCAAAGTCACTCATAAGAAAGGCGTTCAAGAATACGAAAATACGGATTCGATGATATTTGCGGTCGTGCGCCACAAGACCAGCCGTGAAAACGACATGCAAGTGCACTCGCACGCTCTCGCAGCTAACATGACTCGAGACCAAGAAGGGGATTTACGCGCTTTATCAACCAGCTTAAAACAAAAAGGGGGCGTCATTAACGGCACAGGCGAGCGCATCTACAACTTCCAAAAATACTACGGTATCTTGTACCAGAGCCAATTAGCTAAGGAGGCAGAAACCCTCGGTTATTCCACGCGAGGCGTCGGCAACGGTCAGTTCGAAATCAGCGGTGTCCCTCAGCCTATTCTTGATGCGTCATCCACTCGCAAACAACAAATTGACCAACGCACACTCGATTTAGGCTTTGACTCTCGCGCCGCGCGAGATGTCGCGACCCTCGACACTCGTAAAAGCAAAACCCACCAGAGTAACGACAACCTCAACAAACAGTGGCAAAGCACCGTAAAAGAGCAAGGGTATGAGCCCGCAGAGCTTGTCACCATGGCGCAACAAGTGAAAGAAGCGCAAAACACCCCACCACTTGGTGAAACCCAAGCCGCCATCAGCAGAGCCATTGACCATCTAGGGCAATACAGCACCGCGTTACACCTAGAAA
>NZ_JBGOOO010000109.1:0-1404 GCF_041439695.1 Vibrio sp. FF266
TTGCTGCTTTGTTGCCTTTTACTGACCGCCTCCCCTTTCCTTTCTATTGGAAGGGCGTTCATTTCGTTTCGGTTCAAAAACAAACCCAATCAGTCCGTCATCTCACGCCTCCACCATCAAAGAATGCTCGCAAAAAACATTATCGTAAACTCAAAAACACCCTTATGACCCCTCAAAATTGGAAACAACACGTCAGTCGTAATCGCGGTTTGAAGTCTGTAAACGCTTCCTTGTTGCCTTTAATGTAATCAGGAAGAAATGGGGCTCAACGGTAACATGTGAGCCGTAATCGTGGTTTAAAGTACGCGAAATCTTGTCTGTTTTCTTTATGATGCGTGCCTATGTTGATTTTAACCTCTCTCCCCACGCTCCCTTTCATTGGCACGTTGCCCGGTGTCCAAGATCATTAGACCACTACAACTACACGGTCTACCTAGGACAACATAAGCATTCCTCCCTGCCTATCAGGCAAGGAGGTGGTAGGGAGCACTCCCTTTTCCTCCATCATGACCACGCACATGATAATTTTATCACTCAATAAGGATACTTATTATGAAAAAACGCACCCAGCGCACCCTCCTTGTCGGGCTTGGCGTTGCTGTCTCGACACTTCTTATCACTCAGCCCGCTCTGGCTGCCGATATCTTCGCGTCAGGTAAACAAGCCATGAAAGACTCGGCGGGCAAAGGCTCTGCGGTTGAAACCGCGATGCTGGGGACTGGGCTTGCGGGGGCGGTCGTCACTGGACTGATGAGCCGTAACTGGTTTGCGGCCGTTGGCGGGTTCATTGGCGGCTCAGTCTTGTGGAATGTTGGAGCGCCACTCGTCGGCTTAGGCTAAGGAGTCACAATGGAAGACCCTCATCAGTTTTTTTCTATTCCAAAACACATGAACAAAGGTCGTCGCTGGCTCGGGTTCCCAGTTGATGAACTCGTGCCTGCCCTCTGCATTTTTGGCCTCTCATTCTGGCTTAAACACGAAATGATAGGGCTGACGTTATCGCTGGCTTGGTTTGGGGGATTACGTTACATCAAAGCGCAATACGGTGACAACATCATTACCCTGTCACTTTATTGGTGGGGGGCTTCCTTTGTCCATCCCACCCTCTTTAAGCGTACCCCCTCAGCCTGTCGTCGTTACTGGATTTTCTAAGGAGACCCTTCATCATGGATCCGTTTGTTAAACGGGATAAGCTGGCCGTCAAAAGCCTCCTCAATCTTTTTTTGAGTGCAGGCTTTCTTGTTATGCTTATCACTAACCTGGTGTTGGGTTACACCAGTTATCAAGCCCTTACCCATCAAAGCCGAACCCTAGTCCCGCCCACCCTCTCTCAAGCCTTTACGGTTTCGGATGGCGCGGTCGATGAACCTTATCTTGAGCAAATGGCGGATTATCTTCTCTACC
>NZ_JBGOOO010000110.1:0-1381 GCF_041439695.1 Vibrio sp. FF266
ACGCTCGCCTCCCAACTGGAAAACACCCAACTCATCGACCTCTACGATAACGTGATACACCAAATACAAATCAACTTCTTAATTGCCATCGGTATTGCCTTCGCTATTTTGATGCTCGCCATGAGTTTCTTTAAACGACAAGGCGAAAAGCAAAGTGAAGATTTCCACGTTCGAGGCTTTCAATACGCCGAACCCAAAGTGCTCACAAATGATTTGAAAAAACGGGCAAAGAAACTCAAAAGACAGGGTGTAGGCAACGGACGGATTTCTGATTTCAAAGTGGATGGGCTGGCCTTGTTTAAGCGTGAGTTTGAAGTGCAGCATATGCTCATCGACGGCACCACAGGGGCAGGTAAATCCGTCATGCTTCGTAAACTCCTGCGCTGGATACGTAAACGTGGGGATAAAGCCATTATTTATGATAAAGGCTGCACCTTTACCAGTAAGTTCTTTGACCCTAGCCAAGATACCTTACTCAACCCCTTCGATGAACGCTGCGCCAATTGGGATGTCTGGTGTGATGCTAAGGATGCCCCTGATTTTGAAAACATTGCGAACGCGCTTATCCCGCAACATGGTGAAGGTGATCCGTTCTGGGTTGATTCCGCACGGACTATCTTTTCAAGTGCGGCGTATCGCATGAGCCAAGATGACAAGCCCTGCTCGACCGCAAGGCTGCTTAGCCTGATACTCACGTCTGAACTTGAAACCCTGGGTAATTTCCTGCAAGGCACAGAGTCTGCTTCCCTGGTCTCTAAAGACATCAAAAAGACGGCCATCTCCATTAAGTCGGTGCTCGCCACCTACATTAAGAGCCTACGCTTTTTAGATGGCTTGGATGATAAAGACGCGAAAGGAGAGCCCAAACGCAAACCGTTTTCCATCACCGATTGGGTACAAGATGATAAACAAAAAGGCTTTTTGTTCTTATCGAGTAACGCGCAGCAACACGCTTCACTGCGTCCTTTAATTTCAACTTGGCTTGCCATTGCCTCTAACGCTATTTTGGGACTCAAAGCCGATGAAGACCGCCGTATCTGGGTGATTATGGATGAGATGCCTAGTCTGCATAAACTGCCTGAGCTGGATAACATCATTTCAGAAGTGCGTAAGTTTGGGGGCTGTTATGTGATTGGTCTCCAGTCTTATGCGCAGCTCGTGAAAACCTACGGAAAAAATACCGCGGACGTTATTTTTGATTTACTCAACTCTCGCTTTTACTTTCGCGCCCCATCAGCGCAGATGGCGCAAATCTCATCCAAAGATTTGGGTGAGCAAGAGGTGGACGTCTCAAGAGAGCACATTTCTTACGGTGCAAATGCACTGCGTGATGGGGTATCGATTGGCCACCAGACGGTGACACGACCGGTTATCTCTAGCA
>NZ_JBGOOO010000111.1:0-1316 GCF_041439695.1 Vibrio sp. FF266
TGGGGTTGGTAATAAATTCTTCACACCCTTTTAAGATCCGCGCGTATTCTGGCGGCAGGGTTTCTACCTTACCGCTTCGGAGCAACCGGCGAGACTTAAATCCGATCTCAAAAGGCGTCTTAGGGTTCCGCGCGTTCTCTTCTTCAATGACGCGTTGATACAATTCAATCAAATCCAGTTTGCGAGCCTTACGCTTACAGCGATACTGCGCATCGTAACTCGATTTATCGAACGGGGGAGGGGAGGAGCTAAACGTTTTCATAAGACTCACCGTCCACGTTTAAAACACACCTCGCTTCATCCTGAGGGACAAAAAAGGCGGTGTTAGGCAGAAAGTGGATTCTCCTGAGCGTTAGCCCAAGCCAAGGCTGAGTCAAATGCGTCATATTTTGAAGTCCAAGAGGTTTTTGGGGTGTTTGGATTGGCCGTCCAAACGGTGAAATTTCAACCTATCTCAACCGGGAAAAGAAATCAAATGCCGGTTTTTTAGACACAAAAAAGCCGACTACTCTTGGAAAGTCGGCTTTTTTGCGAGTGCTATATAGTCAGAGTACCACCTCTAACACACTCTAAATCCTAGAAAAAACACACGACATTGGACACTACAGGAGTAAGCAATGTCGTGTGTTTTAACCTTATAGACCTCAGGTAAGTATAGCGTGTCGTCGCCTGATATTTCAAACGCTAAGTGTGCCTTGGGATTTTTCCCTTAACATAACAAATATAATGCGTAACCAAAAATAGCAGATAAATAACAATGAGATAACAAATAACCTTGAAAAATTTATAGCACATCAAAGAATCCCAATAAAAATAATTAATGGATTAATTATTTAAAATTAAAAACAAAGGCAACGTTAAATTTAATAAAATAACCATTAAAATCAAAAGTTTAATTTGGTGCGTATTATTTAGATTATGTTAAATTCAAGAAATGATAAGTAAGTCACAAACTCAACAAAATTAGACGCCAGTGAGCGATTACATGACTCATTGATGTTTCGGTCTAAACGAGAGCGTTTCGGTTTTTTCTATTTAGGAAGACTTTTGTATGAATTTTAAATCAGAATGTAGGGTTGAGAACAAGGAAGTCGGTATCGCTTTTAATCTCTCATCAAAGGCGAATAAAACGTTAACGCTCTCGGCGAAAAGAGCAGAGCGGGCCAAAAAGCGCGAAGGGAAACTTCGATTAGAAGATCACCTCAAACGTTTTCCTAATTGGTCGCTGTAACGAATGAGATTGCCGTCTGGGATTATTACCTCAGATGGCCTCGAAGGTGGGCTGCCTTCACGATTGCAAAAAGCGCCGCAGAGGG
>NZ_JBGOOO010000112.1:0-1312 GCF_041439695.1 Vibrio sp. FF266
TGTCCCGTCCTGAAATGTGTTTACACATTGAGGACGAATTATGACTACTTCAAATAGGACCTATGTTAAGCGCACTCAGCGTGATTACACACTAGGCTTTAAATTACAGATTGTCGCTGCTGTAGAAAGAGGCGATATGACATATAAACAAGCCCAAACCATTTATGGTATCCAAGGCCGCTCAACCGTTTTAACCTGGCTTCGAAAGCACGGTAAGATGGGTTGGGCGCAAAATCCAAGGATGAATGCCATGCACCAATCACCTAAGCCTAAAGAATCACCTGCACAGAAAATAAAACGTCTTGAGAAAGAGTTAGAAGACGAAAAAATCAAGAATCTCTTTTTAAATAGAGTGGTTGATATTCTTGATGCTGAGCACGGAACCAGTCTCAGAAAAAAGTATCTAGCCAAGGAGCAAGAAGCCTTCAAAAACAGGAAGGAATAAGTTTAGTTCGAATATGTAAGCTATGCGGTATAACGAGGCAGAGTGTTTATCAACGAGAGAAGCGAATTCATCATCGTCAGTTAGAGCTTAAACCGATTAAAAAAATGGTGTTGGATATTAGGCGTTATATGCCTCGGGTTGGTACTAGAAAGCTCTATTTTTTGCTTAAACCCAAACTACAAGAACAAGGTATCAAGTTAGGTCGAGATGCGCTTTTCAACTACTTACGCGATGAACGATTATTGGTAAGACCTAAACGTAGTTTTACAAAAACGACCAATAGTAGACATTGGATGAAGAAACACCCGAATTTATTAAAGGACTACCAACCATGTAGTCCGGAGAGTGTGTTGGTGAGCGACATAACCTATGTTCAATCTGATGAAGGGGTTCACTACCTATCATTGGTTACGGATGCGTTTAGTCGAAAAATAATGGGCTATGAGCTGAGCAATGAAATGAAAGCGACGGATGTCGTGAAAGCGCTGGATATGGCTATCAAAGGGCGTCGATATCATCGTCCTTGTATCCATCATTCAGATCGTGGTCTGCAGTATTGCTCAGGTGTTTATCAAGATAAGTTGAAAAGTAGCGGCATAATGCCTTCGATGACAGATGGTTATGACTGCTACCAAAATGCCTTGGCAGAGAGGATAAATGGAATCCTGAAACAAGAGTTCTTACTTGATAAGTGTAAAAACCTCGGAGAGCTTAAACAACTAGTAAAAGAGTCTATAAGTACCTATAACAACATGAGGCCGCACCTTAGTCTCAGGATGAAAACTCCAAATGAGGTGCATGAAAAAAGCCAACAGCTGACGCTGTTGGCTTAGTAGAAAAACTGTCAACGTATTTTAGGACGAGACA
>NZ_JBGOOO010000113.1:0-1307 GCF_041439695.1 Vibrio sp. FF266
TGTTTTTAGATAGAAGCAGCGTAACTCCGCTCTTCAATACTACAAAGTACAGACTGGATACCGTTGAAGAACGGAAGTTCCAGTTGAATTTCTTTCAATAGGTAAATTAAATGCATTTAAGTGAAAAGAGCTTATTAGGAATGGAAAAAGCAAAAAACCAGTCTTAACTGAGGTTTTTTAATGAAACCAAGCCAACACCAATGTCCCATTTCATAATTGTCTCCGTAAATACTTATAAATATTGAAGCCGAGAGGGATAGAATGAAGCATTATCATGCGAATGATATGACTAAGCATTATTAATGCAGGCTCTAGTCCAAGATAAATGGCAGCGACAGTCATAGACTCCACACTGCCCGGAACCCACGACATCAAGAGTACGATGAACTCCTTATCAATTAGCTTGCTGAATATATATGCAAAAACAACTGTGACTGTAAGACTTAACGTTGTAGCAATAATCCCAGCTCGCGCATAAGAGAAGATATCTACAACGGTTATATCTTTTAGACGAATCCCAATTAATGCCCCTAGAGCGGATGTTGCAATAAAAACAAGCTCTGTCGGGACAAGAAAGTTGTATGACGGTAACTCAGAGTTCACAAACATAGTTGCTAACATCCCAGTCACCATATACGGTGCTGGAGTACCAATTTTATCGAGAAGCAAACCTGAAAAGTAGGCGAGGAAAAGTGGGAGAAGTATCCAAAGGTTGTCTAAGGAAATAGCCGGCCCAGGAACTGGTGAATTGTCCGCTGAGACAAGAAGAGCGGAAGCTATGATTAAGAAAATGAGTCGAACTGTGTGAGTGAAAATCACTTTACTAGAAGGTGAATTGTGATTTTCATTAATGACAAGAACCGCGGCCATCGCTCCCGGGACCGCCCCAAGTAGGCTTTCATATTTTGACCATTTCTCTCGCTTAGAAAGCCAGAGATACGAGGTGAGAACTTGTGCGGACATACAAAGGACGAGTCCCACAAAAAGTAATATCGGATAACCCTTGGAAAGAGTCTGCATAGGGACGATTGAGCCCACTGTGGCACCAAGGATTAACTGTACTCCGGTCAATGTGCTTTTGGGAAGAGCTAGAGTAAACCCTGTTTTTACCGTTAACAAAAGAGCAATCAGGGCACCGAACATTACACCTAGTGGTATCTCGAAATATGTAAATAAGAGCGAGCCAACCAAAGCTATGAATGAGGCTAGATACATGTTTTGGTTTCCCCTTTTTTTAGCTTGAAGGATGACAATAACGGTGTTTTTCAAGGTAGTTGTCATCATTTGCTTACTTATTAAGCAGCTTC
>NZ_JBGOOO010000114.1:0-1264 GCF_041439695.1 Vibrio sp. FF266
CCTCGCGGCCGGGGATGCGCAGCAAAACATTCACCCACTGTTGCGCACGCTCTATTCCCAATAACCCTCTCTCACCCCAACTTTTGATGAGGTGCTCCTTATGCGCATTGACCTCTGGGCTGCGCTCACGCTCAGTTTTTTATCTACTCTCGCTCTTGCCAGCGAACAACAAACCTTTACCGAGAGCGCCAATTGGGCGAAGCAAACGGCAAGCCAAGCTCTAGCACCTCATGCCCTGCCACTCAATGTCGATGACTATTGCAAAGACGCCACGTGTCGACAAGAGATCCGCAGTCCAAAAGAGTCAAGACTGTCAGACGGTGATATCAATGCACAAAAAGGGACAGAGTTTGTGACCAATGGATTGGCTCAAGACATCAACACCCACTTTAATAAAGGGCGCCCCGATGTGAAAAGCGACCCAGCGATGCGCTTTGCCTTACTCGGCCAAGAGAATGCGTATGAAATCACTCACGGCCTCTCAAATGCCTATGTCGATTGTGATAGCGGCTCCCAGTGCCTTATCGAACACATTCCTAAACAGTGTCATCGTCCAACGAACAACAACGTGCCTTGTACAAAAGTCCCCGTTGCCACCGTGGTTACTGGCAATGTCCTCTACCACTGTCCATCCGGTTGGACAAAGCAAGGGGATAATTGCCAACGTCCCCTCCCACAATGCCGATACAATAATAAACATTATGTGAGGCAAACGAGAGGTGATGGCATTTTCTCATCGTCAGGAACCATGTATTTATGGGGCGGTAAGAGTGTCTATCCCAACCAAGGCTACACGCTTGGCGAGTTAAAACAGACCTATCACGTTAATTGGCAAGCGAGCGAACACTGGGATAAACGCTACGAGATTTGTCGACCCACCACACAAACGAAAAAAGCCACCTTGAGCTGTTCAAACGGATTCTCCTTATCCGGAGGGAACTGCATCAAAAACACCATGACCTGGCGAACACAATGCCGCCTGATGAACTCGTGCAAGATCACTCGCCAGCAATGTATTGAAGGTCGAGCCACCCGCACCATTAATGGCATTCCCACCACGCTCAATTGTTGGAAATATCGGATAGACCATCATTGTGACCGCCCTAATACCTGCGCAAACCTCCCGAAAGACTGTACGACTCAAACTCAACATTGCAGCCTTAAGCAAAATGGGGTGTGCATCGAGCAAGAGGTCACAAAGCGTTGTGCTGAGAAGACATGCCGAGCCACTGATCTGCAATGTGGGGAGCACTCCTTCTGTCTT
>NZ_JBGOOO010000115.1:0-1243 GCF_041439695.1 Vibrio sp. FF266
TGATCTGCTCCAGCAGGACTGGACACTACATTAAGCGACATTTCGTTGTTCAAAGTTAATTGGGCTTAGATACCCAAGAGCACTGTGCCTTCTTGTTCGGTTATAATCAACCTCAATATATTCAAAGATCGTTTGACGCATAGTGTCTCTAGTCATGATCGGCTCATATTGGATCGCTTCAACTTTCATCGAGTGAAAGAAACTCTCTACGCAGGCATTATCCCAACAATTTCCTTTTCTACTCATACTTTGCTTTAAATTATAAGCAGTTATGAGTTCACGATAATCTTTAGAGCAGTATTGGCTTCCTCTATCACTGTGAATAATTACATCCTCTGGGAAGCCACGACGGAATAAGGCCATCGACAATGCATCACAAACTAGAGTCGCTGTCATTCGTGTCCCCATAGACCAACCGACTACCTGCCGTGAGTACAGGTCAATAACAACCGCTAAGTAAAGCCAGCCCTCACTCGTTGCTATGTAGGTGATGTCGCCCGCCCACTTCTGGTTAGGAGCACTCGCTGTGAAATCCTGTTCGAGTATGTTTGGTGCTACAGGCATTTTATGGTTGCTATCCGTTGTGCATTTAAATTTGCGGGCTGCTTTCGCCACCAAACTCTGGCGCTTCATACTGGTTGCGATGGTCTTAACATTATGTTTATTCCCATTCTCAGCTAACTCAACCTGAATACGTCTTGCACCATCTCTGCCTTTGCTATTTTCGAAAGCTTCCTTCACCTTTTCATCCAACACGTGTCGAGCTTGTAGACGCAAGTTGTCTTTATAGCGATGCTTGATCCAATAATAAAACCCACTTCGGGAGACCGAGAACACCTTGGCCATGCGATAAACGCTAAAGTCCACCATGTTCTCGAGCATAAATTCGTAGCAATCTATTTTAGATTCTTCGCGAAGTAGGTGGCGGCCTTTTTTACAATATCTAGCTCTTCAGCTTGTTCGGCCAGTTGTCGTTTAAGTTTGGCAACTTCAACGGCAAGATCTTTTTCTCTTTGGCTAGAATTGGTGTCTTTCGTTGCAGCTTTACGCCAGCCGTAGATTTGAGATTCATGTAGCGAGAGCTGCTTTGCGGTGGCAGCTACACCTACTTTCTCTGCTAACCTCAGAGCTTCGGCTTTGAATTCAGGAGAGTGGAGAATACGTTTCTTCTTGTTTGTCATGGTTCACCTCGTTAGTGATTGTACTCACTTAACGCAGTGTCCAAAACTACTGGTTCAGATCA
>NZ_JBGOOO010000116.1:0-1230 GCF_041439695.1 Vibrio sp. FF266
AAGTTTTGGACACTGAGTTAAGTGAGTACAATCACTAACGAGGTGAACAATGACAACTAAGAAAACACGAATTAAACATGCTCCTGAATTTAAAGCCGAAGCGCTTAAGTTAGCAGAGAAAGTCGGTGTCGCTGCCGCCGCACGACAGCTTTCACTATATGAATCTCAAATTTATGGGTGGCGTAAAGCCGTCAAAAAAGATGCGAAAATCAGCGATAGAGAAAGAGAACTCGCCACTGAAAATGCCAAGCTCAAGCGATTATTAGCAGAGCAAGCTGAAGAGCTAGATATCGTAAAAAAGGCCGCCACCTACTTCGCGAAAAATCTAAAATAGATTGCTATGAGTTTATGCTCGAACACCTGATGCAATATAGGATTATCCGTATGGCTAAGGTGTTTGGGGTTTCTCGAAGTGGGTTTTATTATTGGATTGATAATCGCCATAAAGTCACTCAACGCAACGAGCACCGCAAGCAGCTTGATAACAAAGTTCGAGAAGTCTTTGATGATAAAAAGGAACGCGACGGTGCAAGGCGCATTCAAAAAGAACTTGAGGCAAATGGTAATAAGCACGATGTAAAAACCATTGCCGCGAGCATGAAGCGCCAGAGCTTAGTCGCGAAGGCCGCCCGTAAGTTCAAATGTACGACAGACAGTAAGCATAGACTTCCTGTAGCCCCGAATTTGCTTGAGCAAGACTTTAATGCGACAGCACCAAACCAAAAATGGGCTGGAGATATCACTTATCTAGCGACAAGCGAAGGCTGGATGTATTTAGCCGTTGTTATCGACTTGTACTCACGGCAAGTAGTTGGTTGGTCAATGAGTACCAGAATGACCGCAACTCTGGTCTGTGATGCGCTATCAATGGCATTGTTCCGCAGAGGTATGCCAGAAGAAGTGATTATCCATAGTGATAGAGGTAGCCAATATTGTTCAAAAGACTACCGCGACTTAATCGCAGCTCATAATCTAAAGCAAAGTATGAGTAGGAAGGGAAATTGCTGGGACAACGCTTGTGTTGAAAGCTTTTTCCACTCAATGAAAGTAGAAGCCGTCCAATACGAGCCGATAATGACCCGAGAAGAGATGCGTCAAGCACTCTTTGAATACATCGAAGTTGATTATAATCGAACAAGAAGGCACAGTGCTCTTGGGTATCTAAGCCCAGTTAACTTTGAAAAACAATATGTCGCTTAATGCGGTGTCCAGTCTTACTGGAGCAGATCA
>NZ_JBGOOO010000117.1:0-1203 GCF_041439695.1 Vibrio sp. FF266
AGCTTTGATTGATATAATCCTTAGCCCGTTCTTCAAACTGCGCAATATGCCTTGGGGTGGTGCTCAGTAATTTGTCGTGTTTACTGTTTTCCTCCAGTTGATATTTTTCCGGTTCGTTGATCATCTTGTGCGCTTCATTCATCGCGGCTTTATAATTCATTTCCTTATGACTCATGATTAGGTTAATCAATGCGCCTTTTTCGCCTGTGGTGTAGTCTTTGAAATACCCGCGATGCTCTCCAGTTAAGGTGACTTTAATGGCCGATTTTCCAATACCAAAGGTTAAATAATCCCGGTCTGATTTGGATTGATTCGGCTGGCCTAATAACTGAATGGCGAGGCTTTCGGTGTATTTTGGTAGCTGCGTATTGATGTGCTCCCTAAATGTGTTGTAGTCAAAGTCACCGCTTTTATTTTGGAACCGGACGTCCTCATGAGGGAGTGCATTACGGTTAAAGTAGGTGGTGTCTTTGGGTGGAATTTGGTTGAGGGTTTCTATCGCACTGGCTTTATGGCTCTCTTTAGAAAGCCAGCTTTTGACCAATTGTTTTGTGTTGTCGGTATAGAGCCGAATGTGCTGACTGGCACGAGTCACATCGATACCGGCGCGTCTTAAGTTGGTCAGTGCGCCTTTGCTTTGTATCGCGCTAATGACGTGTTGATAGGTGGATCCTTGCGCCATGTCTGCGGTTCGACTGTAGGCGTAGTCCCAGTGCCCGTCTTTAAGCGCATTAGGGTTAAGGCTGAGTGTTTGTCCTGTCTTAGATTGAGCGATAACACTGTCTGTATTCGCTTGCGTGATGCGGTACTCCACGTTGGCTTTAATGCCGCGCTCTTTATCGGTAAAACGGGTGATGATTTTATCGCCGGTTGAAAGTGGCTTTTCTGACGTAGAGAACAGGGTGGTGAAACGGTGATCACGGTTACGCGGTAAGAACGGCCTTGTCTTACCTGTACTTGCGTCTTGAAGTGTTACTACGCCATGCTCAGAGTCAACGTGAGTGATTGCCGCGTACTCACCGGGCTTGGTGCTCAGTATCAAGCCTTTTTGATACGGCATCATGGTGGTGAGCTCTTCCCCCGTCGCGCCGATTGAGCGTAGCCTCGTTGCGATGACGTTCTCTTTGCCTAACTCACTCTTTTTCATTAAACCGACACGGATGTGTTCGGTGATGGTGTCTCGCTCCTGGTTGGTGTACGCGA
>NZ_JBGOOO010000118.1:0-1113 GCF_041439695.1 Vibrio sp. FF266
TTGCCATTGCTCTTTCGCCTCGGCAATATCTTCCGGTTGGTAAGCGGTCATTAGGCGTTGGACGTCTGGTTGTTCTAATTTAGCTGTCGTTTCCAAGTAATTCTGGAAGCCTTGGATTGAATTGGCCGTAAAGCTGGCACTGCCAGAGTTTAGGCGCGTTTGAGTATTCGAGAGGGCGTTCAAGTCCGATTGGCTTTGCATCACGCTAGCACCAAGAGACTTGGTGTTGCTGGCATTAATTGCAAAATCATGCGCAAACTGCTCAACCGACGTTCGGGTGTCTTTATTGTCCACCTGCGTGCCGGCACTGGTCACGGCATTGGCCCCTTCGGTGTATTGCTGCGTGGCTTGCTCAAGCTGCTGCTTTTGCTCGGCATTCATATTGCTGTAAGCCGTACGCTCATCATCAGACCATTTCACGCCGCCACTGGCGCCCAAATTGAATGGCGATGCCCCTTTGCCTGTTCCTAGGCCACCCTCGAAGCCGCCATAGACACTTTGCAGGTAAGCTTTTGATTGGTCTATCGTCCAACCCGTTTGTTGAATCACGCTGTCAACCGCCGTTTGCATGTCATTCATACCTTGGTTGACTTGAGTATTAAAACCACTGGTATTGCCTTCACCGTAAGCCAGGTTTTTACTCACACTATCATGCCAGCGGTCGCTCAGCGCAGCGCCTCCTTGGATGGTTTGACTCAGTTGGGTACTGGTTTGTTCAAGGTTTTGCTGCGTTTGGCTGCGGGCATTTGCCACACTCTCTTGCAGCATGCTTTGTGTGTTGGCGCTGATGTTGCCGCGACTGGTGGTTTGTGAGCTGTCGTAGGTGGTGCGCCCATCTCCGTGTTGTGTGGTCACCGAGCCGTCTGGGTTTTGGGTGTAGCTGTGACCTTGGTTGGCGAGGGTATTGGTATCAAACTTATTGGCATGGGTGTTGTTCATGCTGTGGTTGTCAATCTGCATACTGCCAAAATCCAGATTACCCGTGGACGCTGCAGCGCTCGCTCTGGCATTGGTCGAGTTAATCATGCTCGAGAGCTGGTAGTTCATGCTCGACATGACTTCTTGACCGCCTTTTAAAATGCCTTTGGCTATCATAGGGACGCCTATCATCAA
>NZ_JBGOOO010000119.1:0-1080 GCF_041439695.1 Vibrio sp. FF266
TGAGTTTGAATTACCCTCTGACGCTGATAAATCGAAACGCTAATCTTAGTATTCAAGGGGCCATTCATTTTGTAAAGCAGTAAGCTTAAGCGGCTGAATAAGAACCGTGACCATTTAATGAAATTAAGAAGAAAGCCTCTCACAGCGCCATACTGCTCTTTTTAGGCTGCAATATTGACAGCACTAAAAACCCTCGCCCTGCTAAGCCATACCATCCGGATGAAGGTGGACGTTAAGTAAGGAGATGATGAAAGGGAGCCACCTGACTCAGCGTTTAATCGAAGAAGGTCCCTGTCGTATGACAAAAGAAGGTTGCCGCGCCGTTTTTTTTGCTTGTCCTTAAGTATTTATTTTTCTATTGATTTAATTATTTATCTTTATACGTAGTGTTCATAAGCGCAGCCCCTTATTGATGGCCATTGTAGCGGTCTTTTTTATCCTTCCTTTCTTGCACGGCCTTTCTTATAAAAAACCGTGAATAGAGAAATCCCTTCCGAATGAGACTGCGTGCGCAAGATAACCCTGAATAACCTGTTGGGAGAAACCAGAAAAATGAGAGATAGAGCAGGGTAGGCTAAGGTTCAGACGTGCTGATCCCTCCGCCTTCGCGGAGACGAACGTGTCTTTTTAATTAGGGGCCAGGTCCGGTTGATACTCACTAAAGAAGGCTGAGGTTGATTGCGCATAGGTGTTTAACGTTGACGCATTGAAGATCTCTTGTATCCCTGACGCTATCTTACGGAAAGAGAGCCATTGAAAGCTCAGTCCTTTCTTTGTCTGGCGTTCCCGTGTTGCGAGGATCAATTCGCTGATGTTGGTGTAACGCACGACTTTTAAGTCATTAAAGAAGCGAGGTGTAAACTGTTTGTACGCGGGTGCACTGCGTATCGTCCCTTCGTCTTGGTCGACACACACATTGATCCGCTCACTGTGAAAATAGCTGGCACGCTTTAGATACTTCACCGCTTTAGCAAAGGACTTCGGCGAAATAAACTCTCCAAAGCGCAACGCATAATCTTCTTGAAGCTGGTCGTAGCTGATGGTTTTCAATCCCGCTTCGGTGGGCAAACCGATGCGCCC
>NZ_JBGOOO010000120.1:0-1074 GCF_041439695.1 Vibrio sp. FF266
CTCTTCAGCAACTGGGTAAACGGTTAGGCAGTGCTAAAAATCCCACCTGCGCCGCCATTACGCCCGAAGAACTGGGTCAAATCAATTTTGAACACATTGATTTTAAAGAGTTCTACCCGGAAATGCGTGCCAACACCAAGCTCCCCAACTTTGATGAAATCAAGCAACGACTTCAAAGTGCCACGGGCGGATAACAGGCGGCTCTATACCAACGGCACACCATGACATACACACCTCAATGCTCAAGAAGGACATCGTTATGCTTATCAAACCCCTTCAAAATTTTTTACTCAACACCTTGACGCTTTTACGCCTCATTCCAAGTGATGTGATACACATCAAACAGCTAGACCACTATCCCGACATCACGAAAAGGCTGGATGAATATCGAGAGCTGATAGAAAACATTGAGAAACAGACTCACTACTTTAGTAGTGAGTAAGGTATGTGGTCGAAACACCACGCTTTGCTGCACGATAAATACCTTCAGTACTTACTCACGCTGCGCAATCCATCACCACAGCAGATGCGCCACTTACGCGAAAGACCCAAGTGTGTAACCTCTTAATCGCTTTGCCGCACTTAACCAAGGCCTATGATGATGAAAAAAACATGGCTTTACGTCATTACCCTAACGCTGCTTGCTCACCTCCATCCCGCTCTTGCTCAGGAACCTCCTCCAGGGTGGCGATGGTACAACGAACCAAAAGCAAGGCCCGACAAACCCAAACCAAAGCCACTGCCAAATAACACTCAAACGACTGTCTCAAGCCCTAAAACGTTATCGGCGACCGAACAAATGGCCTGGTTTCACTCGGTGCATATCGAAGCGCAAAACGATGCCGTCCTTCACCCTAAAGATAAAGACAAGTTAGCGAGATTTTTAGCGTTGAATCATTTTATCACGGACCAAACCGACCAATTAGGCATGACCTTTAAAGCGCTGCTGCTCGAAAGACCTGAGTTCTCTTACACCAAAGACCATCCGACAGAGCAAGCGGCAAGACAAGTGTATTTAGCACTGGAGGATAAGAAGAAAACCGACGCGGTTGAAAAGATGAAACAAGACGGATG
>NZ_JBGOOO010000121.1:0-1067 GCF_041439695.1 Vibrio sp. FF266
CTTTGAACAACGAAATGTCGCTTAATGTAGTGTCCAGTCCTGCTGGAGCAGATCAATGCACTCTGGCTCTCTTCAACCACAGCATTCGCATTCACTTTGCGAATCACTCCAAACAGCTCCACTACAGTTCCTTCATCGAAGAAGCCGTAGGCGCTTTCGCCGTGGTTATCAGTAAATGGTGGCTCGAAGAGTTGTGACATATCGAGAATGCCGTTATTAACTAAGTAATCGATCACTTGATCGACGAATTGAATCTGTTCCGCGTTGTAAGACTCTTCATCAAGGAAACTGCTGAATGCTTCTTTGGCTGCATTCATGTCTAAACCGATGAGTTCACGGATAAACGTGCCTAGCGGCTTCTCTTGTAAGATCTTCTCACGGTAAGCTTCCACATCACTCATACCGCTTGCATCCAGTAATAAGCCTTCTAGGACGTCTAAATCAGCTTGAGTGATGGATTTATTGCGCTTGAGCTTTTGAATCGTTAGCTGATCTTGGTGATCTTGAATATAGAGCTCAATTTTCTTGCGATACTGGGCTAAATCAACGCTTGGATTCTTGTACACATTTGTCACGTCATGGACACCTTGAACTTCATCTTCGAAGTTGGTGTACACCATCTCTTTTTTATCTTTGTCCAACGCAAACATTAGATTTCGTAACTTACGACGTAGCTCTTCAAGCGTCACTAAATGGATATCCTGCCAAAACTCTTGGGTCTGAATATCTTGGATAAGTTGCAGCTGCGCTTGTACTGCTGGAATCGTCGATTTCGCTTCAAGCTGCTCAGCAAACTCAACCACTCGTCCGCGGCTTGTTTCGGACAACATACCTTTCTCTAACAGGTCCAATTGCATGGTTAACACCAAGCTATCGAAGCGGTGTGATAAGTGATTAAGTTGCTCATCAGAATTAAACGCTTCAGCTTCAGTTGGTAGCGCAGAGATTTGGCTCTCTAGCTCTGTAAACTTGGTATCGTCAATATTGTCCCAATGATCTCTTTCTAAGAAGGGTGATCCGCACCAGAAGTTTTGGACACTGAGTTAAGTGAGTACAATCACTAACGA